>CAIPTQ010000369.1 GCA_903868035.1 uncultured Phycisphaerales bacterium
CGGGTGCAGAGCATTTTGACGAACCCGGTCAGCGTGATCATCTATGCGGCAGGTTTCTGCGCCCTGGGCACGCACCTGTTTCACGGGTTCACCAGCCTCCTGGTCACCTTCGGGCTGCGCCATCGGCGGCATGATGTCTGGGTGGACCTGGTGTGCCGGGCCACCGCTTTGATCCTGGCCGTGGGCTACGCCAGCCTGGCGTTCTGTTTCTTTTTGAAAATAGGTAGGATGGCATGATCACTCTCGACGCGAAAATTCCTTCCGGTCCCTTGGTGGATAAATGGGAGAATCACCGCCATGACCTGCGCTTGGTCAACCCGACCAACAAAAGCAAATACCATGTCTTGGTGGTGGGCACGGGGCTGGCGGGCTCGTCCGCCGCGGCCAGCCTGGCCGAACTTGGCTACAACGTGAGCTGCTTCTGCCTGCAGGACAGCCCCCGCCGGGCCCACAGCATCGCCGCCCAGGGCGGCATCAATGCCGCCAAGAACTACGCGAACGACAACGACAGCATCTACCGCCTGTTCTACGACACCATCAAGGGCGGCGATTTCCGTTCGCGGGAAGCGAATGTCTATCGTCTGGCCCAGGTCAGCGGCCACATCATCGATCAGTGTGTGTCCCAGGGCGTCCCCTTTGCGCGGGACTACGGCGGAGCGCTCGAGACCCGTTCGTTTGGCGGCGCACAGGTTTCCCGGACATTTTATGCGCGCGGGCAGACGGGCCAGCAACTGCTGATCGGCGCCTATAGCGCGCTGATGCGCCAGGTACATGTCGGCAAGATCAAACTGTTTCCCCGCCGGGAAATGCAGGATCTGGTCGTGGAGGATGGCCGCGTGGGCGGCATCGTCGTCCGCAACATGATCACCGGCCAGCTGGAGTCCTATGCCGGGGACGCCGTGATCCTGGCCACGGGCGGTTATACCAACGTGTTTGATCTCTCCACGAACGCGCAGGCCAGCAACGTGTCGGCGCTCTGGTCCGCCTATAAGCGCGGCGCCTGTTTCGCCAACCCGTGCTACACGCAGATCCACCCGACCTGCATTCCGCGGTCCGGTTCGCACCAGTCGAAACTGGTGCTGATGAGCGAGAGCCTGCGGAACGACGGCCGCATCTGGGTCCCGCGGAAAGCCGGCGACAAGCGCCCGCCGAACACCATTCCGGGGGAGGAACGGTTTTACTACCTGGAAGAGAAGTATCCGGCCTTCGGCAATCTGGTGCCGCGCGACGTGGCCAGCCGGAACGCCAAGGTCATGGTCGACCAAGGGCACGGGGTCGGCCCCAGTGGCGTCGCGGTCTATTTGGATTTTGCCGAGGCGATAGCCCGCCAGGGCGAGGGCGTGATCCGGGAGAAGTACGGGAACCTCTTCGAGATGTATCAGCGGATTACCGCCGAGAACCCCTACGAACAGCCCATGCGGATTTATCCCGCCCCGCATTACGCCATGGGCGGGTTGTGGGTTGATTACAATTTGATGACCACCCTCCCCGGCCTCTTTGCCTTGGGCGAAGCCAACTTCTCCGACCATGGCGCCAACCGGTTGGGCGCCAGCGCCCTGATGCAGGGCCTGGCCGACGGCTATTTCATCGCCCCTTATACGGTGTCCGGCTACCTGGCCGGGGTCAAACCCAAAGCTAAAAAGACCGTCGCCGCCGACCTGCCCGCCTTTCAAGAGACACTCGCGGCGGTCCGGCAG
>CAIPTQ010000370.1 GCA_903868035.1 uncultured Phycisphaerales bacterium
CACCGGCACAACAGTGGGGGGGGGGGATTCGGGGTTGCCGGGGGGGGTGCCGGGGGAACCGATGGGGTCGGCGGCGGGGAAGGGGGATCACCTGCGGGAGCGGTCATGAATTCTGATACCCAAAAAGCGAAGCAAGTTCCAAACGCCAACCAGCCGTGGATGCACCAGTATACGCCGAGGGTGGGGGGTAGTTACACCTTTGGCGAAAGGCGGATGGTTTCGGTTATCCTGAGCCGTCCAGTTCCCACGAGGAAGAAGCGACGCATGCTACTGGCCCTGTTAGCTGACACGCACGATAACGCCCACAGCACGCGGGCGGCGCTGGAGTTGCTGGCGCCGCACCATCCGGCGGCATATTTGCATGCCGGGGATTTGGTGGATGCCCAGATGCTGACATGGTTCGCGGGGCTGGGGGCGTTTCACTTTGTGTTCGGGAACAACGAGTTTGACCATGCGGCGATCCGCGCGGCGGCGCTGGCGTACGATCTGCACTGCTACGGAACTGTGGCGGACTTGACGTTCGCGGGACAGCGCGTGGCGCTGCTGCACGGGCACGATTGGGATCTGCTGCACAAGCTGGCGCTGAGCGGGGAATATGCATACGTAGTGCATGGCCACACGCACGTGCGGCGGGATGAGCGGGTGGGCAAGACGCGGATCATCAACCCCGGGGCGCTGCACCGGGCGAAGACGCGGTCGGTGGCGCTGCTGGATGTGGCGACGGATGAACTGCGGTTTTTGGAAGTGCCGGCATAGTTCAGATTATTTCGCCGGAGGATCGTCCCAGATACGCACCTTGCCATCGTCCCAGAAGGTGACGAGCCATTTCGGATCGCGCACGTACACCGCCTCGCTGGCGCCCTGGGCGCCGCCGTCGAGGGTGAAGGCGGTTTTGCCGGTGTGGGCGTGCAGGAGTCGCACGCCGTCCTTGTCGGCCACGGCCAGGGCGGCGCTGTCGGCACTGAAGGAGAGGCTTTGGGCCTCCTTGACGCCCTGACTCCACAGCAGCGTCCCGGAGGCCACGTCGAACACTTCCATGTTTGCGGCACCCGCCGCCGCCAGCAACTTGCCATCGGGGCTGAACGCCAGGGTCTGACTTCCGCCCTGGGAAGCAAAGGCCTTGAGTTCCTTGCCGCTGGTGTCCCACAATTTCAGGTCCGTGCCGGAGATCGCCAGCATATTGCCGTCCGGACTGAATGCGGCGGCACTCACTGGCGGCGGGAATTTCGCGAGCGTCGCGCCGGCGAAGTTCAGCAGTTGGTTGCAACCCAGGAAGGTCGCGCCATCCGGCGCGGGAACAAAATACGTCGCACCGCCGAGTTTTTGTTCTTTGAGCTTGGCCCGCGTCTGGGCGTTGAACAGCCGGAACATGCCCTGGATATCCACACTGGCGATCGTTTTTCCATCGGGCGAGAACAGCGCGGCCATGACCGTGGCGTTATGCGGGATGTCGGCGACCTGTTTGCGGGTGGGGATGTCAAGCAGCAACAAATCGCCCATGCCAGAGGGCGAGGCGGCCGCGGCGATTTGCTGATCGGGGCTGACGGCCAGGGACGTCACAAATATCGGAATGGGAATGCTCGTCGGCAGGGCGCCATCCTTGATGTCCCAGATGCCCACTTGGATCTGGCCCCGGGCGATCAAAGTTGCACCGTGGTTCAGGACCATTGCCGAGGACCAAGTGTCCGGCGTGGTTTTCACCGTCTCCATCACGATCCGGGGCACGAGGGGCTTGTTGGGATCCACAGCGGGGGTGGGTGCCGGCGGCTTGCCGCAACTCGCCAGCAGCGCCCAGGCGGCGATTGCCGCGCCCCGCGCGGTCATCCGGGCCCAATGCCGCGTCTGGCCGCCAGCGTCGCTATCAACCTTGTTGGTCATGGAAAAGCCTCCTCGCAAATGACTTGTCTGGGCTACAATTGATACCCGCCGCATCAACAACCGTCAAACCCTGCGTGCGGGTTGGATGCCCATGCCCATCCGCCCCGTTGCCCCCATGGTCAAATCACGCTTGTCCGGCCTCGCCCCGACGGTATGATGACTTTATCGCCACACTCGGGAAACGCCCGCTCTTTCCCGCAAGTGCGGCATGGTCACCATCCGGAGCCCAACCGATGGCCTTTACGCTTGAAAAGGGAGTCCAGCAGCTTCTCGTGGAGAACCCGCTGGCCACGCCCATACTGTCGTCCGACGACAACCTCTGGACGCTCAACTTCGGGCCCCAGCATCCGGCGACGCACACGACCATACGGCTGGTGCTGGAGCTTGACGGCGAGCGGGTGGTGCGGTGCGTGCCGATCATCGGGTATCTGCATTCGGGGTTTGAGAAAAATGCCGAGGTTCTGAATTACAACCAGTACGCGACGATTGTGGATCGGATGGATTACATCTCGCCGATCGCCAATGAGATCGCGTGGTTCCGGGCGGCCGAGAAGCTCTTCGACATTCAGCTCACGCCCCGCTGCACGGTGCTGCGGACGATTCTGGGGGAGCTGGGGCGGTTGCAGAATCACCTGCTGTGTGTGGGGGCGGCGGCGCTGGACCTGGGGGCGTTCACGGCGTTCCTCTTCGGCTTCAACGAACGCGAGGCGATCAACGATATCATCGAGTATGTCTCCGGCAGCCGCTTCCATCCGTCGTACTTCCGGGTGGGCGGGGTGATGAAGGACATCGACGACGCCGTTTTCATCAAGCTGGTCAAGAAGTTCGTCGATGGGACGCTGCCCAAGGCCATCGATGACATCGAAATCCTGCTCAACCGCAACCGCATTTTCCTGGACCGCACGCAGGGCGTCAGCGCGGTGACCACGGAGGAGGCGATCAACTGGTCGATGTCGGGGCCGCTGGCCCGTGCCGCCGGCGTGCTGCGGGACGTGCGGAAGGATGATCCATATCTGTGCTTTGCGGACAACTGGGACGGCCAGGGGGCCAAGGCGGTGGAGTTCAAGGTGCCGATCATGAAGACGGGGGACTGCCTGGCCCGCTATCTGGTGCGGCTGGAGGAGATGAAGCAGGCGATGGGGATTATCCGGCAGCTCATCGACAAAATTCCCGGCGGGCCGGTGAATGTGGCGGTGGAGGGGAAGGAGATTCTGCCGCCCAAGTCGCAGACGTACGGCAGCATCGAGGGGCTGATCCAGCACTTTGAGATGATTATGACCAACCGGGGGTTTGAGCCGGCGAAGGGCGAGGTGTACGGGTGCTGCGAGACGAGCAACGGCGAACTGGGGTATTACATTGTGTCGGACGGCGGGCCGGTGCCGTGGCGGGCGCGGACGCGGCCGCCGTCGTTCATTCATCTGTCGATTTTGCCCAAGATGATCGAAGGGCACATGATAAGCGACGTGGTGGCGGTGCTGGGGAGTTTGAACATCATTGCCGCCGAATTGGATCGGTAACCATTGTCTCTTGGATTCTGACTTCTGACTTCTCGAGGAATTCATGGCTTGGATCGTGCAAAATCGCCTGCAACCGTATCATTCGACACGGACGGAGCCGTACATCACCGACGCCATCCGCAAGGAGATCGTCGAAAAATACTTCCCCCGCTATCCGCGCAAGCAGGCGGCGCTGCTGCCGCTGTTCCACCTCATCATGCACGAGTATGGCTTCATCGCCCCGCAGGCCATCGACGAAGCCGCCGCGCTCCTGGAGCTCACCCCCGCCGCCGTCCAGGATGCCGCCTCCTTCTACGAGGAGTTCCGCTTCGAGCCCACCGGCAAGTACGTGGTCAACGTCTGCCGGTCCATCGCCTGCGAACTCTCCGGCCACGAGCAAATCCTCCAGCGCATCAAGGAGGTTTTCGGGATCGAGAATTTCGAAACCACCGACGACGGCATGATCACGCTGTTCGAGGTGGAATGCCTGGGCCTGTGCGAAAAAGCCCCGGCGGCGCTGATCAATGGGGAAATACACGGGCCGCTGACGGCGGACAGCATCGTGCAAACGCTCCGAAATTTGCCAAGAGATCTGCCGCATTCTCTCGGCGACGGGCAGGGACGTTGAGTGACTGAACATGACCACGGTGATGAAAAGCATTTATTTGGAAACTTCCATTTTCAGCTTCCTTTGTGCTGAGCCTTCCATGGTGCTCGTGACGGCCGCCCGGCAACGAGATACCCATAACTGGTGGAATCATCAGCGGATGAAGTACCGTGTCTTCACTTCCAGTGAAGTTCTGGTCGAGGCGGAAGACGGAGACACGGAATTCGCATCCAAACGGATCGCGTTGATCGCAGGATTGGACCGGGTTGAGGCTATTCCCGCCGATCGTGAACTGGGGATGGAATTTTTGGCGCAACGGCTTATCCCTCGAAAAGCGGAGGTCGATGCAGTTCACCTTGCCATCGCCATCCGCTTCAAGGCCGACATATTGCTCACGTGGAATTTGAAGCATCTGGCCAATCCTACGACGCTTCCTTTCGTGTATGATTATTTGCGGCAATCCGGTCGGCACCGGCCTATCATCACCACGCCATCCGACCTACTGGGATCTCAATAACAAGGAGCGAAAAGTGAAAGAAGACCCAATTATGCAGGAGCTTCGCCAAGTGCGGCGAAAACTGCTCAAAGAAGCAGGTGGAGATTTGGGGAGACTCCTGGAAAATTCAAACCGGCGCGCCAAAGTCATCTTGGCCAACTATCACCAGAAACAGCATCCAAAGTCCGCCAAGGCAGCGCCATGAAATTGGCGCTTTTTGAGGATCGCCCATGAAATTCGACCCGATTCTTGAAGAGGTGTGGGAGGCCAAGGATGAGCTTGCGCGCCGATTCGATTATGATATGCACCGTATGGCAGAACATTTCCGAAGTGTGGAGAAGGGCATGACGCGAATAAGTGATGTCACTTCCGTCCGCAAATCGCATCGTCGTAAATTCGTTACAAAGCACTGATCCCGTCGAGGTCCCCCCCATGCCCTATTCCGCCCCCGTCCTCCTCAAACGCATCCCCGCCGACCCCGCCCGGCGCCGGCTCGTCCGCTATGCCGACTATATCGCCACCGGCGGCTACGTCTCCTACCGCAAGGCCCTCACCCTCCCCCCCGCCGACATCATCAAGCTCGTCCAGGACTCCGGCCTCCGCGGCCGCGGCGGCGCCGGCTTCCCCTGCGGCATCAAGTGGACCTTCCTCCCCAAGGATCTCCACCCGCGCTACCTCACCGTCAACTTTGACGAATCCGAACCCGCCACCTTCAAGGACCGCTACCTCTCCGACTACGACCCCCACGTCATCCTCGAAGGCATCGCCATCGCCGCCTTCGCCAATTCCATCGCCACCAGCTACATCTACATCCGCGGCGAATACCACGCCCAGGCCCGCATCATGGAAGACGCCATCCAGGAAGCCTATGCCGCCGGCATCTTCGGCACCAAACATCCCGGCACCGACATCGTCCATAACTGCTACCTCCACCGCGGTGCCGGTGCTTACATCTGCGGCGAGGAAACCGGCCTCCTCGAGGCCCTCGAAGGCAAGCGCGGCTGGCCCCGCATCAAGCCCCCCTTCCCCGCCGTCGCCGGCGCCTTCGCCAAGCCCACCATCATCAACAACGTCGAAACCCTCGCCTGCCTCCCTTTCATCGTCGAACACGGCGCCCCCGCCTTCAAAGCCATGGGCACGCCCTCCTCCTCCGGCCCCAAGCTCTTCGGCCTCTCCGGCCACGTCAACCGCCCCGGCGTCTACGAAGACGAACTCGGCATCCCCATGTCCAAACTCCTCGAAAAGTACGGCGGCATCCAAGGCAAGTACAAATCCGCCTTCCACGGCGGCATCTCCATGGGTGTCCTCGGCACCGACCAATACGACGCCCCCCTCGACTTCGACATCGGCAAAAAATATGGCGTCCTCGGCCTGGGCACCGCCTGCGTCACGGTGATGAACGACTCCACCGACATGGTCAAGGTCGCCCGCAACTGCGTCCGCTTCTACGCCCACGAATCCTGCGGCCAATGCACCCCCTGCCGCGAAGGCTCCGCCTGGATGCACAAAATGCTCAACCGCATCCTCGAAGGCCGCGGCCGCCCCAAAGACCTCGATATGCTCATGGAACTCGCCCTTTCCCAAGGCACCATGCCCGGCACGACGATATGCGGCCTGGCGGATGGCACCAACTGGGTCGTCAAAACCATCCTCCAGAAATTCCCCGACGACTTCAAGAAGTACATCCGCTCCGACACCGTCCAGGGTGTTGAGCTTGCGGCAGGTGGCGTGCGGATATAAGGTACGCACACAGCCCGACCTTTTATTGTTCCATCTGGCCGCGCAAGTTAACGGAGTATCCTTTCATGGCGAAATTGCGGGTTCGAGAAATCCAGGCCGAAGCGATCCAAATTATTGCCGCATATCCTGGTGGAATACGTTACAGCGAGTTGGTGAAGGCCATTCTTCAGCGCCATCCAGAGACTCCCGTCAACACGATCCACGGGTCAGTTTGGGACTTGGATAAGACGTCCCCCGATAAAGTCGCCAAGCCAAGCCGCGGCCTCTATATACCGGCCATTTCCGTCGCGTATGGTGGGCAAGTTGAAGTCGCACCACCAACATCAGCGACCAAATTTGAAGAGGAAGCTTTCTACGAACCGTTCGCGGATTATCTGAAGACGGAATTGGGCGAGGCCATCAATGCCGTGGCCGTCGGCGGTGCCAGCTTCCAGAGAAAGTGGGGAACCCCCGACGTGGTGGGGGTATATAAACCTTTGGCGTCGGACCGAATCAAATTCGATCAGGAAATTATTGCTGCCGAGGTCAAGATAGACCCCAATCAGCCGGTGGTGGCCTTCGGCCAAGCTGTTGCCTACCGGCTCTTCGCTGCCAAATGTTATGTGGTCATGCCCAAGACGATATCCGAAGATGACAAGGACCGGTTGGAGTCCTTGTGTATGCTTTTCGGAATCGGATTGGTGCTCTTTACCCCCGATCCCAAAGAGCCCGATTTCATGATCCGCGTGCGCGCTCAACGTTTCTTACCCGACATGTTCTACGTCAACGAGTTTGCCGACAGACTCTGCAAAATCGACCCGTCGGCCTTCAATCAATTATTCGGCTAGTGGGAGATCCTCATGCACAAACCAACGCTGTACCTCGAAACCACCATCATTGGTTGTCTTACAAATCGACCCTCAAGTGACATCACGGTGGAAAGTCATCGCCAGATTACCCATCGATGGTGGGACGAAAGACGCGCCGAGTACGAACTCTTCATTTCGCAAGTTGTTCTGGACGAAATCTCGAAGGGCGATCCGACCGCCGCGGCTGACCGCCAGGCGCTGGTCAGGGGTATCCCCGTCCTGCCGACCGATGAGGCAATCGTGGGAACGGCCGGCGAATTGGTTCGTGTCAACGCACTGCCCTCCAAGGCGCTTCTGGACGCGTACCACATCGCGATTTGCGCCCATCGTCGAATCGACATTTTGTTGACCTGGAATTGTACTCATATCGCCAATCCGCATATACTGAAATTAGTGCGGAGTTACTGCGACCGATCCGGTCTGCTTATGCCCGAAGTCGTAACTCCTGAC
Organism: uncultured Phycisphaerales bacterium; assembly: GCA_903868035.1. The sequence goes on from CAIPTQ010000370.1 coordinate 7,516, forward strand.
GCCCTGCTTGGAGACCAACATGTTGGACCCGATTATTGAAGAAATCCGCCGGGTTCGTGAAAAAATCGCGAAGCAATTTGGCTATGACGCCCAGGCTTATGGGCGCTATTTGATGCGCGCGCAGAAAAAGAGCGGCCATCCCATCGTCGATCTCCGCGCTGGCAAGACTGCGCCGCCAAAACCGCGCCGCCATCGCGCATCGAAAGCTGCGGCATGACGCTCTATATGTGAATTTATTTACGGCGGCAGGAGCGAAACGCCCGCGTTATCCGAGGGCGGGGATGATGTCAGGGAGCGTCAGTTCTTTCTCATCGCGGGTGACGAGGTTTTTCAGCTTCACAAAGGGTCCGCCGGTTTTGTCCCATTCCGCCGGGGCGAGGATCAGGGCGTATTTCGCGCCGCTGGCGGAGGCTTCCTGCAAAAGTTTGCCGATGTTCTTCGTCGTCTTATAGCTCGCGCCGACCGCGAATTTGCCGGCCCGCAGCTCGCCCATAAGCTTCAGCCCCGGGTCGGGGTCGGGCAGCGCGTTGATGACAAATACGTCCGGGGCCGGGCCGCGGGCGAGGTTGCCGGGGAGTTTGGCGCGCTCCTGCAGGAGGTTCGCCAGCACCACGTCGCCCATGCCAAAACCCGTGGCCGGCAGCGGCGGGCCGCCGAACATTTCGATCAGCTTGTCGTACCGCCCCCCGCCGGCCAGCGCGCGGTTCTCGCGGGAGGTGTCGGAGATTTCCCATACAAAACCAGTGTAATACGCCAGGCCGCGCACAATGGAGGCATCATACTTCGCGAAGCCCGCCAGCCCCAGGAGCGCCAACGTCTTCTCGATCTGCGCCTGGGCCGCCGCGATGGATTGGGCGAACGCCTCGTACGGCGTCGCGGCGCCGCCGGCCAGATCCTGCCAAAAATCCCCTTGCAGCGGATCCCGCCCGGCGGCCAGCTTCTCAAAAAAGCCGCGCTCGCGCTCGCTGACGCCGTTTTCCTGGTAGAGCTTGCCCCGCTGCTCGGGAACCAGCTTGGCGACCCGGTCCAACAGGTAAAAGGCAAACCCAAAACGCTCCGCCGGCACGCCCGCCAGTCGAAACAGCTCCTCCACCAGCAGCCGGTCGTTCCACAGAAATTGAATGTCGCCACAGGCCAGGCCAAACTCGCGCAAACAATCCAGGCACAGGGCGGCCACTTCCAAATCGAACTGCCGCCGCGCCTCGGGCGTCTCCCCGCCCAGCATGTCCACGTTCCACTGGATGAATTCCCGCAGCCGCCCCTTCTGCGGGCGCTCGGCACGGTAGCAGCGCGGGATGCTGAACCACTTGATCGGCCGCGGCAGCGCATTGGCTTTGGCGGCGATCATCCGCGCCAGCGTCGGCGTGAACTCCGGCCGCAGGGCGAATTCCTTTTTGTCCTCGCCGCGCGATTCAAAGTGGAACAACTGCGACACGATTTCATCGCCCCCGCCGCCCTTGACCTTGTACAGGTCCAGGAACTCAAAAGTGGGGCCATCGACTTCCAGAAAACCGTGCCGCAGCGAAACCCGCCGCCAGGTGTCCTCGATGTAGCGGCGCAGGGCCATCTGTTCGGGGTAAAAATCGCGCGTCCCGGGGGGAGGTTGAAAGGTGGTAGCCATGCGCAGAGTGTAGGGCGGCGCGCGGAAATTGCCAATGGGCCGGTGAATATTGGATCGGTAATCGTGATCGGTGGATGTTATTGGACAGTGCCTGCCCCGGCCCCCGCGCATTGCCTGCGCCGCACCTTTGCACCTTTGCTTCCCCTTTCGCACAATCCCGCCCTTGTGCTACACTCCATCGTCCCGCATCCACAAGGACTCGCTCCCCATGCCCGTCGAACGCCCCACATTCCACGAATCCTGGTACCGCGTCGCGGACCTCCATCCGCGCCTCCGCTCCACCGTCCAGGTCTCCCGCCAGCACTTCCGCGGCCAGCCCTGGCACGTCATCCAGGACCACTCCAACAACGCCTTCTTCCGCCTCGCCGAACCCGCCTACCGCTTCATCGCCCTCCTCGACGGCAAACGCTCCGTCGGCGACGCCTGGAACCTCGCCAACGAACAACTCGGCGACGACGCCCCCACCCAGGGCGAAGCCATCCAGCTCCTCGGCCAGCTTTACACCTCCAACCTCCTCCAGGCCGAAGTCCCCGCCGACACCCACACCCTCTTCGCCCGCTACAAAAAGCGCAAGCAGCGCGAAATCGCCGGCTACTTCATGAACATCATGTTCGCCCGCATCCCCATCTTCGACCCCGAACGCTTCCTCAACAAATGGCTCCCTCTCCTGGGCTGGATCTTCTCCCCCCTGGGCCTCCTCGCCTGGCTCGCCCTCGTCATCCCCGGCGTCTACTCCATCCTCCAACTCCCCGGCTGGCAGGCCAAAATCTCCAGCCGCGCCAACAGCATCCTCTCCCCCGACAACCTCATCCTCCTCTACGTCGCCTTCGCCCTCATCAAGGCCTGCCACGAAATGGGCCACGCCATCGCCTGCAAAAAATTCGGCAAACAGGCCGGCACCGGCGGCGAAGTCCACGTCATCGGCATCATGTTCCTCGTCTTCACCCCCATCCCCTACGTCGATGCCTCCAGTTCCTGGGCCCTGGCCAACAAATGGCACCGCGCCATCGTCGGGGCCGCGGGCATGTGGGTCGAACTGGCCATCGCCGCCGTCGCCGCCATCATCTGGGCCAACGCCAATGACAATACCGTCGTCCAGAACTTCGCCTACAACATCATGTTCGTCGCCGGCTTCTCCACCCTCGTCTTCAACGCCAACCCCCTTCTCCGCTACGACGGCTACTACATGCTCTCCGACATCCTCGAAATCCCCAACCTCGCCCAACGCGCCAAGGATTTCATCTTCTACCTCGTCAAACGCTATATCTGGACCATCAAATCCGCCCGCAACCCCGCCTACAGCCCCACTGAAAAAATCTGGCTCTTCTGCTACGCGATCGCCTCCTTCTTCATGCGCATCTTCGTCACCTTAAGCATCATGTTCTACCTCACCACCGTCCTCGAAGGCACCCTCATCATCCTCGCCGCCGGCATGACCATCGCCGGCCTGATCACCTGGGCCATCGTCCCCGCCGGCAAGTTCCTCCATTACCTCTTCACCAGCCCGGAACTCCAACGCTCCCGCCCCCGCGCCCTGTTCACCTCCGGCTTCACCATCGCCGCCCTCATCATCGGCCTGGGCATCCTCCGCTTCCCCGACCGCGCCCGCGCCCAGGGCGTCGTCGAACCCGACTCCGGCGACCTCAAGGAGCTTTATGCCGGCGGCGAGGGCCTCATCACGTTCCTGGACCTCCAGCCCCATTCCCCCCAGGACGTCGATCCCCTCGTCCAGCTCCTCCACATGCCCTACACTTACAAGGGCGACACCCTTCTCCGGCTGGAAAATCCCGACCTCCAGATTCGCCAGCTCCCCCAGCTCCAGGCCGACAAAACCCGCCTCCTCGTGGAACTCCGCTCCGCCTATGCCGACGACCCGCGCGGCGCGCCCCTCATCCAGTCCCAGGTCAACGGCATCGATGAACTCATCCGCATGAAGCAGGAGCAGATCGGCCAGCTTACCCTCGCCTCCCCCCTCTCCGGCGTCCTCATCACCCCCGATATGGACACCCGCCGCTTCGCCTACGTCAAACGCTCCGACCGCATCGGCCTGGTCGCCAACCTCCACCACCTCATCATCCGCGCCGCCGTCACCAACGACCTCAGTGCCGCCCTCTACGGCGAGGGCATCCGCCGCGTCGAAATTCGCGTCGAAGGCCGCCCCGACATCCTCCTCACCGGCGACATCTTCGCCTTCGCCCCCGCCGGCTCCAACCAGCGCCCCTCCCCCGCCCTGGGCTACCAGGTCGGCGGCCTGCTCAACACCGCCCCCGACGACCAGCACGGCACCAAAACCACCGAGCAATTCTTTGAAGTCCGCATCGGCAACCTCACCCTCGTCTACGCCCCTCAGGCCATCAAGGATAATTTCGCCAACAACATCCCCATCCTCCCCGGCCAGCGCGTCGTCGTCCGCTTCGACCTCCCCCCCAAACCCCTGGCGATGCAAGCCTGGACCAAGCTCCGCCAAGTCTTCCAAAAGAGATTCCAAATGTAACAAATATCATGAGCTTCTTTCTTCTTACTTCTTACTTCTTTCTTCTTTCTTCTTTCTTCTTTCTTCTGACCACTGACCACTGACCACTGGCAACAGACCACTATGGCAATGAACCAAAACATCCTCGGCACCACGCAGCTCTCCGAAGCTCCCGTCGCCGCCATTCCCTCCGCCACTTGGCAGATGCTCGCCCGCCAGGTCCGCACCGAACCCCTCCCCAAAAACATCGACGCCCTCTTTGAAACCGCCAAAGGCTATCTCGGCCGCCTCAAATACCGCACCGGCAATTACCTCGCCCGCGCCGCCAAGGCCCTCTCCCACGCTAAGATCTACGCCGACATGTCCGACGCCCACCTCCGCGCCGCCGCCCTCGACTTCCGCGCCCTCTTCCGCACCGGCCGCGACAAACCCGCCGATACCCTCCGCGCCGCCGCCCTCATCCGCGAAGTCTCCTCCCGCAAGCGCGGCGAAACCCACTTTCTCGTCCAGGTCGCCGGCGCCCTGGCCCTCCTCGACGGCTGCGTCATCGAAATGGCCACCGGCGAAGGCAAAACCCTCACCGCCGTCATCACCGCCACCATCGCCGGCTGGCGCGGCCGCGGCTGCCACATCATCACCGTCAACGACTACCTCGCCAAACGCGACGCCCAAACCATGCGCCCCATCTACGAATTCTGCGGCACCACCGTCGCCTCCCTCGATGGCGACGACGAACCCCCGGAGCGCCGCCTCGCCTATCATGCCGACATCACCTATTGCACCAACAAGGAGGTCTGCGCCGACTTCCTCCGCGACCGCATCACCCTGGGCCGCCTCCGCGACCTCCCCGCCGCCCTCCTGGGCAAAATGCTCTATCGCGCCGGCACCGACCGCCTCGTTATGCGCGGCCTCTGTTTCGCCATCGTTGACGAAGCCGACTCCGTCCTCATCGACGAAGCCGTCACCCCGCTGATCATCTCCGGCGACGCCCCCAACGACGAACAGGTCACCGCCTTCCGCCAGGCCGCCGACATCGCCTCCCAGCTCGTCTCCGGCAAGCATTTCCGCATCAACCCCCGCTACAAGGAAATCGAACTCACCGACGACGGCTTCAACGAAGTCATGGATCTCTCCGAAAAATATGGCGGCGTCTGGAACGGCGCCCGCCGCGCCGAGGAACTCGTCAACCAGGCCCTCACCGCCCGCGAGTTCTACGCCAAGGGCAAGCAGTACGTCATCGCCGCCGGCCTGGGCAAAATGCGCGAAGGCGACGACCCCAACCAGGAAAAAATCGTCATCGTCGATGAATTCACCGGCCGCCTCATGCCCGACCGCACCTGGCGCGACGGCCTCCATCAGGCCCTCGAAGCCAAGGAAGACATCATCGTCAATCCCCCCAAGGACAACTACGCCCGCATCTCCTTCCAACGCTTCTTCCGCATGTACCAGCGCCTCTGCGGCATGACCGGCACCGCCCGCGAGTCCCGCCGCGAACTCTGGCAAATCTACCAGCTCCCCGTCGTCCTCATCCCCACCAACAAGCCCTGCATCCGCACCCAGCCGCGCGACCGCATCTTCGCCACCGACGACGCCAAGTTCGTCGCCATCGTCCAGGAAATCCAGCGCCTCCACGCCCGCGGCCAGCCCATCCTCGTGGGCACCCGCAGCGTCAAGGCCTCCGAACGCCTCTCGGAACTCCTCACCAACCTCGGCCTCGAACACCAGGTGCTCAACGCCGTCCGCCATGCCGAGGAGGCCCAGATCATCGCCCAGGCCGGCACCCTGGGCCGCATCACCGTCGCCACCAACATGGCCGGCCGCGGCACCGACATCAAACTCGCCCGCGGCGTCGGCGACGTCGGCGGCCTGTGCGTCATCGCCACCGAACGCCACGAAGCCCGCCGCGTCGATCGCCAGCTCTTCGGCCGCGCCGCCCGCCAGGGCGACCCCGGCCGCGCCCAGGCCTTCGTCTCCCTCGACGACGAACTCCTCGAACGCAACGCCCAGAAACTCCGCCCCCTCGCCCGCCTCCTGGCCGGCAAATCCGCCCGCGCCCTAAATAATCCCCTCCTCCCCCTCCTCTTCTCCCGCGCCCAGAAAAAAGCCCAGCGCCTCGCCCTCTCCCAGCGCAAAGGCGTCCTCTCCACCGACGACTGGCTCGACGAATCCCTCGGCTTCACCGGCCCCGAGTAACACGGGCGTCCCGCCCGTCGTTCTGCTGCGGAGTCTTTCGCCACTGATTTCCCCTTCCTCATCGCTGTAACTCCGTGGTAAAGAAACGTGCCTGCGCGAAATAACGCTCAGCTTGCGTAAATCCTCCCCCATCATGCCTTGCCGCCGCCCAAATCAGTGGTACACTTGCCCGCTGACTTTCCGGGTACGTTTCCCGGGCCTCGACGAAACCGCGAATCGGGGGATCACCCCCGCGCGGCATTTTTTCCACCCCGGAGGGAGAACCATGCTCACCACGGTGCAATGCGGCCAATGTGCCAAACGGTATAAGGTTGAAAGCAGCCTCGCCGGGAAAAAACTCAAGTGCAAGGCCTGCGGCGGGATCATTGTCATTCCGGTCGCCTTGGATTTGGAAGCTCCCGCCGATGACCTTCTGCCCCCAATGCCGACGGCGCCGGCGCGGGCCTCGGCAGGTCCGCCCCCCCAACCCGGGCATGCCCGCACCTCCCCCCCGCCTGCCGTGGCCCCCTGCCCCGGCTGCGGCAAGCCGTTGCCCGCGGCCAACCGCGTCTGCCTGAGCTGCGGCTTCAACCGCACGACGGGCAAAAAAACCGCGCGGACGCTCATCGGCCAGGCGGCGGCGGGCGAGGAACCGGAAATCCGCCCGAATCCAGGTTACGCGGATCCGTACTTGAAACTCACCGATCAATGGGCCTCGGTGCTGCTGTTCATCGTGGGATTGGGGGCGGTCAATTGGTATTGGATTCACTTTCTATACCAAATGTTTGTCACCTTGGGGCCATCGAATTGGCCTGACGGCGGCTGGAAAATCGTCGCCGTTCAAACGCTCGTCTACATGGTGTATGCGGCGGTCATTCTCCTGGGCGTCATGGGCCTGACTGTGTTCCTCATCCAGCAGGCCGGCGCGGCCTTGAAGTTCAGCCTCCCCGAAAACGCCTACCGGCGGATGATCGCCGTGATGTCCCTGCCGTTGATCGTCTATTACCTCTGCATCAACTATTTTACCCAATGGAATCTGGAGGCGGCGCTGCATGGCACCATGACGCTGCGCGGCACCTATCAAGCCAACACCTATAACCCCGACACCATTTTACTGGTTTCGCTGCTCGAAAGCGTCGGCGTGGCCGTGGTGCTGGTGGTCCCCCTGTTTTTATTTTTCTATCGGCTGCGCCGGGCCAATTTCTTTTTCGCCGCCGCCGTGGTCTTCGTCATGTTTTCCGGCGGGCTGATCGGCGATTTCTATCTCCAGCGCTTGGGCGATAATACCATTGTGAGTTCCGTCGCCGAATCCGTCTACAAGGACAATGCCGCCCAACGCCAGCAGCAGATGCAGCAACTTCGCCCCCCCCCACAGCCCAGATACTAAGGGCGGCCGCGGGGCCTTCGGTGACGAAATTCTTCGTGCGTTTTCGTATGCATCGCATCTTTGTGGTTACGCCGCGGTGAAACCGTGCCGCCTCACTTCTGCGCCCACGTCGATGACGGCAGAAACCGCTCCAGCACCAGCAAAAACAGCCGCGCGTTGGCCATGTTCCCGTACGGGAACGCAAACTTCCCCTTCGACGAATACCACTTGGCGTCCCGGTGGTGGATCGCAAACTGCCCCTGGCTGAGGTTGATCGACTTGATGTCCCCCGCCTCGCAGCGGTCCACGCGCCCCCCGAAATGAAACTCGATGAACCCCGGCCCGACGATCACCGCCTTCTTCTTGTCGATGTTGAACCGCAGCGACCCGTGCTCCGCCAGTTCCGCATCCGCCCGGTTCAGTAAAAATGTGCTCCAGGCGATCTCCGTGGCATTGGCGAAATGATACGGATCCCCCTGCTTGGGTGTGCCATCCTTCCCCTGATGTTTCCCCGACAGACTCAGCACCGTCTTCCCGGCGGCGTCCGTCCACTTGAAGCTGTACGCCGTCCCTGTATATATGCCGTTATAGTAATGCCGCGTCTGCCCCGTCCGCAGTTCCGCCGCCTTGGCAAATTCGATGAACTGCACCCGCGGCTTGTTCTCCAGCTTCCCCTTGAGCAAATACCGTATCGCCCCCTGCTCCCCCACATACGCGCAGCTCGCCCTGAACCGCGTGGAATACCACGCGATCGCCCACCCGATGAAGGCCACCGCCGCGCCGGCGATAAACAGCGGCATCGCCGAGTCGGCATCCACCGGGTTGAGCCGATCGACGATTCCCAAATACAAAAGGCCCGCACCGGGAACCATCGCCAACGATGCAATCACCCACCGCGCCACGATCGCCATCTCCCGCTTCCCCGCCTTCAGCGACGACTCCGCCCGGTACAACGCTCCGATCTCCCCCGGCGGCGGCGCGAAAAACACCCGCCCCACATGCCGCGGCTTGCCCGATAAATCCAGCACCTCCGCGGGAATATCCACTGCCGGCAACTCCAACATCGTCATCTCCTCTTTGATCACGCCACATCCCATAGTACACCCCCCCGCCCGCCCCGCGTCAATCTTCCGCCATCTCAAACTCCACACCCCCCACAATCAAAAAACGAAAATCAAAAATCGAAAA
>CAIPTQ010000371.1 GCA_903868035.1 uncultured Phycisphaerales bacterium
TGGGGCCGTCTGAAGTCATCTCTACAGGCTCGCTCATCTATCCATAACTCCGTCGTCAACGCCGAGCCCTACATGAAATCCTATATTTTATATTCTACCCGTGCGCAACCATTGCGGCGTTCTTAACAAAGGGAACACGTCTTAATGGCGTGCAATGGTACCCCCATTGCGCCTTTGGAACTCAATCTTGGGCGCATCGGCTATCCTTCTTCGCCGGATCCTTCAGCCCCGGTGCCTGGTTCGTCGTCGGCGCGTTACTCTGAGCCGCAACAGCGCCAGCGAGGATCGCCATTGCGAGACATGCCGCGATTCCCCGACGAATGACCCACATGCTTGCCATCACCGACTCCTTCGCTTTCTTCTAACATTAACCGTCCCGCCTCGCCGAGGTCAACATCACCTCGCCTGCCATATTCCCACCCTTGGCAAGTCCCTGTAGGACGCTCTACACCAGAGGCTTCGGCAGTGTAGTTACCTCCACTGACCGCTCCAGTTCCTTCCCCCTGGAACGTGCCTCCTCGGGGGGGGCGGGCGGGAGTCACACCCGCTGAAACCTAACGCCTTTTCACGACGCACGGAAGTTTGATTCGTGCGGATCTGCGTGCCACAATCAAGGGATGGAGGGTTTCATAGCCAGCCCCCACCCATCAGGAGTCCCGTATGCGCTTCTCGCCGACCCTTCCGGCCATCCTCCTCACTGTCTTGTGTACCCTTCTCGCCGGCTGCAACAATACCCCCGCACCCTCTGCCCCGGCACCTGTTTCCGCCCCGCAAATCAGACCTCCGGCCAGTCAGACGCAGGCGTCCGCCCGCGCCCCCATTGCCTACTTCGATTTCGCCTCCGACTCGCGGATTACTCCGGCCCGCGTGCGCGAACTCGCCGAAAAATATAAAAACAATGTGCTGATCGGCGCCGACTCCGGCAATACCGACTCCCAAGCCACCATGGCCGCCGCCAAGGCCGCCGGGGTGTTCCGCCATATCTATCTCGAAGGCCCCGGGGGCGTCACCGGCAATAGCGGCATCGCCCCCGACGAACTGGCCCGCATGAAAGCCGGCGCCCGTTATGCCGGCATCGACACCGCCAGCCCCGACTGGAGACAGAAGTGGAATCAGTCGGGCTGGAAAATCTATACCCGCCACCAGATCCAAGACCTCTACGCCGACTACGACTCCTATGAAATCGACAATCTCTACAATGGCATCGGCGAAACCGCCCAAGCCCTGCTCGCCTTCCTCAAAGAGCAGCAGGCCTGGGCTAAAGCCAACGGCATCAAGGCGACGATCATGCTTAAAAACGTCGAGTCCAAACAATGGCCCCTGATCGTCACCGCCGTCAAATCCGGCGAGCTCAGCCGCGATGGCCTGACCGATTTCTGCATCTCCGAGGAAGACTTCAGCCCCGCCGAAAAACGCCGGCAAGCCGCCGCCGCCGCCACTATCGGCATCCAACAACTCGACAGCCCCTCAACCTATTCCTACGCCGCCCGCGGCGAATATCGCGTAGGGCGGTGATAGGGCGTACCCGAGGCATTTGAGCGATAGTAGAGTCAAGAAGTGGCGCGGGTAGCGCGATTTTTCGTGGTTAACCCAAGAGAATTGGCGTGCCACAGGGACTGCGTTCTTCTCTTCTACGGGATTGCAGGTCCTGAGATGTCGGACCGTAGCTGATTGGCCGGGTAGACACAGGGGCTCATCGGGGTCACGCCCCAGAGGTTGAAACCGTATTTGCTCCGACCGTCGGGGAGGAGCCCCGACGAGCGAGTTTCAACGCCTCGTGCCCGCCTTGCTTCATCCCTCCTGACCGGCAATCTCAATGGCCCGTTTCAGATCGCGCTCGGCGTAAATCTGCGTTACGTCGGCCGTGGCATGTCCCAACAGGATCTGCGCGATCTCCAACCCATGCCGGTGCCGGACGTTGGTCGCGTAGTTGTGCCGCAATTGATGCGGATGCCAATGATGCGCTTTCCGCCACTGCTCAATCGCGGCGCGTTTCTCAGGGGCTGCAATACTCAGGTAATCACGCATCGCTATGGGCTTGCCGTTTGGGAGCATGGGCGGTTGCAGTTCGGCCGGTAGCGGAAACGCCATCGCACACGCCCGAGCTATGGCCCGTGCATAACTGGTCCGGTTGTAGCAGGCGCCCAGTTTGCGGGGCTGACAATCGTCGGGGCGGACTCCCACCCGGTTGCCCTGATTCTCTGGTGTCTTGCGCCTGGCATGCAGTTCGGCATAGCGCTCAGCCTCGGCTTCCTGGGGCGAAAACATATACGCATCAGCGGCGCGGTTGGCGAGAAATGTCCCCAACAGTACCTGCGCCTTTGGCCCCAGAGGAATGACACGTCGTCGTCCATAGGCTTCGGTCTTATGGTGGGCCGGTGTATACATCCAGACCGCGCCTTGCCTGTCGATGTCACAGGGGCGCATCCCGAGAATTTCTCCGGGTCTGGCGCCGGTGAGCAACTGCAAATTGATCATCGCCGCCACCTGGCGACTGACCAATTTCTTGACTGGCTCGATCAAGTATTCCGGCACTGGCTCCACGGGATTGGATGCCGGTGCTTCCGTATGGCCGAAGCGCAGACCCGGGAGCGCCTGTAGACCATGGTAAACCGACGAAGGGACCAGTTCTTCGGCCACCGCCCATTTGAACATGCGCTTGATGCGTTCCATGTGCCGGTTGATGTAGGCCCGGGTGCAATGCTTCTCGACCAACTGGTCCCGCACGGCCCGCAGGGCTTTGGGGCCGAATTGGCGAGCCGGCGTCCTGCCGTAGAGGGCGATGAGCCAGCGCAGCGCCAGGGCAATGTTGGCGGGTTCGGCCGTGACCTGGCCATCCCTCTGGTAATACCGCCGGGCGAACCATGTATACTGGTCCGCCACCTCGGCCACGGTGATGGTGTCACGCACTTCCGGGCCATTTATCGTACCTTTTTCCTGGTATGCGGTCAGCAGGCGCCGATAGCGCAAGCGTGATTCGGGGGAACCGTATACACCCAGATAATAGCGTTTCCCGTCAAGCCGGACATAGGCCAGATCCGCGCTGTCCTGGCGTTTTTGGCGGGCGTATTTGGGCTGAAAATCCTTCTTTCCAACCGGCTCGGAAGGAAAGGAATGGGGTGGGGGGACGTTGCGCTGCGTGGGAGATTTCACCATGAAAGCGGTCCTCGGGACGCCCAAATGTATACCACGTATACACTTACGAGTCACTTCTGAGGACACAGAATCTTGTTGAAATCGCCTGCAAGGTAAGTTAAAATAAGCACTTACAGGCATTAGCGGGGGGAGGATTCGAACCTCCGACCTCCGGGTTATGAGCACGGTTAGACCGATTCTCGTAAACCCTGGAGGCATCGCTAATTACATCTTTGGCAAACACTTAGGGACGAAACATTATATCGGCATGTGACGCATGTTGAGCAGGCGTAACAGCCTTTTAGTTGCATTTTAGTTGCAAATCCTGGCGCGCGCAAGAGGCTTTTTGGAAA
>CAIPTQ010000372.1 GCA_903868035.1 uncultured Phycisphaerales bacterium
GGCCCCGGTCAGAATCTGGGTGCCCGAGCCGATGAAGGCCACGCTGGCGGCCGTCAAAGTGCCGGCAAACGTGTAGACGTTGGGACTGGCCACGTTGATGCTGATGGTGCCGAAGTTGAGGGCCTGGCCCTTGTTGGCATTGGCCGTGTCATCCAGGCCGCCCACGGATTCCGAGAAGGTCTGGGCGTTCACCACGCCCGTGTTGTTGATCTTCAGGACCGAATTGGGCGAGAAGACATTGTCCAAGCCCGCATAGAGCGTGTTGGTGGTGATGGGCGTCGGGCCGTTGTACGTGGCGCCCGTGCCGTTGAACATCACCGCACCGGTGCCGATGAGCGTCAAGCCGCCGTCGGCGCCGGTGGTGTTCGACGAGAAGGGACGACCCAGGCCCAGGCTGTAGCCGGCCGTGTCGATATAGGCCCCGCCGGTCCCGATGCTCATCACCAGGTTGGTGGCGGTGGGCAGGAACGTGGCGGTGGCCTGCGTGGCCACGATGCGTCCGCCGTCAAGCCTGAAGGTCGTGACCGCGGTGTTGTTGTTCTTGGTATAGCTGCCGGCGGTGACCGTGCCGCCGATGACGTACAGATTCGACGCCGTCGCCTGGCCGTCCAGTTCAAAGTTCAACTGGCCGAGCTGGATGCTCGAGTGGTCGACCGTGAGGGTGTTCACGGCATTGGTCCCGCCGGTAGCGCCCAGGGTCAGGCCGCTGCCCACCGCGCCGCCCAGGAAGTTCCCGCCGTTGGCAAGCGCCATGGTGGCCGGATCCGAACTATTGATGATTTGCGCGCCGTTGGTCAAGGTGAGGTTGAGATTGCGGCTGGCGCCGGCGGTTTCCGAACGGCCCAAAACGAGTTGCGTGCCCTCGAAGCCCGAAAGGGCGGGTATAGTTCCTACGGTGATCTTGGCGCTGGGGCCGTCAAAGACAATGTTACCCTGCGTTATCAACATGATGCTGCCGTTGACATAATTGTTGGCGGTCCCCGTCCACACGCCGGTGACGGTGGCGGTGCCGCTGCCCGTCACGCGGGCGCGGAATTGCGAACCCGTGCCGGACTCATACATGGTGCCGGAGAACGTGGCATTGCCGTTGGGCAGTTCCCACGCGTAGCTCGTTGAAGTCGTGGGGAATAGCAGCACATTCGCGGCGAGGTTCACGCCACTGCCGACGATAATCCCGTCCGCCACATTGCCGATGAGCTGCGTGCCCGCCGGCAGCGCCGTGCTGGTGTTCACATAGACAACTCCGGCCCCGACGAAGAACGACCCGGTGTAGGAACCCGTTCCGTTGAGCGTCAACGACCCGCCGCCGGTCTTGATGACCGACAGCGCGCCGGCGCCGTTGGTCAGCGTGCCGCCGAGGGTGGCCGCCGCGCTGTTGGCGATGTTGAGGGTGACCGGCGCGCCGCTGATATTGGTGATGATGCCCGCGTTGCTAAAGGCGTTGATGGTCACGTTGTTGCCGCCCAGGTTGAAGTTGCTGCCATCGGCGACCAACAGTCCCGTCGGGGTCCAGACCGCGGCCGGGCCGACCGTGACGGTGCCGCCGGCCACGTTGACGGTGCCGGTGAAGGCGCCCTGGCTGGCGGTCAAAGCGTTGTCCCAAGTCAACTGGCTGGCGGTGCCCGCGTTGATCAACTGGCCGCTGCCGGAGAGCCCGCCGGCCAGCGCCGACAGGTTGAACGTGCCGGAACGATTGACCACCAGGGTGCCCGCGTCGGTAATCGTGCCGCTGCCAAACGAGCCGGTCGTCCCGCCCACACCCAACTGCAGGGTGGCGCCGGAAACGATGGTGCCGTTGGCGGTAATGTTATTGTTGGCCGACAGAATCAACTTCGAGACGCCCGCTACGGACAGGGTGGAGGTGGTGCTGGGGGTGCTAATGACCCCCGCGATCGTCAGGGAGCCGGCGGTGTTGTTGAAGTTGACCCGGGTGGGGGAAAGCAGCGTGATCGGGGTGCTGATGGAGTTGGTGCCATAGGTTACCTGGATGACGGCCTGGGCCGCGCCGGCATCCATGGTCAGCGTGCCATTGCCGAGGATGGACCAGGCGGTGCTGTTCTGACTGCCGGCATCAAGGAACAACTGGCCGATATGCGCGCTGGTGGAAGCGCTCAGGGTCACGGCACCGGGTGTCACGGGGCCGGAGGGTGCGATGAAGTTGCCGTCGAACTTGGCGATATCGCCCAACAGGCTGGGAATATTATAGTTCCAGTTGCTCGAAGCCCCCCAGTTGCCGCCGCCGCTGGTCAGCCAAGAGGAGATGTACTGGGTGGAAAAGATGACCCAAATGCTGCTGCTGCTGGGGCTGCCGGAGATGTTGAAGTTCGCCGCGGTGACGCCGGCGGGGGAGATGGGATTGAAATTGCCCACGACGAAATTGGACATGCTGCCCTGGGTGACGCCGCCGCTATAGCCGGTGATGACATTGATGCCTGAGAACACCTGATAGGAGCCGGAAAGCGCGAAGAAGGGGGCGCCGGTGGTGTCGTACATGTTGACGACAATGTTCGATGCCAGGTTCAGCGTGCCGTTCGCCAGAATATTGATGACGTCGCTGGTATTGGGCGAGCCGGCCTGCAGGGTCAGGTTGAGCGTGGCGCCCGCATTGAAGGTCAGGCTCTGGGCCGCGATCATGCCCATCGTGGTCCGGGTGCCCGGTTCCAGGATGGCGCCGCTGGGCACCACAATCGCCGATGAGACCGTGCCCGTGCCGGCCAGCGTGGCGCCCCGGGACAGCGCGATCGCGCCGTTGACGGTGCCGCCGCTGGACAGGAAGAAGGTGCCGCCGGCGTTGACGGCGACGTTCTGGGACAGCGAACCGGTGACGGTGAGGCTGCCGCCATACACGTTCACCGGGCCGAGGGTGCCGCCTTGCGCGGCGATGTTGACCAAACCCCCGTTGACGTTTAATCCCGAGAAATTGTTGGCGCTGCTGGAGAGGATCAACGTGCCGACCCCCTGTACCGTCATGATCTTGGAGCCGGTGATCGCGCCGGAGATCTGCAGGGAGCCCGTCGAGTTGTTAAGGCTGACGATCGTGGGCGACAGCAGTTCCATGGCGGCCGAGATGCTGTTGTTGCCGGCGCCCGCATTAATCGTCGCCGGTGCGAACGCGCCGTGGTCCATGACCAGATGATCATTGCCTGGCGCAAGATTCCAATTGCCGCTCACGCCGGCGGTGTCGAGGGTGAGGACGCCCAGGTGTACGCCGGAGGTGCCGGTGGTGCTGCTCACGCTAACCGTTCCGGGCGCGGAGATCGTGCCGTTGAAATTGGCCCGGGAGACACCACTCGTGATGCCGGGAATGCCGATGCCGGCGGTCCAGTTATTCACGTCGCTCCAATCGCTGCCCGGGCCGGTCCAACCGGAGGTGAGGGCCTGGAGATTGGAACCGGAAATGTTGAGCCAAATGCTGCCGGAGTTGTAGGTGAAATAGACCGAGGCGCCGCTGTCGGGGTTGAGATTGAACGGGTAGAAATCAGTCAGAACGCCGGAGGGCGAAGGGCCGGAATACTTGCCGGGCGTGATGACGTCGACATTCGAGAATACCTGATAGACGCCGTCGATCAAGGAGGCATAGGCTGAACTGGTATTGTTGATGTCATATATGTTCACAAAAATGTTGCCCGTCGTCGGCAGGTTCAGGACGCCGTCCGGGAAAATGTTGATGACATCGGTCTGCGCCAGCGGCCCCGACAGGGACAGGTTGAGGACCGAGTTCGACTGGAACGTCAAGTTCTGGAAGTTGATCGTGCCCAGCGTGTTCCGCGTGCCCGGTTCCATGATGCCCCCGGCGCCCACGACCACGGTCCCGACCGTGTTGCCGGAGCCCGTGATCATCCCGCCGCTGAGCACCATGACCGAGTTGTTGGCCGTGCCGGTATTGGTCAGATACGTGCCGCCGTTGTAGACGTTGATGTTATTCGTTGAGGGCGTGTAGCCCGTGACCGTGAAGGTGCCGCCGGAGGTCACATTCACCGCGCCGGTGCCCAGGGGCGTGCCGCCGGTGGCGCCGACGCGCAGCGTGCCGGCGGCCACGGTGGTCCCGCCGGTGTAGGTGTTGTTGTTGTTGGTGATGATCACCGTGCCGGTGCCGGTGAGGGCCGTGGCGTTGGCCGTGCCCGCACCGGTGCCCGGCAAAACGCCCGTGCCGATGATGAGCGCGCCCGCGCCGCTGATGGTGCTCGGAACCGTGAGCGATCTGCCGGCCGTGGCGGCCAGGGTGCTGTTGCCGCCCAGGAGGATCACCGAACGCCCGGTCATGGTCAGGTTCGTCGCGGGATTGGCCACCAAGGCTCCGCCCGAGAAGTTCAGTTGCGCCGCGGTGGCGGCCGCGCCCAGCGCGTCGTTGCTGTTGGCCACCATGAAACCGCTGACGAAGTTCGTCTGGCCGGTATAGGTGTTGACGCCGTTCACCACCGTCGTGCCCGTGCCCGCGTAGGTCATGATGCCCGAGCCGGTGCGCACATTTACAATGACCGAATTGAGGATCAACTCGCCCAGGGTGTTGTTCTGCCAGATCACCATGTCGCCGGAGTTGTTGTCGCGGCTTGTGTCAAAGAGGTCCGAGGTGCTGATGGTGGAGTTGAAGGTGCCCACGTTGGGGGTCACCAGAATGCTGCCAATCCCCCACACCCGGCTCCCGCCCATGGTATTTGTCATCGGAGAATTGAAGCGCACGCCCAGAACGACGCGGTTGCTGCCGCTGGTGGGACTCATGGTCCCGGCGACGTCAATAATCTGGTTGACGGTGCCGCCGGGATCGGCGGTGGTATAAAGGCCGGCGATGGTGTAGGCCGGAACGACATTTCCGCCCGCCAGGCCCGCAAAATCATAAAGTCCCCACGTCATGAACGCTTCCTTCTGGAAACCGGTCGCTCCGGTGCCGGTCGAAGTTCCATCGATCAACCCGCCATTGCTGGTCACGCCCGAGGTCGTGGATGCGTTAATGACGGTGTTCGTGGTGTCCGCGTTGATCACCATGAGTGAACCCATGCCGGTCTTGTTCAACTGGCCCAGATTCAGCGTAATCGTTCCGCCCACGCCCGCCAGCAGGTTCAAACTCACCAGGCCCTGCCCCCCGAATGATGTTCGCGCTAGGGTCTGGCTGCTGTTGGCATTCGCGGATCCCACGATATTCCAGGTTGACGGGCCCGTCAGCGTCAGGGTGCTGGCCGCGGCCAGGATATTGCTCGCCGGCGCCGTCGAGGCGGCGAAATTCATCAACAGCGTGCCGGCATTCAAAGTCAAGGTCCCGGCATTGGTGCTCGCGCCGGTGAGCGTCAATAATCCCGTACCCGTTTTGTTCACCGCGACCCCCGTCCCCGAAATGCCGCCCGAAATGAGCAGCGACGTTCCCGCCCCGACATTCCACGTCTGGTTCGCCAGAAGGTTCAGCCCGGCATTCACCGACAGATTCACGGTGGACGCCGACATGTCAATGCCGGCGCTGCCCAGCGTCAGGATGTTCGTGGGATCGGTGATCAGGATGCTTTGCGCGGGATTCAATACCTGAAGCCCGGCCCAACTATTGGCGGCGCCTGGGCCCACGGCCCAGTTGAAACTATTGTTGACTGAGCCCAGCAGGGTGTTGTTGAAGACGGCGATGTCCCCGGGTCCGGGTGCGTTGCCGCCGACCCAGGCGCTTGGGTCCGTGAGCGCCATATTCGTGTCGTCGAGCTGAATTTGATCGGCCTTGGCACGCGGCGCCAAGCTGGTAACACCTAGGACCGCCATGGCCAGCATCGCGCCAACCTGAATCTTAGACACACCGCGGGAAAGCTTGCGATTCAACATGTGAGCCACCTAAAAAAAGGGCCGAATTTATTTTAATTCAACAAAAAGTTGAGTGAATAGCGGGTTATTTGCTCCAAAATAGCCTATACCAAGTCAGTCAAAGAGGTGTCAGCCAAGTCGGTAGACCTGAAATGATCCGGTAAAAAGCCGTAGTGAATGCACTTACAGCACTACCTATCAAAAACTTAGCACCACTTCAGGGTCTGTCAAAAACTTTTTCCGCAATTACTTAAAATATTTGGTGACAACACTTATGGCGTTTTTCGCTCCAACGTATTTTGCGTCCGATAAATTTGCTAATATCAATTTACCCAAACCCACATGTTCGAACCTCCCACCTTCTTTACTGCCCATATTATTCGCAATGCAATGACTTTTTTGCAACGCCCAAATCGGTGGCCATTATGGATGCTTTGGTCCACTTGTGAACCCCGAGCCAAGACTGGTTGACATGTGGTGAGGACGATAACGTGGTGCGGCACGGTTGTGTTACGGAGGATGGTAATCTGGGGGGTTTGTTACATTAGCGAAGACTCTGATGTGTCAGGCCAGGATGACTCCACATAGAGTGAAGCCTCCGTACGCCTCCCCCACACGTTCTGGTGTGATGACCCCCCCGTTCAGAAACGCTTCCCGTAAACGACCTGCGCAATAAACAAAGCAGCCCGGAAAGACCCGGGCTGCCGCACCGAAAAACTACCCATCCACATGCGCCCGGCAGGAGTCGAACCTGCAACCTTCTGATCCGTAGTCAGATGCTCTATCCAATTGCGCTACGGGCGCCAGAGAGTCGGGTATTATTGCAGACCGGGCGTCAAATTCAAGCGCCTGGAAAAAGTTATCGGTTCCGCCCGGCTCCGCCCCGTACCCGCCCCGTTCACGCGCCGCCCCGCTCAACTGCTCGCGGAGGTGTAAAAGCGCAGCGCCCATTTCCAGAACAGGCGCGACAGGATCAACAGGCCCGCGGCCAGGGCGGCTTCGAAGATGAGAAACCGCGGTGCCGCCGTGCCGCGCATCAGTTCGGCGGGGATGGTGGTCAGGAAGGCGACCGGGAGGATGAAGGTCAGGAAGAAGCCGACGGCGGGGTGATAGGCGGCGATGGGGTATTTGCCGGCCTCGATGAAGGAGCGGAGCACTTCGGTGGCATTCCAGATTTTTGTGAACCAGATCGTCGTGGTGGCGACCATGAACCATAGCGCATACAGGATGAGGATCGACAGCAGCACGGAAAGCACCCCCAGCGGATACGCCTGCCAGGCCAGCGGAATCCGCGGCCCCGCATAGCCGATGAGGGCCAGGGCGAAGAGAATATTGGGAAATCCCCACGGCGTGAGGTTGCGCGTCGAAACTTGAAGCTGCACATCCAGCGGTTTAAGGAGGATGAAATCGAGCGTGCCCCGCTGGACGTGGGCGACGATGCGCGACAGGTTCGGCGACAGCGCCGAGGCGGTGACGCCGTCGAGCAGGGTGAAGAGGGCCACCACGAGATAGGACTCATCGCGGCTCCAGCCGGCGAAGCGGTAGTTTTTGGAGTACAGGATGTTGACGGTGAGCAGCGTGCCGGCAAGCTGGCCCACGCAGTAGAGCGTGGAGGTGATGAAGTTGGCCCGGTATTCCATTTCCGAGGCCAGGGAGGTGAGCCAGAAGCGTTTGAGGGTGCGGAGGAGCATGGGGGAAGCGTATGGGACCAATGAGCAATGAGCAATGAGCAATGTTCAATCAATGTTCAATGATTTGACTGGCGCAGAGGAGAGCGTATTCTTACGCATGACACTTCTGACTGTGGGGAGAGTCCATGATGATCGAATTTACCTGTACCTGCGGCAAGTCCTTGCATGCCCCCGAAGGTTCGGAGGGGCGGAAGGCGCGGTGCCCCCGGTGCGGGAGCATTGTCACGGTGCCGGACGGCGGCGGCCTGGGGACGACGGCGGATCATCACATGCAGACCAGCGCCCCGGCCATGCCGCCACCGCCGATGCCGGCGGCAGCGCCCGCGCGGGCGCCCGCATCCAGATACGCGGCACCGGCTGACCCCCTGCTATCTCCGCGGTATGCCGCACCGCACCACACCTCGCTCCGGCGGTTCACGTATTTGTTGCTGCTACTGGCGTTGATTCCCCTGGTGCTCTCGACCTTTTTCCCGCGTGAGAGCCATGGGGAGGAACTGCTCGAAGCCATTGCCAAGCACCCGGAAATCATTGCGCGCGCCGAAAACAGCGACATGTCGGTGGACCAGCTAAAGACGGAACTTTTCAACACCTTGCCGAATCACCACGTCACGGGGGCATTGCTGGCGTATGATTCCCACGCCCAGTGGCTCATGGCCCTCGCGGCGGCCGCGGCCTATTTCACCTTTCTCCTGCTCGTGTTTCCCAAGGCCTCCCGGTACTCCAAGGGGTTGCTGTTCGCCGGCCTCTTCACCGGCACGGCGGGCATCATCCTCCTGCTGGCCTTCCAATGGGCCGCGTTTCACATGCCCCTGATCATCCCCCGCGGCATCATTGGCCTGGTACTGTTGGTGGTCAAACTCATCGGCTGGTCGTACAGCCTGGCCGACGATCCCGACAGCAATTTCTTCCTCTCCTTTCTCGGTTACACCTGCGGCGTGGGCCTGTGCGAGGAAATCGCCAAGGCCATCCCCATGCTCTGGCGCATCAAGACCGCGCCCGGCGATGAAGATGCGTCTTGGAATTCGCTCATGCTCTGGGGCCTGGCCTCGGGGATCGGCTTCGGCATCGCCGAGGGCATCATGTATTCCGGCCGCTATTACAACGGCCTGGCCGGCGCGGACATGTACTACACCCGCTTCATCTCCTGCGTCGTGCTGCACGCCATGTGGGCGGGGGCCGTGGGCATTTCCATCTACCGCCGCCAGGGCGATCTGATCAATGCGGACAACAACTGGTCGTATTTCCTCAATGTCGTGCTCATCATCATCGTCCCGATGGTGTTGCACGGGCTTTACGACACGCTGCTGACCAAGGACCACGATGTCTGGGCTTTGGTGGTGGCGCTGGCCACGTTTGTCTGGCTGGCGTATCAGATTGAACGCCAGCAGCGGGCCGAGCCGGTGGGCGGCGGGGGAGAATCCGCGCCATCCCGGCAGGGTGATCCTTTTCTCATTTCCAGCGGCGCGCTACCACGATCCTAGGTTACTTGGGCGCGTGCAACTTCACGAGGTCCGCGATGCACGCGGCATCGGGACGCGGGGCGCCTATCTTCAGGAAGACGACGCCGTGGCGCGGCACCTCGGCGGAGATGACATCGCTCGCGGGGTCGAGGTTCTTGAGCTGCCAGATGTCCCGCACGGGAACCGGACCCGGGATGGTCGTCTTGAGGCCGGCGGCGAGATCCTTCAGGGAGATGGAGACTTTGCCCGGGGCGTTATCCAGGTTGAAGAGGCCCACGGCATAGGTGCCGTCGAGCAGCGGGCGGGCCCAGACCTGTTTGGGCGCGTTGTTCTGCGGATTGCCGGCGCCGCCGCGTCCGCGTCCGCGGGCCGGAGCCGTTCCCGTTGCAGGCGCGGTGGCCGGCGCGGATGCGGGAGCCGGAGCGAGTACCGCGGCGCCGTTGAGGTCCATGGCGGCGATCCGCCAGCCCTGCCGGCCCGCGGGGTCCTGGTTGACGGCGAGCATTTCGTCGTTGGACATCAGGTTAATCGTGAACTCATCAAGCTGGGTGAGGTCGCAGCCCAAAAGCATGGGCGCGGCGAGGATGGACCAGAGCGTGATGTGGGTGATCTGCTCGTTCTGGGTCATGCGGTTGGCGCGCGGGGTGTTGCCCCAGCCGACCTTGCCGACGACGAGCATGTCGGTGTCATTCCAGTGGCCGGGGGCGGCGTATTGCTCGTGGCCGTTTTGGGCGAAGCCGATGTTGGACATGGAGGCCCAGGTGTCGGTGATATCGCCGGTGGCGCGCCACAGGTTGCCGTTGATGCCGTCTTCGGCGCCCCATTCCCAGACGTTGCCCCAGCCGTACTGGCAGAGGGAGAGGACGATGTCGCGGTCTTGTTTGTCGATGGCCTTGCGAAGCACGCGATATGGGGTTTTGAGGTCATCGAAGGCGATGGTGACGGTGTTGTTGATGCGGTAGGTCTTGGTGTCCTCCGGCGTGGCGCGCCGCACAACATTGGTGTAATTGCACCAGTCATACTTGATGTAATCGACGCCCCAGGAAGCCCAGGAGGTGGCATCCTGTTCCTCGTGCTGCCAGGAGGCGCAATAGCCGCCGCAGGTGGTGGGGCCGGGTCCGGAGTAGATGCCGAACTTGAGGCCCTTGGAGTGGATGTAATCGCCGAGGGCCTTCATGTTGGGGAATTTGTTGTTGACGATGATGGTGCCGTCGGCATTGCGGGTATTGGGGCCGCTGCCTTGGATTTCCCAGCCGTCATCGATGTTGACGTACTGGAAGCCGTGGTTGACGAGGCCGGAGTTGAAGAAGCCGTCGGCGGCGGCGCGGACGCGGGCGTCGGAGAC
Organism: uncultured Phycisphaerales bacterium; assembly: GCA_903868035.1. The sequence continues at coordinate 10,272 of CAIPTQ010000372.1, forward strand.
GGTGAGGCCCCAGCAGTTCCAGGAATTCCAGCCCAGGGGCGGGGTGAGGGCGAGTTTGTGGTCGCCGACGACCAGGACGATTTGCTTGGTGGCTTCGCCCTGGGCGTTTTTCACATGGAAGGTGGTGGCGGTGGAGACGGGGGTTTTGAGCGTGCCGGTGATGACGCCGGTCTGGGCGTCAAGGGTCAGGCCCGCGGGGAGGTTGTCGGCGGAGTAGGTGAGCGGGGCGTCGCCCGTGGCGGGGAGTTTGTAGAGAAAGATATGGCCGAGGTTGCCCGAGGCGATGCGCGGGCCGTTGATTTGTGGTTTGCCATCGGCGGGGATGGACTTGGGCAGCATGACGGGAGCTTCCGCCGGAGCCGCCGCACCGCCACCGCCGCCGCCGCCGCCCGCCGCGGCAAACGCCAGCGTGGTCGCCGCCAAAACCGCGGCCGTCAGGATGAGCGTGGATTTCTGGGACATGAGCGTTACTCCATTTCAGAACTTTGTTATTCCAAATAGACAGGCGTGTGGTTTACTCAGACCATTTGCGTTCCAAGACCCGCACTGCCGGTGATTCTAACCGGGCTTCATCCGTACGTGCAAAATGGATCAAAGAAGGCCTCCCCCGCAATTCCGCCGGCGCGGGCTTTCACTGCCCTTCCCCAGCGGGTAGCTTATACTCCCGTTATCAGGAGAAGAATCATGCGCAAGACCCTTGGCATGGCCCTATTCGCGCTCGCCACCTTCATAGTATTCGTCTGTGCTTCCGCCCCCGCTCCAGTCCCCACGCGTCCCGCTCCGCTGCCCGCCCCGCTGGTCCCCCCGCGTCCCGCCGCGGCGGGCAAGGACTTGACGCTGGACCTGGGCGGCATCGTTTCGCTCAAGCTCGTGCGCATACCCGCCGGCAAGTTCCAGATGGGCAGTCCCCTGACGGAAAAGGACCGCAACACCGATGAACTCCCGCATACCGTGACCATCAGCAAGCCGTTCTACCTGGGCGTCACCCATGTGACCGTCAACCAGTTCACGGCCTTCGTCAACGACAGCGACTACAAAACCGACGCCGAAAAAGATGGCAATGCCGTCGGCATCGCCGTCAAGGACGGCAAAATCACCTCCGGCATGGTCAACGGCTGCTCCTGGCGCAACCCCAGCTTCGTACAAAAAGGCGATCATCCCGTCGTCCAGGTTTCCTGGAACGACGCCCAGGCCTTCTGCAACTGGCTCGCCAAAAAGAGCGGCAAGACCGTCACGCTCCCCACCGAAGCCCAGTGGGAGTACGCCTGCCGGGCGGGCACCAAAACCACCTATCCCTGGGGCGACAACCCCGACGACGGCAAGGGCTGGGCCAACTGCGCCGATCTGAGTTTGAAAAAAACGCTGCCTAACGAACTGGCCATGGCCTTTTTCACCTGGGACGACGGCTTTGACTTCACTTCCCCCGGCGCCAGTTTCAAGGCCAATGCCTTCGGCCTTTATGACATGATCGGCAATGCGTGGCAGTGGTGCCAGGATCGCTACGGGGACTATGGCAAGGCCGCCGTCACCGATCCCGCCGGGCCCGCCGCCGGCACGCTCCGCGTCCTGCGCGGCGGCTCCTGGTACTACGGTCCCAAGGACTGCCGCGCGGCCCACCGCACCGGCTACATCCCCACGTACCGCTTCGGCAGCTTCGGCTTCCGCGTGGCCGCGACCGTGGACTGAGTTCACAACCTTTCGCCTTCGGCTACAATTTGCGCCATCGCTTGCGCCATCGCCACTCGCAGGATTCCCGGCATGCATGTCAACCGTTCCATAATGCCTCACACCCTCGCCGCCGCGTCCTGCCTGGCGCTCTCCGCCCTGGCCGCCGCCCAGACCGCGCCCGCGCCCGCATCCGCCCCTACGATCATCTACCAAAGCCAATACGCCGATCCCAAAAACCTCGCCCTCTGGTCCAAGCCCCAGACCGACAACAGCGCTGGCACCCTATTCCTGGGCAGGTTCTACAACGTCACCGAATCCCTCGCCCTGCCGCCATTGCCCCCCCATGCATTCGTGCGCCTGCGGGCGCAGCTTTGCATCCTGGACTCCTGGGATGGCAACGCCCCCGGCGATGGACCCGACCAACTCGCCATTCGCCTGGGCGATGGGCGCACGCTTCTGCAATCCACCTTCACCATCTACGGCCCCAACGACAAACGCATCACCGCTCCGCCCAAGCAGAGCTTCCCCGACAACTACGGCACCGGCAGCTATCCGGGCCTCACCGGCGCCGAAGCCGCCGATGTGAAATGGCTTCCCAAAAGCAAGGAAACCTGGGGCGGCAATGCCGTCTACACCGTGGAGTTCACCTTTCCGCACACCGCCAGGGATTTGCGGATCGACTTTCGCTCCGCGCTCATCGACAGCCAGCCGACGATCGACAACGAATCCTGGGGCCTGGGGAATGTCGAAGTGGCCGTGCTCCCGGAGGCGCCCGTCAAACTGACCCTGGAGCAGGTGCGCGAACTGATCGCCGGCCTGCGCGCCGACGAGCCTGTGGCGGCCAACAAGGCGCTGGGCGTGCTGATTTCCGCCGGCGACGGCGTCGTGGACACCATTCAGAAAGGCCTCGAGTCCCCGACCCCGGTTGCCGCCGAGCACGTGGCGGCATTGATCAAGCAGTTGGACGACGACAAGTATGCCGCGCGCGAGGCCGCCCAGAAGGAACTGGAAGCCGGCGGCCGCGATACTTTGGCCTTGTGTGCCCAGGCCCTCCAGGCCGGCCCGCCCCCGGAGGCCGAAACCCGGCTCCAGTTGATCGTCCGGAAGCTTCAAAGCCACGGCATCAACAAGCTGGACCAGCGGCTCGGGCGCGTGCTGGAGATCATCGGCTCAAACAAGGCGCTGGCGCTCCGCGCGCGGCTCTATGCCGCCCCGCCTCTGCCCGACATGGACGCGATTCGGCAGGTTCTCAAGGTGGATTCCGCGGACGAATGGATGGTGCTCAGCGTGAAGATCAGCCAGGTGATGACCTTACTCAGCGATCCAGCGTATGCCGTCGCCCTCCGCGACGCCTCGGCCCGGGCCAACATGAGTCCGGAAATGCAGAACCTCAGGACGCTGTTGCAGGGTACGGTGTCGGACGCCGCATTGAAAACGGCGATGGTCGCGGTCCGGGCGCAGCGCGGCCCGTCCATCCTCGATCCGGCGCTCCAACTAGCCCTCGACACCGCGCGGAACAACCTGCGGAAAGTGCTCACCATCCGCCAGGAAGCCGCCCTGATGACGCTGAATATCCTTGAGTAACTTACGAACGCACTGACCACTAACCACTGTTTGAGCCCCATGCCCACCGTCGAAACCCTGTTCACGCCGCGCCTGGCCCTCCGCCCCTTCGCTCCCGAGGATCGCTCCGCCCTGCTGGCCCTCCATGGCGACCCGCAGGTCATGCGCTACTACGGCGAAGCCCTCAGCCCCGCCCAGGTGGACATCGTACACGACTGCCACGTCCATTGCCGGGATAAGTCCTATTGGGCCTGGGCCGTCGGCCTGCGCGATGTCCCGGCCTGCTTCGGTCAGATCACCGCCCGGCCCGTCGAATGGGACGGCCAACAGTGGATCGAACTCGGTTGGCTCCTCCTGCCCGGACGCTGGCGCCGCGGCTACGCCACCGAAGCCGTCCGCCAGGTCATCCGCCACGGCACCGTGGATCTGGGCTGGAAAAAAATGCTGGCCAGCGCCGACGCGCGCAACCTTCCCTCGCTGCGCGTGATGATAAAAAACGGCATGACCTTCGCCCGGGAGGAAAAGGACTCTTACGGTCGCTTGCGGCGGACGTACACCATGACGGACGGCCCGGCGCTCAACGCTCCACCGTAATCATGGCGCATCGCTCTTGGGTACACGGCGATTCGGCTCAGCGATACTGATAGAACGTGACGCGCCACACCGTCGGCGCGTCATTCGGCGACCACGGGGCGTTCCAGCGGCCGCGGGAGCCCAGCGGAATCTCGGTGCCGGCCTGTTTATTGGCGGCCGCGCCCGACAGGTCGTAGCCGATGCCCATGATGTCATCGCCGTTGAGCCGGTGCGACATGATCCATTTGCCGTTGCTGAAATAGCCGCGGTCGATGGTGGCCGGCGCGGCGATTTTGCCGGGGATTTTCGGGGACACCCGGAACGGGAAGATGTCATTGGTGGCGAAGTAGTATTCATCGGGCGCGGTGTTGATGATGAGCACGAAGGGATTGTCCAGGAAGGCGAGGGCTTCCGCGCCGCCGCCGCCGGCGGGGCGCGAAGCGGCGGCCGCCGTGGTGGCCCGGCCGGTGCCGGAGCGGGAGCCGGGGACCGGGGTGAAATCGAGCACGTAGTCGCCCATTTCGACCTTGCCGGGCGTTTTGCCGGGCGTCAGCTCAATCAGCTTGATCGCGCCCTTCTTGCCCTGCGCTTCCGCGAGCGCGCCGGATATCGAGTTGATGAATCCATAGGTCCGCCCCCACGCGCTCTCCGGCATGATCGGGCGGTTGCCATCGACCCCGAACGGCGAGAAACACAGCGCGTTGAGTTCCGTGAAGGCCTTCCAGCAATTGGCCGCGATCAGTCTGGTTTCCGGGTTGAACGCCGGGTTGCCGTTGCGGGCGTATTCCTGAATGACCTGGGCGTAAGCATCCAGATAGATGTCCGGCGCGAGGATGTCGATCGCCGGCGCCCCGGCGCGCCAGATGTCATGCACCCGCGACACGGGGCCGCCGCTGGGATAATCGCCGGGCCCCACGTCCTTGAGCTGCACAATCCAGGCGTTGACGTACATCGGGATGTTGTATTCCTTCTTGCCTTGTGCGGCGACGTATCCGATGTACTGGGCGTAGTTCCAGGCCATGAAAATTTCATCGGTATGGGTGAGCAAATCCACCCCGGCGGGCCGGTCGGGGAGGGTGTTGCCGGGGTTGGGCAGCGGCGGTCGGTTGGCCGGCCGCGGGACGTTCTTGCCGAAGACTTCCTCCCACGTGCCGCTGGTCTTGCCGCCGGCGGCGAGCCAGATCTTCTTCAATTCCGGCAGCAGGTTCTCCTTGTGCGCCTGGAGATAATCCATCAATTCCCTGGGCACCGGCCCCGCGAACGCCTTGTTGGCCGCCGGGCCAAAGTCGCGCGAGGACCCCAGCACCCCCGCTTCGTTCTCCACCTGAATCCCGATGACCGTGTGATCCTTGTCCACCTCCCGCACGTGCTTCATGACGGCGGCAAACGCCCGGGCGTCGGCGTCGCGGCTCTCCTGGCTCAGCGTCGAGAGTATCTCCAGCGAGTGCCCCGCCGCGTTCACCACGCGCGGAAAGCGTTCCTGATTCGCCTTCACCCACTCCGGCGGAAAGTGCGACAGCCCGTTTTTCCAACTGCCCATCCACAGCAGGATCAGGCGGACCTCGTTGGCCCGCGCGGTTTCGATCTGGTAGTCGATCATCGAGAAGTCAAACTTGCCCTCCTGCGGCTCGACCAGGTCCCAGGAGACGACGGTGAGGATGGTGTTCAGATTGGCCTTGGCCAGCCGCGCGATCGACTGCTTCATGGCCTGGGGATCCGAGGAACTGGTGTTGTTCACTTCCCCCGCCACGCAGATGAACGGCCGGCCGTCCACGATCAGCTTGGTCATGCCGTCGCGCTTTTCCAGGCGGGGCATGTCCGGGGTGATGGTGCCGGCACAACCGGAGATGAACGCGGTCGCACACGCCAGCAGCCAACATGATGGGATTCGTCGCATATTTCTTGCCTTTCTTGCGGAGAAGAGGAGACATACAGCAGGGGATTAACGGCGGCCTCCTCCCGTCATTGCATTCATTGCCTGGCGCGCGGCGCCAGACCGTTTGGCGCGGGGGTTGCTTGATGGGATACTCCCGCCCAGGGGATTGTTGCGGTTGTCCTGCAATCTCCCGATGCGTTGCGCATTAAGCATCATATCTGTCCGGTTTTTTGGAGTAGCTTATGAAATCCTTGCGTCCGATGGTGTCGATGGTGTGCGGTCTGTCCTGTCTGGCGGCCATCGGCGGCCTGGCCCTGCCCGCCGCGGCGGATATCAACCAATTGCAGAAAAACTTCCAAACCCCCCCCGATGACGCCCGCATCATGGTTCGCTGGTGGTGGTTCGGACCCGCCGTCACCCCCGCCGGCATCGAACGCGAACTCCAGGCCATGAAGGCCGGCAACGTCGGCGGCTTTGAAGTCCAGCCCACCTACCCGCTGGTCGTCGATGGCGGCACCGGCGACAACGCCGCCAAAAACATCAGATTGATGACCCAGTCCGGCATGAATCCGGAATACCTGGAAATGCTCCGCGTCACCGCCGTCAAGGCCAAGGAACTCGGCCTCCGCATGGATATCACCCTCGGCAGCGGCTGGCCCTACGGCGGCCCGATGTTCAACCAGCAAACCGAAGGCACCAAAGCGCTCACCACCCAGGTGGTGGCCGTGCCCGCCGGCCAACGCACCGCCCAGACCACCAGCCGCACCGCCTTTGCCGCCTTCGCCGGACCGGGTGGCGCTGCCGCCGGGGGCCGAGGGGGTGGCGGCGGGGACATGAGCGCCTTCAAGGAAGTGCCGCTGGCCAACGGCGTCGCCACGCTGCCGGCCGATTTTGCCGGCGGACAGGTCATTTTCTTCGACTATCGCTCCGCCGGCCTGACGGCCGTCAAACGCCCCGCTTATGGCGCCGAGGGCCCCATCATCGACCACCTCAGCGCCGCGGTCGTCGATAAATTCATCCAGCTCGTCGCCGAGCCCGAGATCAAGGCCTGCGGCAACAATCCCCCCTTCGCCATCTTCTGCGACAGCCTCGAAGTAGGCGGCGAAAACTGGACCCCCGACTTCCTCAACGAATTCCAGAAACGGCGCGGCTACGACCTCAAGCCCTTCCTTCCCGCCCTCATCGGCAACATCGGCGAACGCACGGCCGACATCAAGCACGATTACGGCCAGACCGTCACCGACCTGTTCAACGAAAACTTCAACGCCAAATTCACCGCCCTGGCCAAAAAATACAACACGCGCTTCCGCATCCAGGGCTACGGCAGCCCGCCCGCGGGCCTGGCCTCCTACGCCTTCTCCGACCTGCCCGAGGGCGAAGCCGGCTCCAGCGCCTCCAGCACCGCCTGGCGCGAATTCCGGGCCACCCGCTACGCGGCCTCCGCCAGCCATCTGATGGGCCAGAAGCTCGCCTCTTCCGAAACCTTCACCTGGCTCCATGCCGCGCCCTTCCGCGCCGTCCCCATCGACATGAAGGGGGCGGTCGATCAGCAGTTCCTCGAGGGCATCAATCAAATTGACTGCCATGGCTGGCCCTACACGCCCAACACGCTGGCCTATCCCGGCGGCAGTTTCTACGCCGCCGCCGTCTTCAACGACAAGAACCCCTGGTACGTCGCCATGCCCGAGGTCGCCGGCTATATGCAACGCGCCAGCCAGATGCTGCGCGAAGGCGCCCCCGCCAACGACATCGCCGTCTACGCCAACGACTCGGACGTCTGGGCCGGCGCGGGCACCGGATTCTCCAGCATGAACACCACCTGGTCCGGCCAGACCGCCGTCCTCGATTCGGCCCTCAACCTGGGCTACAACCTCGATCTCTTTGACGATGGCATGTTGGCCCTGAAGGGCAAGGCCGACGCCGGCAAGCTCGTCTTCGGCGAGGTCAAATATCCCATCGTCGTCCTCAACGGCCCGCAGAACATGCCTCTGGCCACCGCCCGCCAACTCGAAGCCTTCGCCAAGGGCGGCGGCATCCTGGTTTGGGGCTCCAACCGCGACCGCATCCTCCACGTCCCCGGCTATAAGGCCACCGCCGCCGACCAAACGGAACTCGCCGCCATCTTCGGCCGCCTCTTCGGTATTGGCGGTCCGGGCATCGTCGCCCCCACCGAGGCGCAGTTCGCCCAACTCGTTGGGGCCAAGCTCGCGCCGGACTTTATCGTCGCGCCCGCCAACCCCGCCATCGGTGCCGTACACCGTCGCGCCGACGGCGGCGAACTCTACTTTGTCGCCAACACCAGCGCCCAGAAGCAATCCTTCCGCGCCACCTTCCGCCAGAGCGACACCCCGGAACTCTGGAATCCCCTCAACGGCAAAATCCGCCCCTTGGCCGCCGCCTCCAAAACGGCCACCTCCACCACCGTCGCCCTCGATCTGGACGCCTACGGCTCGGTGGTCGTCGCCTTTACCAAGCGGCAGCTTCCCCCGGCGCCCGCCCCGGCCGCAACCTCCATCGACCTGAGCACCGACTGGGCCGTCAAATTCGCCACCGGCCCCGGCGGCACTGGCGCACCCGTCACCATGAGCACCCTGGCCGACTGGACCACCCTCCCCGGCATGGCCAACTACTCGGGCGTCGCCACCTACGAAAAGAAAGTCACCATCCCCGCCGCCATGGCCAGCAGTTCCGTGGTCATGAGTTTCGGCGCTACCGGTGCCGCAGGATCCGGACGCGGGGGCGGCCAGGGATTTGCCGCCGTCGTCAGTACGCCCGTGCATGATGCCGCCGTCGTCTACGTCAACGGCCAGCGCATCGGTGCCGCCTGGTGCCCGCCCTTCCAGGTGGATCTCACCGGCGCGCTCAAGGAAGGCGAAAACACCATTCGCATCGACGTCGGCAACACCGCCATCAACTACCTGGCCAAAGCGGGCTTCCCCAACTACAACCAACGCGCCGTCGATGCCGCCTTCCCCCCCGGCAACCGCTTCTCGCCCCAGGGCACGAACAATTACGCCCAGCCGCTGCCCTCCGGCCTCACCGGGCCCATCAAACTGGAGGCGGCACCGCGGTAACGCGGGCGCTGCCGTCAAACAATCGCCGGCAAGCCGGTGGTTTTGGCATGACTTCGCAGGTCCGTCACGCAGGTTTTCCTCGCGACTTATCAGTTTTGCCGCGTGCTCCGACGGCGTATGCACAATTACCGGACGGTTTCAGCGTACATCATCCGATTATTCCCCAAATACTTGCCGTTGCTTGCGGAATTGCGGCCAATTCGCGAGATTCTCTTTGTACATCCATCAAATTAAGAATATAATAAAAGCTCTGGTTCTCAGGTTTGTGTAGGGGAGTTATCCATGAAAATTTCTTGCGCGGCAGCCTCGTTGGTATGCGCCTGGTCCTGCCTGATCGGGGGCCTGGCCCCACACGCCTTCGCCGACATTACCCAATTGCAAAAAAACTTCCAGACGCCCCCCGACGACGCCCGCATCATGTGCCGCTGGTGGTGGTTCGGCCCGGCCGTCTCCCCGGCGAGCATCGACCACGACCTTAATGCCATGAAAGCCGGCGGCGTGGGCGGCTTTGAAGTCCAGCCCACTTACCCCCTGGTGGTCAACAGCGGCTCCGGGGCCAGCGCCGTCACCAACCTCAAATTCATGTCCCCCCAACATCTCTCCATGCTCGGCTACACCGCCGCCAAGGCTAAGGCGCTGGGCCTCCGCATGGACCTCACCCTCGGCAGCGGCTGGCCCTACGGCGGCCCCATGTTCTCCAGCGCCCAGACCGGCGGTGAAAGCGCCGGCAAGGTCACCACCGCCAACGTCACCCCCACCACGGCGCAGATCAGCGCCCACTCCGTGCCGGTGCCCTCGGGATTGGGCGGCAACATCGTCGCCGTCGCCGGCCTCAACGGCACCGACGCCACCAACGCCTATACCCTGGTGATCTCCGGCGGCAACGCCACCCTCCCGGCCAACTTCACCAGCGGCCAAAAAGTCTACTTCACCGGCTTCATCCAGCACACGACCGGCGTCACGCAGGTCAAACGCCCCGCCTACGGCGCCGATGGCCCCGTCATCGACCACCTCAGCGCCTCCATCGTCGACAAATTCATCAAGGAAATCGCCGAGCCGGAAATCAAGGCCTGCGGCCGCAATCCGCCCTTTGCCGTCTTTTGCGACAGCCTTGAAATCGGCGGCGAAAATTGGACCGCCTACCTCCTGCCGGAATTCAAGCACCGCCGCGGCTATGACCTGACCATCCATCTGCCGGCGCTGGCCAACAGCGTCGATCGCTATATGGACATCCGCTATGACTGGGCCCGCACCGTCACCGACATCTTTGACGACAATTTCAACACCCAGTTCAAAAACCTCGCCAACCGCTATGGCTCCCGCTTCCGCATCCAGGGCTACGGCAGCCCGCCCGCCGGGCTCCTCTCCTACGGCTATGCCGATCTCCCCGAGGGCGAGGGCGGCGGCAACGACGACTGGCGCAGCTTCCGCGCCACGCGCTACGCGGCCTCCGCCAGCCATCTCATGAACCAGAATCTCGCCTCCTCCGAAACCTTCACCTGGCTCCACGCCGCACCCTTCCGCGCCACGCCTACCGACATGAAGGCCGAGGTCGATACCCATTTTCTCGACGGCATCAACCAGATCGACTGCCACGGCTGGCCCGGCTACATCAGCTCCCTGTCCTATCCCGGCACCAGCTTCTACGCCGCCGCCGTCTTCAACGACCAGAACCCCTGGTACGTCGCCATGCCCGAAGTCTCCGGCTACATGCAGCGCGTCTCCCAGATTCTCCGCGAAGGCACGCCCGCCAACGACATCGCGCTCTATCTCAATGATGCCGACATCTGGGCCGCCGCCACCACCAGTTTCTCGAGCATGAACGCCTCCTACACCAACCAGGCCGGCATGCTCGGCACCATCCTCGACGCCGGCTACAACCTCGACGCCTGGGACGACGGCATGCTCGCCCAACGCGGCTCCGTCGATGCCGCCACCGGTTCGCTCGCCTTCGGCAACGTCAAGTATCGCGTCGTCGTCCTCAACGGCGCCACCCGCATGCCCCTGGCCACCGCCCAAAAACTCCAGCAATTTTCCGACAACGGCGGCATCCTCGTCATAATCGGCACCACCCTCCCCTCCATCGTCCCCGGTTACATGGCCACCGCCGCCGATCAAACCTCGCTCAGCACCATCATGAAGCACATCTTCACCGACTCCGGCCATAAGGGCATCCAGACCACCACCGCCAGCTTCGCCACCGACCTGGCCGCCAAGCTCACGCCCGATTTTGTCACCGCCTCGCCTTCCACCATCGGCGCCGTCCATCGCCATGCCGACGGCGGCGACATCTATTTCATCGCCAACACCTCCAACACGCCCCAGACTTTCAACGCCACCTTCCGCCAGACCGGCCACCCCGAACTCTGGGATCCCCTCACCACCAAGGTCTACCCCCTCACCCCCGTCTCCCAATCCAATGACACGACCACCCTCGCCCTGACGCTCCCCGCTTACGGCTCCACTCTCGTCGTCTTCACCAGCCGCCAGCTCACCCCGACCACCACCCCCACCATTTACGATCCCCTGGACCTCAGCACCGATTGGGCCGTCACCTTCGCCACCGGCCCCGGCGGATCGGGCGCTCCGGTCACCATGACCGCGTTGGCTGACTGGACCACCCTCACCGGCATGTCCAACTACTCCGGCGTCGCCACCTATCAAAAAACCATCACCGTCCCCGCGGAAATGGTTTCCTCCCCCATGGTCCTCAGCTTCGGCAGCTACACCACCGGCGTCTACGGTCCCACCGGCGGCTCGGGCGTCTACGCCAACATCAAGCCTCCCGTACTGGATGCCGCCGTCGTCTTCGTCAACGGCAAACGCGCCGGCGCCGCCTGGTGCCCGCCCTACCAGGTCGATGTCACCGGGCTCCTGGTCGAGGGCCAAAACACCATTCGCATCGACGTCGGCAACACCGCCATCAACTACCTCCAGAAAGCCGGCTTCCCCAATTACAACCAGACGGCCGTCGATGCCGCCTATCCCCCCGGCGGCCGCTTCTCCCCCCAAAACACCAACTACTACACCCAAACCCTCCCCTCCGGCATCCTCGGCCCCATTCTCCTCCAACAACCCCCACATTGACCATCAATCCAAAATTGGCAGCTTCGTCGTCCGCGCCGGCTGCGTCCCCGGCCCCGTCGCCGCCGCCTCCAGCGTGATTGCCGTGATGTACACCAGGTCCTTCAACGTCTCATCCAGGTTCCCCTTGTAGCTCTTGTACAGCGCCAGCGTCCGCGTCTTGCCCGCATCCGCAATATACACAGCCGCCACGATCGTCCCCTCCACCACCTGCTCGTTCACCAGTGTAAATTTGTACGCCAGGCTCACGTTCGGATACTTCTGCCCCGAGTACACCTTCTGGTCCGACCCCTCCTTGAGCCACCGCCAGTCCTCCTCCATCGTCTCGGCCAGCACGTGTACATCCACCCGCTTGACCAGCGCCAGATCGATGTCCCGGTACGTCTTGGTCTCCTCAATCCACACCCGCAGCGGCGTGTTCACCGTCGTCCAGATTTGCCCCTCCAGCTTGATCCCGTTGCTCAGCGTGATCGTCCCCGCCCGCGCCCCCGCCGGCACCTTGGGTTTGAGCGTCCCCAGCGCGTCCGCCGTCGGCTTGTTCCCCGTCGCCGTGGGTGAAGTCAGCGTCGTCGGTGCCGTCGCTGGCTTGGCCGCCCCCAACAGATCCTCCACCCCATCCTCCGCCACCGCCGCCGAAATCCCCAGCCCCACCGCCACCGCGCACACTACAGCGCGCCGCCATCTGCGTGTACCATGCCCACCGTGCTCGAAATGTTTCCGCATGGAGCCATTATGCCCCCGCCCCGTGGCTTAATTCAACAGCTCGATCAGCAATTGCACCGCGCCGGCCTCCTCCCGCGCCGCGCCCGCCTCCTCGTCGCCGTCTCCGGCGGCGCCGACTCCGTCGCCCTCCTCCGCCTCCTCGTCGATATCAACTGTTCCGACTACTGGCACTGGACCCTCATCGTCGCCCACATCGACCACGGCCTCCGCGGCGCCGCCAGCCGCGCCGACGCCCGCTTCGTCACCGCCCTCGCCCAAACCCTCCACCTTCCCTGCGTCATCCGCCGCCTAAAACTCCCCAAAACCAGCAGTGAGGACACCGCCCGCCAGGCCCGCCTCAAGTCCCTCGCCGCCATCTGCCGCAATAAAAAATGCGCCGCCGTCGTCATGGCCCACCATGCCGACGACCAGGCCGAAACCATCCTCATGCGCATCTTCCGCGGCACCGGCATCGACGGCCTCGCCGCCATGTCCCCCCAATCCCACATCGCCGGCCTCACCATCCTCCGCCCCCTCCTCGATATCCGCCGCGCCGCTCTCCGCGACCACCTCCGCCAAATCCGCCAACCCTGGCGCGAAGACCAATCCAACGCCACCAACCAATTCCTCCGCAACCGCATCCGCCTCCAACTCCTCCCGCTCATCGAATCCCTCTGGCCTCGTGCCGTCGAAGCCCTCTGCCGTCTGGCCCTCCTCGCCGCCGACTCCCACGCCGCCCTCCAATCCGCCGCCCGGGAGTTCATGGACCAAACCCCCGCCTGGGGCAAAAACAAAACCCTCCAATTCCCCCGCCAACCCTTCGCCCAGCTCCCCTCCGCCATCGCCTCCGAAGTCCTCCGCCAGCTCATCGCCGCCCTCGGCGGCACCCCCGAAATCGCCGACTTCCAACGCCTCCAGGAAGCCCTCCACATCCTCCGCAGTGCCCACGGTGCCAAACACATCCAGGTCGGGGCCGGCATCTCCATCACCACTGACGGCCCCCTCGCCCGCATCCACGCCGCCCACGTTCACACGGCCCGCTCTCGGAGGCGCACCCCATGACCCGCCTCCCGCACCCGCTCCCCCTCGCCCTCCGCCGCTGGCTCCCCCTCATCGTCGGCCTCGCCGTCGGCATCCGCATCTCCCTGGGCCTCATGCACCCCTTCCACCTCCCCGACTCCCTGGACTACGACACCCTCGCCCGCGCCCTCGTCGCCCACCAGCCCTACGCCTGCGGCAACCAGAATCCCGCCGCCGCCGATGTCGCCCCCTACCTCGCCTCCCGCATGCCCGGCTATCCGCTCTTCCTCGCCGCCATCTATGCTCTCGGTGGGGGGGTGAAAGCCGTCATGGTCCTCCAGGGCCTCATGGGCGGCATGATTGTCATATTGACATACCTCATAGGCAAACGCCTCCACGAACCCGCCGCCCTGCTCGCCGCCCTCCTCCTCGCCCTCGATCCGCTCTCCATCGGCTTCTCCGCCGCCCTCCTCTCCGAAACCCCCTTCACCCTCTGCCTCCTGGCCTCCCTCTGGCTCTGCCTCAAAGTGCTGCCCCAAGTGGTGCCGACGCCCTCGTCGGCCGTCCGCACGCCCTGTGGCACCGACCGCGCGCACAGTCATTCCAAAGCCCGTTCGCTCCTCCCCTGGTTCGCCCTCGGCATCCTCTGGGCCATAGCCGTCTACCTCCGCGCCTCCGCGCTCTGGCTCATCCTCCCCCTATCCCTCGCCGCGTCCCCCCGCCGCCTCCTTGCTGCATCCCTTATCCCTCTGGCCCTCACCCTCGCCCTCCTCTCCCCCTGGCTCATCCGCAACTACTCCCTCTTCCACTCCGGCCCCTTCCGCCTCACCACCCTCGAAGGCATCTCCCTCTACGAAGCCGTCTACCCCGCCGCCGACGGCAGCCCCAAACAAGACCAAATCAACCGCGCACTTCCCCCCGACATCCAAACCCTCAACGAAGCCCAGCGCAACGACGAATGGTCCCGCCGCGCCTGGTCCCATATCACATCCGATCCCGCGCGCCTCGCCCGCCTCGCCCTCGATAAAATCGCCCGCACCTGGTCCCCCTGGTTCAACGCCGCCGAGTTCCGCGCCCCACCCATCCAATGGCTCATGTCCCTCTGGAACATCCCCCTCTTCGCCTGCGCCCTGCTGGGCATCGCCATATCCTTTCGCCGATCCCGCCGCGCCGCCGCCCTCCTGCTCATTCCCATCCTCTATTTCACCGCCCTCCACGCCCTCTTCCTCGGTTCCGTCCGCTATCGCGTTCCTCTCATGCCCCTGGTCTGTCTTTTCGCCGCCGCCGGAATTTTTCATTTGTTGAAATGCCTCCGCCTCAGCAAACGTTTATCCTCTGCGGCAGTCTAGAATTACTGAACACAAGAGTTTCAAGTTTCGAGTTTCGAGTAAAACTCACAACTGGAAACTTGAAACTCGAAACTTGAAACTCGAAACTTGAAACTCGAAACTTGAAACAGGAAACTCGAAACTCCCCATGCCCATCCTCGCCCGTGGCAATCCCGCTCGCTGGTGGAACAGCCGCTCCTGCGGCGGACCCTCCCGCGCGCCCCGCGGCCTGTTCATCAGCCCCTTCCGCCGCTGGGCCTCCCGCCTCGCCCTCGCGTTCCTCCTGCTCTTCATCGCCGGTTTCTGGTATCTCACCAACCCCGCCCGCGTCTCCCGCCTCTCCGAAGCCCTACTCTCCCGCGTCCTCGGCGGCACCGTCACCGTCCGCTCCGCCCACCTCTCGCTCTCCGGCACCCTCATCCTCTCGGGCATCGAAGTCCGCACCGACGACCCCTCCCCCGCCGGCGCCGTCCCCATCTTCACCGCCGAACAAATCGAAGCCCGCTTCGACTGGTTCTCCCTGCTCTCCGGCCAGCTCTCGGCCACCCAGCTCGTCGCCACCACCCCCGTCTTTCAACCCATCGAGGACCGCCAAACCGGCCAATGGAACTACGAACGCCTCCGACCCGGGTTCTCCTCCGGCACCCCCGGCTCCGGACCCTCCAAGGGCCTCGCCCTGCCCGTCGTCATCCTCCGCGATGCCCACGTCAAATGGGGCGAAGTCGATCAGGGCCGCGTCCGGCAAACCTCCGAAACCATCATCAACGGCAATATGACCCCGGACCCCGCGCTGGCCTCCACGTACCATTTTCAGTTCTCCCCCGGCGGCGCCGGTGCCATGCTCCGCGGCACCTGGGATAGCGCCCGCAACACCTTCAACATCTCCACCGACAACGTCGTCATGTCCGACAATCTCCGCAACAGCCTCCCGGGCCTCGCCCGCGATTGGTGTGCCGAGCATCATCTCGCCGGCCGCCTCTCCAAGCTCAACCTCGCCTTCACCCCGCGCGACGGCCTCACCCTTACCGTCACCTTCGACGAAGTCTCCATGATCTGGATGATCGACCCCGAGCAGGGCATCGCCGTCGGCGACCAACGCCCCTCCTATCCCCTCGATCTCCGCAACATCCACGGCCAGGTCGTCTTCTCCCTCAAGCAAAATATCATGCGCCTCATCGACCTCCGCGGCAAAATCCTCGGCTACGATTTCGTCGCCAACTGCGAGATTCAGGGCACCACTCGCGACGCTCCCTACAACCTCGACCTCCGCTTCCCCAACGCCACTGTCGATCGCTACCCGCCCCTCTTCATGGCCTTCCTCTCCAGCCAGGATCTCATCCAGCGCCTGGAACCCCACGGCAACATGGATATCTTCGTCAACCTCCGCCGCGACACCCCCGGCGGCCCCGTCCTTCCCAGCGGCCGCGTCGATTTCCACGACGCCCGCCTCCGCTACGCCCACTTCCCGGCACCCCTCGACCACGTCAACGGCTCCCTCACCTTCGACCATCGCAGCATCACCTTCCACGACGTCACCGGCATGGCCGACCAGGGTTTCCCCGTCGATCCGGCCGACCCGGTCGATGTCCACATCAACGGCACCTGCGGCTCCGTCTGGACCAACCGCTACGTTGATGTCACCGTCACCTCCCCCCACATCCTCCTGGATGACCGCCTCGCCGCCTGCCTCCCCGCCGAATACCAGGAAGTCTGGAACCTCTTCGCCCTCCGCGGCCGCGGCAGTTTCACGTGCCGCATCACCCGCGCCGATACCGTGCTCGACAGGCAAAAAATCGTCGTGGACGTGGACCTAGCCGATGCCCATGGCTATCTCCGCGCCGTCCCCTACGAATTCTCCCAGGCCGCCTGCCGCCTCCACATCCAGGCCGGCGAAACCCGCATCGAACATCTCACCGCCCGCACCGGTGCCGACGGCTCCGGCCGCGTCTCCCTCGACGGCGTCGTCCGCCAGGTCGGCGATGACGCCATCCACCTCCAGCCCGAACTGCACATCGTCGCCGACGTCCCCATCGATCCCGAGCTCCTCCATGCCTTCCCCGATACCCTCACCTCCAAACTCGCCGGCATCACCGTCGGCGGACGCCTCGGCTTTGACGGCACCGTCCGCCGCACCGGCAACTCCGGTGTCGAAACCGTCCAGGTCGCAGGCAACATCAACTGGAAACAGGGCGTCCTCCAGACCCGCTTCGGCGAGCAGCCCCTCTCCTTCTCCGCCATCGACGCCCAGGCCGTCCTTTCCCCCACCTCCCTCGACCTCAAAAACCTCACCGCCGACCTTGACGCCGGCGCCCAAAAACTCCAGCTCCAACTCGCCGGCAAACTCGATCCCAATACCGCCGCCGGTCTCATGCGCCTCACCCTCGCCGGCAAAAACCTCCCCCTCCCCGCCGACGCCCCGCCCATCTTCCCCCAGTCCTGGCGCGACACGTGGCACGCCTACGCCCCCGCCGGCATCATCGACCTCAATGCCGAGGCCGCCCTCCGCCTCAACCTCCCCGCCAACCCCGACGCCAAGGAGCCGCCGCTCCGCCTCTCCGATAACCTCGCCCTGGATTCCTACACCGTCCGCCTGGCCCTTCATGACGCCTCCCTTAAGGAATCCTCCTGGCCCGACACCTTAGCTGCAATCAACGGCAAGCTCGAATTCGTCCCCGCCACCGTCTCCATGACCGGCATGACCGCCACCATCGGCAACGTCTCCCTCGCCTGGTCCGGCCAGACCGACCCCGCCACCGGCAAAATCTCCCTCTCCGGCGACGCATCCTCCAAGAGCCTGCCCACCCAATGGCTCAACCACCTGCCCGACGCCCTCGCCTCTAACCTCGACCAAAAACGCGAAAACGTCTCCCTCGCCCTCCATCTCGATTCCCTCACCCGCGCCGCCGCCGATAAACCCTGGGAACTCCAGGGCAAACTTCACACCGCCAATCTCGCCTCCGCCGGCGCCCTGCCCCTGATCCTCGAACAAGCCGACTTCACCGGCAAAGCGCTCTACACGCCCGCGGTCACCGCTCCGCCGCGCCGCACGCCCTCGCCCTGGTTTGCCTTGGCGCATCCGCCCGCCGCCGCCACTTTCGACTTCACCGGCGCCCTTGCCGTCACCAACCTCACCGTCTCCAACCGCCTCATCGAATCCCTCACCGCCACCCTCTCCGCCGCCGGCGAACGCCACGAAATCTCCATCGCCGAGCTCGACGGCAAGGTCGCCGGCGGCACCCTCCAGGGCACTATCCGCATCCAAACCTCCGGCCCACTATCCACCGACCAACCCGCCACCACTTCGCGTCCGCTCTCCGATTCCCCACCCGCCACCTCGCCCCGCCCCCCCGTCGCCGCGTCGTCGCGTCCCGTTGAGGACGGCGGCTTCATCGCCGAACTCGTCCTCAACGACGCCCAGCTCTCCCGCCTGGTCCTCTCCGACCAGGCCACCGACGAGGAACGCAAAACCATCGGCACCGGCCGCGTCACCGCCTCCCTCTCCCTCCGGCAGACCTTCGGCGCCCAGGCCGACCGCACCGGCCGCGGCGACCTCATCGTCCGCGACGGCGACATCTACAACGTCCCCCTCTCCATGGGCCTCATGCAGGTCGCCACCCTGCGCCTCCCCGTCGCCCGCTCCTTCCAGCAGGCCTCCATGTCCTACTTCCTCCGCAACGACCGGATCACCTTCGAGCGCATCCTCCTGGAATCCCCCGGCATCAACCTCGCCGGCCTGGGCACCGTCTCCCTGGCCACCCGCGAACTCAACATGTCCTTCATCACCCAAACCCCCAACGAATTCTGGATTCCCGGCCTCTCCGACCTCCTCGGCGGCCTCCGCAACCAGCTCCTCGAACTCTCCGTCACCGGCACCCTCGACACCCCCAAAATCACCCCCGTCCCCCTCAGCGCCATCTCCCGCCTCCTCCGCGCCCTCCTCCCCTGACCTATCCCTCCCCTGATGCGGGCAGGCCTCCGCGCCCCCGCCTCCCCTTTTCCGGTCATTTACTGATAAATATATATAAAGATGGCTTATGTACCAGCCGTTTCCGCTGACTTATTCAGGGGACGCCGCTCTTTGCGTAAGACGCCCCCGTTTTCAGTCCGATGCTCTGTGAGCGTGACATGAGGGAAGGCCGGTGCGGTGTGTTGATTGGTTCCCCGCACCGGCCTTTACCTTGATCGGACGCTGTCGCCCGGTCGTCAGGGGAGTGCGTCATGAGCCTCACCATCCTCTATGTGGACGGGCGGTCGATTAATCGCGAGCTGCTGGGGGTGTTTCTCGAGAAAAACGGGTATCGCGCCTTGCTGGCCGCCAACGGGGTCGAGGCGCTGGGGTGGTTGCGGGCCGGGAAAGTCGATTTGATTCTGATGGATGTCGCCTTGCCGGGCATGGAGGGGCTGGAATTCCTCCAGTGCGTCCGGTCGTCGGGCCACAGGATCCCCGCCATCATCCTCACCGATGTCCGCGACAAAAGCGCCGTCATCCGCGCCGCGGCGCTGGGCGTGCGGGACTACGTCCTCCGGGATTGATTTTCCGCGGTCCACCTCCTGGAGCGCATCGCGCAGTTGACGTCCCCGGACGCCCC
>CAIPTQ010000373.1 GCA_903868035.1 uncultured Phycisphaerales bacterium
ATACGGGTTGGAGTCTTTGGGGGCGGCGGTGGGATCGAGCACGACCGGTAACAGTCCCTCCTTGTCCACAAACAGGCGAATGATGTCGCGTCCCGCCTCGTTCACCATGATCAGGACCTTCTTCCGGTAAGTCACGTCGGCGGCGTCTGCCGGCAGTTCGATACGTCCCCGGCCATGCTGTTGGGAGAGGGTGAGGTTTCGGCGCGCTTTCACGATCGCTCCCGCGATTTCCATGCCGGCTTCCAGCGGTGCCAGGCCACCCATTATGGACAGGTGGAATTCTGCCCCCCGATAGACAAATGGCAGGCGGCGATTGAGGATGTCCAGGTTTTTTTCCAGCGCGCATTTGCCGCCCACCGGCTCTTCACCCGGCAGAAGTATGACGAAGGTGGTGTCGTCCCAGCGCGCCACCAGGTCGGTAGCCCGAAATTTGGCCAGTATCATCATGCCGATTCTTCGATAGACGGCGGCGTGGGCACGTTTCGCCGCGGGGATTTGGCTCCAGTCATAGTCTTCCCCGATGACGAGAAGCCCCAGCACCGTCGGCATGGAACCGCTCTCCACTTCGCCGCGCAATCTCTGGTAGGCGGCGGTGAATTCCGATTTTTCCAGCAAGTACCGGCGTTCCTGCGGTGACTGCTGCGCGGCTTGTGTCACTCCTCGACCCCCGCCCAGCCGGTTATGAATGAAGCGGGCTACCGTTCGCGGCTCGATGGGCCGGATCAGGCATTGATCAGAGTCCATGGCGATGCGTAACCCTGGCGGGAGCGGGATCCCCGCCGTTTCCTGAATAACGATGAAATTAGTCGTGCTTCCGGCTGGCAGGCTCCGCAGGGAGGAGACGAGTCCGGATTTTTGCGAGGCGAGGCGTTCGCCTTGGATGACCACGAGGCGGATGCCCCGCGTGGTGATCTGTTGCAGGGCGGTGGTCTCGCTGGTGGCATAAATCACTTCATACCCGTACTGTTCAAGCTCGTTTTCAATGTCGCTGAGGAAATCATGATCCGCGCCGGCGAGGAGGATGGGGTAAAGGGTTTGCGTGGGGGTCGCAATTTCAACACGCAGCACATCCAGTAGCATGGTGAGCATCAGCGGCAATTCATCCGGCGGGGTTTCCATGATGGCGCGGCCGGTATTGGCAATCAGCGAGAAGTCATTTTCCGGCACGGCCACCAGCAGGCGCTTCACCTGGGCTTGCGCCGTCTCGACCGCGCCGGGGGCATGTCGATCCAGCAAGTCACGAATGCTTTTTAGCACATCAATCCGCGGTCCGATTGAGTTGCGGAATTTGCGCGCCGCCGCCGAGTCGGGAAAACCGGTTCCGTGCAGTTGCCCGTTGGAGGGGGGAGGACGTCTGGCGGGGGCTGAATACAATTGGGCGATTCGGGTGAGGACGCGTTCACGCACGTTTTGCTTAGTGGTGCGGTGGATTTCCACTTGGAATAGTTTCTTTCCCTCCGTTGCGTCATCAGGGGAGTGCGGGGGCTGTTTTTCGGCCGTCAGGGGATCCGCTGGCTCCTTCTGTTTCGCTTGGCCGTTTGGGTCGAGGTCAAGCTCCCATGTTTTTCCGCCGATTCCGTGAGGGGGGGCGGCAGTTGCGGAAGGTGTCGGTGTTTCTGCCAGATCCGGAACCGCTTCTGGTTTCGGTGGCAGTGTGCTGACGGGGGCGACGACAACATTGATGCCGCTGCCGAGTTGGGGCGGAGAAGCCTGAGGTGTGGCTTCGGTTTCGGCCGGTGGCGTGATTTTTGCCGGAGTAATTTCTCCGGGAGGCCCTCCCATCAAAACGATGTTTTCTCGCCGCTCGCGGATGGTGGTTATTCCTTCGCGGTTAAGTAGGAATTGCCATCCATGCTTGAGCAGGGAGGTCTGATTACCGTTGGTTAGAGAAAAGGCTTTGCGGATATCGCTGCCGGTCACCCCGTTCAGCAGCATCAGTCCGCTGATTCGTCGCTCGGCAAAGAATTGTG
>CAIPTQ010000374.1 GCA_903868035.1 uncultured Phycisphaerales bacterium
CGCCAACGCCAACGCCAACGGGGGTGCTGGGGGGAACGGTGCAGGGGGGAACGACTGCCGGGAAGAAACGTACTCAACAACCGCCGCTTGTCTTTACCTTCCCGGCTGCTTTAGACACACCTGCCTTTCGAGATGTCTGGAATGACTGGATAGCCGCCCGCCGGGAAACAAAGAAACCCCTGACCCCAAGGGCCGGCGCCCAGCAGCTTAACAGTTTGGCAACCTTGCCTGTGGATCGTGCCATCGCCTGTATCCAGGCTTCCATTGCCAATCAGTGGCAGGGGTTGTTCCCGGATAAGTACAAGACCAACGGCAGTGTCGCCCATGCCCCGGCCAACTACCCGGACCTCAAAGACTCTTCGAAGCGTGTGGACGCCTGGCAGGTATGGATTGACGTGCGCCGCGACCATCATTGCCCTGATCCCATCCCAATGCCTGCGGACCTAGCCGTTGCCGCCGCTCTTGCCGCCACTGTTTCCGACCGGGCCGAACTCGAACGCATGTACGAAGAATATCTCCAGGACGACGATGACCAATGGTTATCTGCCAACTGCCCCATGAAGGCTTCCAGATTGCTTCAGTTCATGGCTAGGGGCGCAAGCCGTTACCGGGCCACCGTCACCACCAACGCTAAGAACCCGGACGGATCCTTCCGGCCCTACAAGTACGGCGTTCTCTCTGCACCACAAGCGGCGCCGCCATCCGCCCCAGACGTTGACCCCGCCGACGCCATACTCGCAGAAATGCAGGAAGACAACGAAGAAAGCCAGGTGCCGGCATGAACGCCCCGACGGACAGAGGCCGCGCTGTGACTTCAAGGGCATGCCGTCACCTCAACCAGTTTGAACCGGAGACGACCGAGCTTCAAGCACCATATCCCTACGCGGGCGGTAAGCGCCGCGTGGCCGATATTGTCTGGTCGCGTTTCGGCAATATCACAAACTACGTGGAGCCTTTTTTTGGGTCTGGCGCGGTCTGGTGGGCATGTCCGTTAGACCCGCTGCCGATCGCCACGGTAAACGACCTGGACGGCTTTATCAGCAATTTCTGGCGCAGCGTGAAGTCTGGCGCAATCGAGACCGCGGATTATGCCGACTTCCCGGTGATCGAAACCGATTTGGTCGCCCGCCATATCTGGCTGGTCAACCGCGCCGCTGAAATCGGCCTGGCTGACCGACTAAAGGCCGACCCGGACTTTTTCGACGCCAAGATCGCCGGCTGGTGGGTCTGGGGTATTTCGGCATGGATCGGCGGTGAGTTTGCCAAGGGTCATGGTTGTTGGAACACGGACGGGCATCGGCTGATTAACATCCGCGACAACGGAGGCAAAATCGGAGTCAGTGCGCAACTTCCGCACCTCGGCGACGCCGGGCAGGGCGTGTACGCGCAACTTCCGCACCTCGGCGACGCCGGGCGGGGCGAATGCGCCCGCACCACGGCTAACCTGCGGGAATGGTTTACCGCGCTGGCCGATAGGCTGCGGCGCGTGCGCGTCTGCTGTGGCTCCTGGCAACGGATATGCGATTCGCCGTCCACGCTG
The DNA here is from genome assembly GCA_903868035.1 of uncultured Phycisphaerales bacterium. Next base: position 1,541 of record CAIPTQ010000374.1, read on the forward strand.
TTTCACGCCGGGCCGTGCGGAGTGTTCGCAGATCCTCCATACGCCAGCGCCGACCGCTGCGCCGGCATCTACGCGCATGATTCGCTGACCGTGGCGCGCGACGTTGAGACTTGGGCGCGCAAATGGGGCGATAATCCACAGGCGCGGATTGCCATCTGTGGATACGAAGGCGATTACCCGAACCTGCCCGATACGTGGGAACGGTTCGAGTGGAAGGCCGCCGGCGGGTACGGCAGACAGAGCAAAGACGGCAACGACAACGGCGCAAAAGAGCGCATTTACTTTTCACCGCATTGCGTTCGGCCCGTGGCCGAGCCGACGCTGTTTGACGAGTGAACCGCACAAACGGTAAGCGCCCGCCGCTGAGAGGCGCAAAAGGTAGGTAGGAGTTCTGTCAACGCCGTCCGGACGCACATCACGCCCGGCGGCGCGGAGGAAAACAAAATGGGAGACATGAAGGCTGAGTGGGAACGCGTGAAGGGATGCGCTTATCCGATTGTGGTGCCGGGTGTTATCGCACCGGGCCTGACCAAGCGGGAATGGTTTGCCGGGCAGGCGTTAGCGGGAATACTGGCCTACCGAGGTCGCAGTGCGTGTGCGGCCTCAATAGCCGCCGACGCCGCCGACGCCATGCTGGCCGCCCTGGACGCACCAACGCCGGATCAGCCCGCCAAATCGGGGGAGGTGAGCAATGGCTGAGCGCAAACCCATTACACCGCATACGCCAGGCCCGTGGAAAATGAAATTAAACGAGGACCTGTCTGAGGCGAATCCAAGGCTGGAACGATCATCTGTTTCTTTCAGCGCCTAGGCGAATGGTACAAGCTCTGGCAGCAACACCCGGACATGTTCGAGGAAGGCGTGCAGTATGAGAAGCAATTTGGCCACACCTTCCGATCCCAAGACCGAGACGCTTGGCCCGCCGCCCTGGCGGCAGTCTCCGCATGATGGACGCACGCAAGGGTATGTGCCGCACCTGCTCCCTGTAGCCCGCCCCGCAACGTGGCTATGCCTATCTAATCAAAGTGCCGCTCAGGGGGTCGAAGCCCCCACAACGCTCGCCAAGGCCCTTAAACAGCCTGTTCAAATTAGATTACAAACCTGTCATTCCCTATTACGCCCCCCAGCGTATACCAATAGCGCATACGGTGAATACCACAACGGGCCTGTACACTTCCTGTACAGAGATTCGACTGTAAGCGCTTGGCCGCGGAGGA
>CAIPTQ010000375.1 GCA_903868035.1 uncultured Phycisphaerales bacterium
GTTCATGAAAACCATAGCTGGCGCGGAACCCTTCCGGACGTTCGGCACGGGCAACACCATGTTTCCGGGCTTCACAGGCGTCTACGGCCACGAAGGAATCAACGGCCCTGACGCCGTCATGAATCCCGCCTATACCGAATTGCTATTGGCGGCCGGTCTGCTGCATTCCGGTGACTGGCGCGTACTGCTGCCACCGGCCATGCTCGCACAGTTCCAGCCGATACTGGATCTGCTCAACGTCCGGTTCTGCGCCACCGGGCCCGGCGCCGCCCCACCCGGGGGCACCTACTCCCGTGCGGCCGATCTCGATCTTGCGATCTATGCCAGCCCCACCGTCTGGCCCCGCGCGTTTTTCACGGATACCGTCATCGCCCTTTGTGAACCGAAGGATCTCATCGCGCTGGCCAGGCAGGCTGGCGGCCGTCCCTTCGCGGCCATCGCCGCCCCTGACTTGACGGGACAGGCGACTTTGGCCCGGCTGCCGCGGGCATTTGAACGACGCCAGGTCGTGCCCGCCACGGATTATCGCCTCACCAATAACATCACCTCGTTTATCATTCACGCGCCCCGGGCGGGAGTCATCGTTCTGCACGAGTCATATCTTCCCGGCGATTTTCGCGTCACGGTGAATGGGAAGCCCGCTGATGATTTCCGTGTGAACCACGCCTTCAAGGGCATCGCGGTTGAAGCTCCCGGCTTGTATCGCGTGACCTTCGCCTACCGGCCGCGGCACTGGACCCTCGCGCTCAGCCTGGCAGGTTTGGGGCTGGCCTTGGTGGCCGCCGGCATCGTTGGTTTTACCGTGATCGAAAAAAGGAGTGGCCTCCCGGTCCCGGCGGGAGCATAGCGACAGTTTCCGCGATGAAGCCGCTGCCCGTCCCCTGCACCCTCTCCGTGATCGTGCCCGTCTTCAACGAACGGGCCACCACCGGGCAGACGCTCGATGCATTGCTGGCCAAGGAAATCCCCGGAGTGCACATCGAGGTGCTGGTGGTCGAAAGCAACTCCACGGACGGCTCGCGGGAGATCGTGCTCGGCTACCGCGGCCACCCGCGCGTGAAACTTATTCTGGAGGAGCAACCGCAGGGCAAGGGCCACGCCGTGCGCGCCGGCCTGGCCCAGGCCAGGGGCGACATCCTGCTGATCCAGGATGCCGACTTGGAATACGACCTCGCCGACTACGAGAAGCTGCTGGCCCCCATCATTGGGGGCCGTCAGACGTTCGTGCTCGGCTCACGACACGGCCGTGCCGGCTGGGCGATCCGCCGGTTCTCCGATCAGCCGGTGCAGGCCCTCGTCCTGAACGCGGCCCATTGGACCTTCACGCTGCTCATCGACCTTTCCCTCAGGATCTGGCTCAAGGACCCCTTCACCATGTACAAGGTTTTCCGCCGCGAATGCCTCGAGGGGCTGACCTTCACCTGCAACCGCTTCGATTTCGACTGGGAGCTGTTGATCAAACTCATCCGCCGGGGCCACCGGCCGATCGAGATCCCGATCACCTACCGTTCGCGCTCCTTCAAGCAGGGAAAGAAGATCCGCATGCTCTATGATCCGCTCACCTGGCTGGTCGCCTGGGCCCGGGCGCGCTTCGGTCCGTTGTGATTGCCTCCTTGCCCCGGACTTGCTCTTTCCTTTCCAGCCATGCCGTCAAAA
>CAIPTQ010000376.1 GCA_903868035.1 uncultured Phycisphaerales bacterium
AGGTTGAACACCGAGCGTGCGCAGGAGTAGAGCGCCTTCGAACCCTTGCCGAAGTTGGCGCCGTCGTAACCAATGGCCTCCATGATGTTCTTGGCGCCGGTGCGGGCGTGCGCCAGCACCACCACGGCGGCGTCACGGTTGACGGCGCCGAGGATCTTGGTCAGTTCCGCGATGGTCCACCGGGCGTCACTCTCCGCGTTGGCATCGCCGGCCTGGACGTCGCCCCAGGGATCAACCCAGAGCACATCCGGCCGGCGTTCCTCGATGGTCACTCGCCATCGATCGACGTTCGCGGCGTCGCTCAGTGTCACATACGGATCGTCCGCCGCCTCCAGCGTGGCCAGGAAGATGTGCTCATCCAGGAGCGCAACCTGTTCAGGCCGCAACCCGGATGACATCTTCCGGATGTCGTGCTGCAGGCGGTGGAGTCCGTTTTCGGTCCCCATGAACAGGTGCCGCAACGGCTTGGTGCCCGTGGACATGCCGCCAAACGGCAGCCCCAGCACCTGGTTGCGTGCAATGTTCATGGAGATGCGCGTCTTCCCCAGTCCGCCCTGCCCGAAGATCGCATGCAGGCGCACGCGACCAAATCCCAAGGCAAAACATTGACCGAGGAACCAGATGGCAGGAGGGATCGCAAGCCGCGCGATCTCGCCCCATGCGCGCGTGCTGTAGGCACGCACCTTCTCCACCACGGGCTTGGCCTGGGCCATGAGTTCGTTAAGCGCTTGCATGGATCGCCCTCCCTTCCGGCGCCAGGTACAGAAGCCGCTGCCACTTGCCCTTTTCGGACCGGAAGTGACCAGGCAGACGCGACAGGCGCGACTCGTTACGACAGGCAGCGTCGCAACCGAGCGGGATCAACCACAGGCTGAACAACTTGAATTCGACCAGACTGGTCCATTGCTCGGCCGTTGTTACGTCGTCGATCCGGATCCAGGCGTGCAGCGATTTCCCGCCGGAGTCGATCAGCGCGCACACCGGCAGGTTCACAGCCCACCAGAAGCGCAACTGGTCTTCCCGGCTCATGCCGTCGAACTCCGCCACGGCGAACCGGAACGACTTCACGCAGGCGTCCGCCCGGAAACTGGGGCGGCCGGACTTCGTCAGGCCTTCGACACCAGTCACCGGGTTCGGTATCACATGCGGCGGAATCGGCATTCCGCCCCGGAAGAGCGCCACCCACTCGGCGGCGGTCTTCACCGTCCGCCCGTACGTGTCCCCGATGAACAGTCGGTCATCGGGGGCATACAGTGTGATCAACAACCGGGCCGCATCTTCCGGCCCGGGCGGGGTTCCCATCCGCTCGGGCGACGCCTCCCAGATGTCGGCCTCGCCGTAACCGTCGCCCTCGGCCAGGCGGGCGGCCATGAACTTGGCCGCATCGAACGGTCGGGCGATGGGTTGCGGAACCTGCCGCGGGGGCGGAGGGACGCGCCAACGCGGCGGACCGCCACGCCGGGGGGCGTTTGCCTGACCCAGCGCTGCCTTGGTCACCGCGTCAGTGATCTCCCGATCCGGCACTTGCCGGCCGCCAGGCGGGGTGTACGCGCGCAACGCGGCGGCCACCGCATCCGGCGGGATGCCGGAACGTATGCCGATGTTGGCCACGCCCAGCAGGCGCGGGTGATACCCGTTGCCGCCGGGGCG
>CAIPTQ010000377.1 GCA_903868035.1 uncultured Phycisphaerales bacterium
GGGAAATTCAAAAACTTTCACCGATGAAGCTCGGTGAAACGCCGGATGGCTACGAATTGATGCGCACGAATCCAAAGAAATTCTACCAAACGGAAATCAACATCGAAGGAGACATGGCCGTCATCCAATGGGTATGGCGTGCGCTCTTTGATGCCGCCACCATTTCCTTGGAAAAACAAGCACCTTTACTGGGCGACTTTGACTAAAAACGCCCGGTTATGCCGCGCTGCGTACGAACGCCCATGTCGCAACCCTCCCCCCAACGGCGCATATCCATGCGCGTCAGTGACCCGCGTCCACGCCACGTTATACTACCGCACTCCAAAACAGGGGTTCCCTCATGGACGCCACCCACTCCAAATACCTCGTCGCCGGCATCGCCTCCCTCGGCGTCGCCGCCATCTGCTTCCTCACCGGCTGGCTCCTCTTCGCCCCCGGCCATGCCCCCGCCTCCGCTCCCGCCCAGTTTAATCCGCCCCCCGACCCCACCCCACCCACCCTGGCCGTCGCCCCCCCGGACTCCGCCAAACCCGCCCGCACCCACAAGTACAACCTCACCATCGAAACCACCGCCGACTGGTCCACCATCAGGCTCGTCGCCGGCCAATTCGTCCAGGGCGACGGCCAGGCCCTCAACTCCGTCGAAATCTCCAGCGACAACCCGGCGCAAATCACCCATTTCACCTACGCCCCAACCGAAATCGACGCCCGCCAAGTCCAATTCGCCACCGCCCGCATCGTCATCAAGGCCGTCGTCGAATCCGCCGACCCCGTCCTCCAGGTCCGCATCGGCCACGGCGACAACGGCGCCGTCAAAATCAGCTCCCCCGCCGATTCCTTCACCAACGATCAACGCCTCGGCGACGGCCAGAATTTCGTCCTCGGCAGCCTGCGCCTGGAATAGATGTCGGCCAGCGCGGCCAGATCACGCGACATAGACCGCCCTCGCGGTGGAAAGGATTTCCCGCCGGCGGAATGGGTTGTGGCTGCGTTCAATGGCGCGGCGGCTGACCAGGTCCACCGCGCGGCCCAGGAGCCGCGCCAGTTCCTCGCCCGCCTCGCTGAATTCCCACCCCCAGCGGGCTTCGGGCGCGAGTGTATAGAGAAAATCGACATCGCTGTCGGGACCGAAATCGGGCCGCAGCGCCGAGCCGAAAATCTCCAGCCGGGCGATCTTCCAACGCTGGCAAAAACCGGCGATCCGCTCCATCGGCAAAGCCACGTGCGAAGATGGGGAGGTGGCAAGTGTGGTCATCACCTGATTATACCTCTGACCGCTGTTGCATGGGAAATGCCCAATAGTGCCCGGAACAATGCGGTCACCCGCACCTGTCTGGGGAACGGACCCCGCCGGCATTCCCCCCGTTCCAACGCCCGTGACCGCTGCCCCTCCGCGGTATCCCGCACGCTTGCACCCCGCCCCGCTCCCGCTTCCGCCTCTTTAACACCACCGGCACCAACCCCAGCACCACCAGCGCCGTCCCCGGCTCCGGCACCTCCACCGCCGCCAGCGCCCCCGCATCCAGACCCCGGTCACTCAACACCTGCGGCCCCGCCGCGCCCGCGGCACCATACCACAGCACAAAATCCCGCCCGTCCACCGCCCCGTCATGGTTGAAATCCCCCTCCGACTGCGCCGGCCAATACTGCCCCTTATGATCATACCAAATCACAAAATCGTCCCCATCCACTACCGTGTTCAAATTCGCATCGCCAATGTACGCCGTCGCGATCAACAGCGAATTCCCATCCACCGCCTGCCCCCCGAAACTGTCCAGCTTCAGATCCACATTGTCAAACAGCGCCAGCGTCAACAGATGCGACCCGCCCTCCGCCTGATCCGCCGCCACCGTGGCCGACGTAATCCCCTTCCCCATCCAGTCGCCGCCATCAAAGCCGGAGAGCAGGGCGGATTGGAGGAAGGAGGACTTGGTGGATTTGTCACCGGCCAGCGTGGGATCGGATTGCAGGATAAATTTGTTATCGTTGAGGTTGAGTGTGGCGGTAAAGGAATTGTCCGTGGCCGTCGCCAGCGTGATAGCCTGCACCAGCGAGGCGTCCGCAAGTCCGGGACGAAGCGTGTGCCGGCCGTTGATGGTCAGGGCCTTGGCGACGACGGCATCGGAAACCAGCGCAGCGCCCGCCCCGACCGTGACTTTTCCCGTGCCGGTGATGGCCGCGATGTTGTGCGCGTTGGACGCCGTGGAGTTGAAGTTGGCGCTGCCGCCGTCCAGCGTGATGGGGCAGGAAATAGTGAACGTGCCGGCATTGAAATTGAGGGAGCCGTTGTTTTTGGTTTCGACAATTCCAGAAATCGTGTATGTGGAGTTCAGGAAGTTCAACGAAGCACTATCGGCGCGGAGCGTGCCGGTGGAAGTAAAGCCATTGGTGGCGTCGACGGGGTCGATGATGATACCGGTCGAGGAGTTGGCGGAGATGGTGCCGTTGTTGAGAAAGCGTATGGTGTTCTGACCAAGCTGACCGGCGCCTGCGATGGTAAGATCGAAGGAAAGGGGTTGAGTTCCGTAGCGGTCACCGAAGGTATTCGTAGTGTTGATGACTGCCCCGGCGCTGGCGAGGGCCAGTGTTCCCCCGCCGGTAAATGTGGTGGGCGCGGTGAGCGTGATCGTTGAAGTCGAGAGCGTATGAAGGGTGCCGGTGAAACCGATGGATCTGGACATCCGCACGGCATCGGGGAGCGTGGGAGTTCCGACGAGTGTCAGGTTGGTAATGGCGGCAACATTGAGGAGCCCTCCAGAGATACGCTTAAAGAAGGTGTTGTTGCCAAACGAGAGGGTGCCACCGGAGATAATACCTTCTAGGGCCAGTGTGGAGTTCGAGAGGATGTCTACAATGCCTGTGGTGTTGTCGATAGTGGGGGTCGAGAGCGTAAGGGTTGTGCCTGAAGCACGGAGGATTCCGTGATTGATGAGCAAGGTATAGGAACATGGCTGAGAGTCAATGGTAAGCCCGGCACCGGCATTGGCTGTCACCGTGCCGGAGTTGATGAAGAGACCGCGCGGGTATCCGGCATTGGAGATTGTTATTGTCCCTGTCCCGGCGATAAGGCTCTGGTTGACAAAGATGGAAGCGGTATTGGGGGAGTTTACCAATTGTACAAGAATGGTGGCCCCCGCCAGGGTCATGGTGCCCGGACCCGACAGGGTGGCGTTATTCAGGACATTGAGAGTAGTGGAATCATTGGGTGCCTGGACAGTAATGAGATTGTTGTTGACGATGGACCCTGATAACCAGGGGGGGGGGGGATTGTTGATTATTCCTCACTTGCAAAAACAAGTTGGCATTATTGATGATATTGAATATGGGAGTTCCAACCAAGTTGAATGTGGAGGCGGTGTCGGACTCGAGCGTGGTGGTGTCGGTCATGCCACCCACGCCGAGATTCATGACGGTGCTGCCGGAGAGCGCACGGATGGTTCCACCGGCGATGGAGGGATAATGTATGCCGTTGCTGCCAGACCCGGTGATGGTGCCGCCGTTGATGGCTTCGACAGTGCCGCCATGGATGAATATATAGGCCGCTAATGAAACGAGGGTATGATCGGCGCGGATGGTGCCGCCGGTGTTGGTAATGGTATTGATGTTGTCCGTGAGGGTGCTCAGGAAAAGGCTACCGCCAGTGGTCTGAATAAGTCCGGTGTTATAAAAAGAGTCGGTGGCATTGGCGGTGTAGATAGTCAGACTGCCGGAGGTGGCGGTAATTGTGCCGGAATTGGAGAGTTTCATGTTCGAACCGCCGATGGTTCCGCGGCCGCTGATACAGTTGTCGGTGACCAAGAGCTTTGTCCCAGAGCCGATGGGGACGATGTTGGCGGAAGCGGAAGCGAGTGTAACGGTGCCGCCGCCGGTGAGCGCGACGGTGCCGGTGAAAGTAAGGGCTGAGGGGATGGAAAGCGAACC
>CAIPTQ010000378.1 GCA_903868035.1 uncultured Phycisphaerales bacterium
GCCGAAAGCGCCGGTGTAAGCATGCCCCTGGAGGTTGCGCCCCACCCAATCGTGGCGGTTGCCGGCGCCGTTGGGGAAGAGCCGCGACTTCGAGTTCAGGAGCAAGCGCGCGGTTTCAATGGCCGCCGCCGAAACCACCACCACATCCGCCGTCTGGTATTGGAGGCGGTTTTGCCGATCGAAGTACTTGACCCCGCGCGCGCGCCCATGATCGTCAACCACGATCTCGCTCACGACCGACTCGGTGCGCACCTGGCAATGCCCGGTCGCCATGGCCGCCGGAATCACGGTGTTATGCGTGCCGCACTTGGCGTTCACCTCGCACGCGAAACCGACGCAATATCGGCATTTGATGCACGCCGGACGCCCGGCATAGGGCACCGAATTGCGCAGCATGGGGATGGGAAAAGGATGCCAGTTCAGCTCCCGGGCGGCCGCCTCCAACACGCGTCCCTCCAGGTTGTGCGGAAAGGGCGGCATCGGGTAGGGGCGGCGCCGGGGCGCGGCAAACGGATCGGCGCCCTGCTCGCCAGCCACGCCAATTTCCCATTCGGCCTTTTCATAGCCGGGCTCGAGGTCCTGGTAGGTCAGGGGCCAGTCCTCGAGGGTCGAGCCCGCCACGGCGCGATAGGTTGAGCGGAGCTGGAAATCCTTTTCCATGAACCGCCACGCCATGGCGCCGTAACTGACGGTTCCTGACCCGACACAGGCGGCGTTGTTGTTGTACGCGCCGTCGCTGGGCAGGACCACCCGCCAGCCGCCGTTGCCCGCGGCCACCACGCGGCGGTGGCGGCGGTCGTCGGGCCCAAAGGCATTGCCGAGGACGGTGACGCGCTGGCTGAGCAATTCGTCATGATCATGTTCCTCGAATTCGGGCCAAGGGCCCCGCTCGAGGAGCGCGACCGTCAGACCCGCCTGGCTGAGTTCTTTGGCGACCACCCCACCGCCGGCACCGGCGCCCACGACCACCGCGTTGACGTGTTTGAGGGACATAGGCTTAGGGGCGGTAGCGGTTCTGGCCGATGATCTGCGGGTAGTCCAGGCCGAGCATTTTATAACTGGCGTAGTTCCGGTTGCCCCCGTGCCTGGGGCTGCCATAGAAACCCTGCAACGTGTGTTCGCGGACCAGGTTGAAAAAAGCGCGGGCGGACTGTTTCTTCCAGGTCTCCCCTTCGGCTTGGCCGGATTCCAGGGCGCGCAACACCGCCGTCTGTTCTTCCCAAGTCAATTCGAGATACGCCCGATGGTACATTTCCCGGCTGGTTTCCTCGACGCCGACCAGCCCCTGCCGGTAGTCTTGCTGGTGGCGGCGGTAGGCCCCCATGAGCTGCCGGTCGATGAATCGGACCACCCGGGTGTCGTGGGCACCGGGGTCCTGATCGCCCGGCACGATCTGTTCACACAGGGTATCGGCCAAGGCCGCCTCGGCGGCCGTGAAAAAGCCCGGCGGCGTGGCGGCGGCGGCCACATAAGGCGCGGCCCCCACACCCACGGCCAGGGTTTTCAAAAAATGGCGGCGGCCCAAAGATGGCATGCCCACTTGATACGGGAAACCCGCCCTCGGGTTCAATGAAAAAAGCCGTGGCCCCAGGCGCTTGCTTGCCAGGGTTGCGCCCCATGCCATCTGGCTCACGACCGTCCGGACTCGCTCGATGCCCTGGCTTTGTTCCTGGGCTGCGGACGCCCATTCGGCGGCCAGATCGTCCACCTGTCGCGCCTGGATCACCGTCAGGTTATTGGCTCCTTGGTTTGGTGGGGCAATTCGAGCGTGAAAGTAGCCCCTTGGCCCGGGCCCGGACTGTGGGCACGCAGGGTGCCGCCCATTTCGCGGGCGGCCAGCGCGCCGCTGTGCAGACCAAACCCGTGGCCGTTTTTGCGGGTGGTGAATCCGTGATTAAAGATCTTGGACAGGTTTTCCGGGGGAATGCCCACGCCGTTGTCGGCCACGTCGATGCCCACCCCGCCTTCCCGGGCGTAGATGCGGACGGTCAATTGCTTGTCCAGCCGGCCGGCTTCGTCGCAGGCATACTTGGCATTGTGGATGAGATTGACCAGAATCTGCAGCAGCTTGTGTTTATCCACCGTGATATCGGGCAGGTCCGGGTTGTAGTCTCGGACAAGCTGCACGTCATGGCGCAATAACGCGCTGGCATGCATGCGCAACGCGTCCTCGACGAGGTCGGCCACTTTGACGGGCTCGATCACGCCCGAGACTCGGGCGTAATCTTGCTGCATGGACACGATGTCCTTGATGTGGTCGATGTTTTTGGTGAGATCACCGAGTTCGGTCAGCAAGTTCTCCTGTTCGGCGGTGAGCTGTTGCGCCAACTTCTTCAGGTAGACCGTGAGTTGTTCGGTCCGGTTGTCGCGCCCGAGGAACTCGGCGAGATCATGGCGGTGTTGCTCCAGGAGTTCGGCCACCTTGAGGATGTCCGCCGCGGCGGCGTGGCGGGCGCGGTCGCGGAGGA
>CAIPTQ010000379.1 GCA_903868035.1 uncultured Phycisphaerales bacterium
ATTGGGCAATCGTCATTGGTCAGTGGGGATTTGACATTGGTCAGGGTGTTAGCAGCACGTTCATGATGGGAGAGACGATTCAGTGACCAATGACTAATGCCCAATGACCAATGACTAATGACGAGTGACGAATGACCTGAATATGAACAAACGCGCCCCAAAACAGGATCCGGCGAGAGAGGAGACGCCGCCGCCGATCGTGGCCGTCGGGGCCTCGGCGGGGGGGCTCGAAGCCCTTGAGGAGCTGCTGAAGCCCATGCCGCTCGACATCGGCACGGCGTTTGTGATCGTCACCCACCAGCACCCCGGACACACCTCGCTCCTGCCTGAGCTGCTGGGTCGGTCCACCCGGCTGCCGGTGACGCCGGCCGGCGAGGGCACGCTCGTCGAGCCGAACCACGTTTACGTGGGGATGCCCGATGGCCTGCTCGAGATCGCCGGCGGACGCTTGCATCACTCCCCGTCCGATCCGAACCGGGGCGGGGACCGCCCGATCGATCATTTCCTGCGGTTCCTGGCGGCGGATCAGGGCGAACGCGCCATCGGCGTGATTCTGTCGGGTGCGGGCGACGACGGCACGCTGGGTGTCAAGGCCATCAAGGCCGCGGGGGGCATGGTCATGGCCCAGGAACCATCCACCGCCAAGTATGACAGCATGCCGGCCAGCGCCATCGCCACCGGGATGGCCGACTACGTGCTCGCCCCGGCCGAGATGTCCGTGAAACTGGATGCGTATGTGCGGGGCCCATACCTGAGGACCGACCGTCGCGCGGCGGAGGAGTTTCCCCTGCTGCCGGAGGCGGCGATGATGCGTATTCTGGTCCGGCTGCGTGAGCAGACGGGGCACGATTTTACCGGCTACAAACGGAACACGATTTCCCGGCGCATTGCGCGGCGGATGAATGTCCACCATATCGACGACCCTGCCGCGTACCCCGGGTTCCTTCAGGACAACCCGCGCGAAGCGCAGTTGTTGATGCAGGAGCTGCTGATCAGCGTAACCAGTTTCTTTCGGGATCCCGAGGCGTTCGACGCCCTGGCCGGGAAAGCCCTGTCCAGCCTGCTGGAGTCGCGTTCGGACGATCAGCCGCTGCGCGTGTGGTTACCGGGCTGTGCCACCGGCGAGGAGGCCTACTCGGTGGCCATCCTGTTGCACGAGCAGATGCAGCGGGCGAACCGCCGGTTGGATTTTCAGATCTTCGGCACGGACCTGGATGGTCACGCGATTGATGTTGCCCGGGCGGGGGTATACCCCGCAGGCATCTGTGCCGATGTCCCGGCCCAGCGGTTGGAGCGGTACTTCCAGCGGGAGGAGAACGGGTACCGGGTTCGCAAGGAACTCCGCGACAAACTTGTGTTCGCCGTCCATAATCTGCTCAGGGACCCTCCCTTCACCAAGCTGGATCTGCTGGTCTGCCGCAACGTGCTGATCTATCTGGCGAACGAGGTTCAGAAACGCCTCCTGCCCACCTTCCATTATGCCTTGCAGCCGGGGGGGGTGCTGTTCCTGGGAAGTTCGGAAACCGTCGGCGGTCTGCCAGGGCTGTTCGAGACGGTCGACGGCAAGTGGCGGATTTATCGCCGCAAGGCATTGACGGCCGGGATCCTGCCGCTGATCGAGCGGCCGATCGGACATCGGGAGCCGCCCGGTGAAGTGTCTGTGCCAGCCCCGCGAACCGGCGCGATCGGTCTGATGGCGCACGTGCAGCGATTACTGCTGGCCCGGTTCGCGCCCCCGAGCGTGGTCGTGGATGCCCAGGGTAACATCGTCTATGTGCAGGGCCGGACGGGACTGTACCTGGAACCGACGGAGGGACAGCCCAGCAATAAC
>CAIPTQ010000380.1 GCA_903868035.1 uncultured Phycisphaerales bacterium
CATCGATCTCCAACTCCCCGAACAAGTCAAAACCCTCGAAAATGTCATCAACAAAAAACCCACCGGCATCGCCATCTCCGCCATCGGTGATGAGGGCCTCAAAAACGTCATCGATAAAGCCATCGCCGCCGGCATCAAGGTCATCACCTTCGACGCACCCGCCCCCTCCACCAAGGCCCTCACCTACATCGGCACCCTCAACCCCGACGCCGGCTACCAGGCCGGCCTCGAACTCGCCAAACTCATGAACAACCAGGGCGAAGTCGCCGTCCTCCAGGGCAACCTCGGCACCCCCAACCACAACGACCGCTTCGAAGGCTTCAAAAAAGCCCTCGCCGAAAAAGCCCCCAACATCACAATCGTCGCCCGCGAAGCCGTCAACGACGACGTCAACGGTGCCGTCTCAAAAACCGAAAACATCCTCAGCGCCCACCCCAACGTCAAGGCTATCTTCGGCATCTCCTCCGAATGCATCCCCGGCGCCGCCCCCACCCTCAAACGCCTCGGCAAAACCACGGTCATCCTCGCCGGCTTCGACGACTCCCCCGAGGCCCTCGCCGCCATCAGGGACGGCAACTGCGCCTTCTGCATCGCCCAGAAAACCTACAAAATGGGCTGGATGGCCGTCGAAAAACTCCTCGCCGCCGCCGCCGGCAAAACCCTCGAAAAACAATACGACACCGGCATCGTCATCGTCACCAAGGCCAACCTCGACACCTACAAACAAGACGCCCTCGCCGAGTTCCAGAAGTAATCCATGACCACCGCCCCCACCCGCCCGAACCCCTCCCTCCTCCTGCGCCTCTTCCGCCTGCGCGAGAGCGGCGTCTTCTTCGCCCTCGTACTCCTCTTTGCCATCCTCTCCGTCACCCGCTATTACTCCTTCCTCTCCCCCCTCAACCTCCAAAGCCTCGCCACCCAGATCACCTTCACCGCCATCTCCGGCATCGGCGTCCTCTTCGTCATCCTCTCCGGCGGCATCGACCTCTCCGTCGGCGCCTCCGCCGGCCTCTCCGGCTTCGTCTGCGCCATCGTCGTCGTGCTCACCCCCAACCCCTACGTCGGCATTGCCGCCGGCTTCGCCGCCGCCATCCTCACCGGCGCCCTCCTCGGCGGCCTCTCCGGCTCCATCATCTCCTACCTCAAGGTCACTCCCTTCATCGTCACCCTCGGCATGATGTGGATCGCACGCTCCCTTATTTACGTCCTCGGACGCGTCGTCGTCGCCGGCCACCTCGTCCCCCAGGAACTCCGCCAGGACAGCGCCATGCCCGTCACCGGCATCCCCGAGATCTTCGTCCAGGCCGGCAGCGGCTCCTTCGCCGGCATCCCCGTCCCCGTCCTTGTCCTCCTCTGCGTCGCCGCCGCCGCCCACTTCACCCTCGCCCATACCACCTTCGGACGCCGCCTCTACGCCGTCGGCGGCAATGAACAGGCCGCCCTTTACTCCGGCATCAGCGTCCCCCGCACCAAACTCCTCGCCTACATCACCTGCTCGGCCATCTCCGGCATCACCGGCTTCCTCTTCGTCGCACGCTTCACCTCCGGCACCATGGAGGCCGGACGAAACCACGAACTCGAAGCCATCGCCGCCGCCGTCATCGGCGGCACCTCCCTCGTGGGCGGTGCCGGCTCCGTCCTCGGCGTCATCCTCGGGGCCTGCGTCATGGGCGTCGTCTCCAACGGCATGGATATGTTCGGCATCCCCCCCGAGCCCAAACCAGGCATCATCGGCGCCGTCATCATCGCCGCCGCCATCATCGACGCCCTCCGTAACCGATCCCGCTCCTGATGTCACCGCTACCAAGTGGTGCCGACAGTGGTGCCGACGCCCTCGTCGGCCGTCGCCGGCGGGACTACCGTGCAATTGAGTTGGCACCCTCGCCGCCAGAACAATCCCACCACTCAATGATTCAATACCATTCTCCCACTCCCACTTTCCCAGTATCATGCCCCAATCACATACGGAGCCCCCATGCGCATCGTCGTCACCGGCCAGATCGGCCTGGACAAAAAGCACTACCTCGAGCACGTCGCCGCCCTGGCGCGCTCCCACGGCGAGGCCCTCCAGACCTACCACATCGGCGACATGATGTACCGCGAAGCCGCCGACATCCCCCCCGGCCGCATCCTCGACCTGCCCCTCTCGCGCCTCAACTCCCTCCGCCGGGCCGTCTTCCGCGACATCCTCGCCGACGTGCCCAATCATAAGCACGCCCTCATCAACACCCACGCCACCTTCCGCTGGAAGCACGGCCTCTTCGCCGCCTTCGATTTCGACCAGCTCGCCGCCTTCAATGCCGACCTCTACATCTGCCTTGTCGACAACATCGAAACCGTCCACGAGCGCATGCTCGCCGGCCACGACCTCGAGCACTCGCTCAAGGACCTCATGGTCTGGCGCGAGGAGGAAATCCTCGCCACCGAAATCCTCGCCAAAGCCAACCTCCGCCCCGCCTCCGGCCCCGCGGCACCCGCCGCCGAACAACCCAAATTCTTCGTCCTCTCCCGCGGCCGCGCCCCCGGCTCCACCGCCGAAACCCTCTTCCGCCTCATCTTCCGCCCCGCCATGAAACGCGTCTACCCCTCCTTCCCCATGACCCACATCCACGACCTCCCCGAAATCCTCGCCGAAGTCAACGCCTTCCGCGCCGAAATGGCCCAAAAGTTCATCACCTTCGACCCTGGCGACGTGGATGAAAAACTCTTAGCCGATCAGGCCCTCCAAGCCGCCAAAGAAGGCCGGACCACCATCGACCTCCCCGCTTCTCCCCCCGCCAGCGCCGTACCCCTCACCTCCTCCAAAACTCGAAACTCGAAACTCGAAACTCGAAACTCTTTCCGTCTCAACATCTCTGACATCCTCGCCATCCTCCCCGACATCGACGGCCAGATTTACGCCCGCGATTTCCTCCTCGTCCGCCAATCCGACATCGTCGTAAGCTACATCCCCGAAATCCCCGGCAGCAACAGTGGTGCCGACGCCCTCGTCGGCCGCCCCCCAAGTGGTGCCGACGCCCTCGTCGGCCGTCGGGGGGGGGCGAAAGTTGCCGGCAAACCCGGCCTCTCCAGCGGCGTCGAACGCGAACTCCAGCACGCCCACGACCACGGCCGCGAAACCTACGTCATCTGGAAACCCGCCCAGGAACCCTCCCCCTTCATCACCCAAACCGCCACCAAAGTCTTCCGCTCCACCGCCGAAGCCCTCGCCTACTTCGACCACAAAGGCTATTTCCAGCCCCACTCCCTCTTCGGCGGATAACAAAACTGAAATTTATTTTGTCCTGGCGTCGGCCACCGATGACCAGGGCAACGCCCTGGATAGCCCTGGCCAAAATTGTCCCGGCAGCCCAGTCGGCCGAGCTGCTCGAGTGGTGTCGAATATCGGTGGATGCCGTTTTTCCGACCCCAACTGCGAGTAGTCGCTCATGCCCTGCTGTACGTATACCATGGGCTGGATATTATGTCCGCCATGGCGAACCACGTTCGACCTGCCAGGAGTGTTCCATGCCCGATCTCTTCGAACCCGCCCGCGAAAAACGCCGCGCCGCCTCCATGCCGCTGGCGGCGCGCATGCGCCCGCGCACGCTGGAGGAATTCACCGGACAGGATCACATTCTGGGACCGGGGAAGCTGTTGCGCCGGATGATTGAGGCGGATCGGCTGACGAGCGTCATTTTTTACGGCCCCCCCGGCACGGGGAAGACCACTCTCGCCCACCTGATCGCCGCCAAGACCAACTGCCATTTTGTCGAACTCAATGCCGCCGGGGTGGGGGTGAAGGAGGTGCGCGAAGTCCTGGCGGAAGCCAAGGTTCGCCTCGGCGACACGGGCCGCCGCACGGTTCTGTTCCTGGATGAAATCCACCGCTTCAACAAATCCCAGCAGGACATCCTCCTGGGCGATGTCGAACTGGGCCTCATCATTCTCGTCGGCGCCACCACCGAAAATCCGTTCTTCTCCGTCAATTCCGCCCTGGTCAGCCGCTCGCAGATTTTTCAGTTTGAGCCTCTGGGCGAACCGGAGATTCGCGCCATCGTCCGGGCCGCCACCACCGACCAGGACCGCGGCTATGGCAACCTGCCGCTGGACCTTCACGCCGACGCCATCGACCACTGGGTCCGCACCTCCGACGGCGACGCCCGCCGCGCCCTGATGGCCCTGGAAATCGCGGTGCTTTCCGGCGGCAAGCGTGAGCAGAACACCGGGAGCAAAATCGTCATCGACCTGGCCGTCGCGCAGGAATCCATCCAGCGCAAGGCCGTGGTCTACTCCGCCGCTGGCGACGAGCATTACGACGCGGCCAGCGCCCTGATCAAGTCCATGCGCGGCAGCGATCCGGACGCCGCGATCTACTGGCTGGCCCGGATGCTGCACGCCGGCGAGGAGCCGCGGTTCATCGCCCGGCGCATCGCGATTCTCGCCTCGGAGGACATCGGCAATGCCGACCCGGCGGCCCTGATTCTGGCGGCGGCGATGATCCAGGTCGTCGAATTCATCGGCCTGCCGGAAGCGCAGCTCACTCTGGCACAGGCCGTCACCTACATGGCCTGCTGCCCCAAGAGCAATGCCGCCACCGTGGCCATCGGGGAAGCCACCGCCGATGTGGAAAACAACCGCACCATCCCGGTCCCCCGCCACCTCCGCGACACGCACTATCCCGGTGCCAAGCAACTGGGCCACGAAGGCTACCAGTACGCCCACGACTTCCCCGAAGGCTACGTGCCGCAGGAATACCTGGGCGTGGATAAAACCTACTACCGCCCCACCGACCGGGGAAAAGAAGCCGTGTTTCGGGCGTATTTGGAAAAACTGGCCAAAATCCGTGCCGCGTTTGCCCAAGGCCAAGGCCCCAAGGAGCAATGACCAAAGTTCAATGACCAAAAAAGCCCCCCTCGCGCCCTTGATCATTGATCATTGTTCATTGATCATTGTTCACGGCTCACTTGCCAGAATCGAGCTTCGCATGAACAAGAACCAAATCCGCGCCGACATGAAAGCCTTCCTTTTGGCCCTCACGCCCGCGGACCGCCACGCGCGCTCGCTGGCCGCGTGCAACCAGCTCCTCGCCACGCGCGAATTCAAGCACGCCCAGATGATCATGATCTACCTCTCCATGCCCACCGAAGTCGAAACCTCCACCCTGGCCGTCCACGCCTGGCAGGAAGGCAAGAACGTCGCCGCCCCGCGCGTCGATTGGAACTCCCAGCGCATGACCCCCGTGGAAATCCGCTCCCTCGACGTGGGCATCAAAGTCGCCGGCCCCGGGGCCGCCACCGGGGGGGGCGTCCGCGAACCCGTCACCGGCACCGCCGTGCCGCTCGACCTCATCGACCTGATCGTCGTCCCGGGTCTGGCCTTCGACCGACGCGGCTACCGCGTCGGCCGGGGCAAGGGCTTCTATGACCGCTTTCTGGCCCAGCAGGACTTCCAGGGCCTCCGCTGCGCCTTGTGCTTTCACGAACAACTGCTGGCCGAGGAAATCCCCGCTGAACCCCACGACGTCCCCATGAACCTGATTATTACCGACCAGGAGGTCATCCGGCAGTAATGCGGATATCGGCCATCCGGATTTCGCTTGTTTTTCGGGTTCGCGGTGGGGATAATTCAAGCAGAGAAACGCTGCCGCACAGTTTAGTGCAGGAGGTGCCTTCGGAAAGCAGATGTTCAGCCAGCGGCTGCAACAGAAAACCGCACGACGCATGCCTTGGACCTTGAAACGCATTGGGTAGTGGCAATCAAACGGCATTTTTTAACAATTATTCCCCCATCCACTTCCCCCAATCAAGCAATCGTCTGACGCAACGTGTGCGGTTTTTTTATGCGCGGAGTTTGCGGTGGGCGGGATGGAAGGGGTTGTTCACAACGGATTTGAACATGCGGTAGTGTGTGCGGAGACGCTGGCGATATGCCTGGTCGGCGAGAACCTCCCGCTGGAACAACTCCAGAAGCATTGGCGCCAACTCTGATTGCGGCAGAATGGGATCGAGAAAAGTCTGCTCACGAATCAACTTGTTCTTCCCCGGCGGATCAAACGCATGACTGATCGTGGCGACATGGGCGCTGGCATGCCGGGCATACACATACAAAAGGACGCGCCGGCAATCGCATGTGCGGTCGGCACAGTAATGCTCGTCAAAACCGTACTCGTCGACCGGCAGCGCGTCGGGCAGGTCGTCAGGCCAGGGAGCCTTCACTACCGCCGTACGCGTCTCCTCAACGGACACTTCGGGAAACAATAATCCAAAGCGCATCATCATGGCGGGCGATTATACTCCCCACATGGCCACTTGAGGAGAAGCTATATGGGTGCCGCCACGCCCATCAGTTGCCAGCGCAGCAGCGCCAGAGCCATTTGAGCCGCGCGCAGGCGCACCTGCTGGCGGTTGCCGGGGAAGATGAATTTCCGGGCCAGCGTGCCGCTCGGCGTTGCCAGGGCAATCCAGACGGTGCCCACCGGTTTCTCCGGGCTGCCGCCGTCGGGGCCGGCAATGCCGGTGGTGGCCAGGGCGTAATCGGTCTCGGCGATACGTTTGGCGCCTTCGGCCATGGCCCGCGCGACGGGCTCGGACACCGTTCCGTGTGCCGCCAGCAGATCCTCGGGGATCGCCAGTTCATCATGCTTGGCGCTGTTGGCGTAAGTGACCCAGCCGCGGAGGAAGTAGGCCGACGAACCGGCGGTGTTGGTGAGCATGGTCGCCAGCAGCCCGCCGGTGCAGGATTCCGCGGTGGCCAGGGTGTGATGGGTTTGCTTGAGCAGCCCCGCGACAGCGGCTTCCAGAGGCTCGTCTTCCTCGGAAAAAATCAACGGGCCCAGGCGCTGCTGAATCACCTGCCGGAGTTGTGCGGTGGCGGCCTGCGCTTCGTCTTGCGGGCCGGTGGCATAAATGCGGACGGAGACGATGCCTTCGTGGACGGTGGTGCCCACGGACGTCGTGACGGGATTTTCGATTTTTGATTTTTGATTTTCGATGGTAGGGGGTTGGGTTCGCGCCATCAGGTCCTTGATCTTCTCGCCCAAGTTCGATTCCCCCAGACCAAAGGTATTGATCTTCGCCACCTGCGTCACACTCATATCCCCCCCGCGCTCCGCCCGCTGCGCCTCCAGCGCCGGCGCCACACCCCGCACGAACATCTCCTTCATCTCCCGGGGCACGCCGGGCATCACAAATATCTCCACATTGTCCTTCCGGACCCGCAGCCCCGGCGCGGTGCCCGCCGGGTTCTCGATGATGCTCGCCTCCCGCGGGCGCAGCGCCTGCAACCGGTTGGAGGCCGCCATGGGCCGGTTGATCGACTTGAAAAACCGCTCGATTTGCAGCATGGCATCGGGGTCTTCCACCAGCGGCTGGCTCAGGGCGTCGGCCAGGGCCTGGCGGGTGAGATCGTCCGCGGTGGGCCCCAGCCCGCCGGAGATCAGCAGCACCGCCGCCTTGTCCGCCGGATCGAGCCGCCCTTCCAGATGCTCGCAGGCCGCGCGGATCGCCGTGGCGATCGCCTGCAAGTCATCGCCCACCGTCACGTGTGCGATCGTGCGGATGCCCAGCGTCCCCAAACGCTGGGCCAGCCAGGCTGAATTCGTGTCAACCGTCAGGCCGGAAGCCAACTCATCACCGATGGACAGCAAAAAGGCGTTCATAACAGGAATCCTTAGGGAATCACGGCAACCTGCAATCAGGTTTTAGCGCCCGCTTCCGCATCCACGGGATTTTTCAGTATCGTCCGCATCGCGCCCACGACGACGACCAGGCTGCACGCCAGAATGGCGAGTACGCACACCCCGGAAATAATCGGATTGAGCCGTTCGCCCGCCTGAATCCTGGCCGCGTATCGATACAGCATCACCACCGCGGCACTAACCGTGGTGAGGGTGACAAAGCACATCGGCCCCAGCGTGACCCAGATATACCGCCGCTTGCCGTTGCGCGCCAGCGTCGCCGAGGCGATCGCCAGCGCCATCACCGCGAGCATCTGGTTGGCGATGCCGAACATCGCCCAGATGGCGTCGAAGGCCTGGGCGCTCAGGAAATACCACCAACCCAGCGTAATCAGCGCCGTGGACAAAATCGCCGAGGGCCACCAGTCCGTCTGCGCCAGCCGGGGCGTGATCCATTTACCCATCGTCTCCTGCAGCAGGAACCGCCCCACGCGCGTCCCGGTGTCGATGGTCGTCAAGATGAACAGCGCCTCGAACATGATGGCGAAGTGATACCAGTATTTGAACAGATCGCCCAGCCACGCGGGCGGCGTGGTGGGATTGCCGATCACGTTGTGGACCGCCGTGTTCAGGATGTACGCCATTCCCATCGCCAGCGTCACCGCCCCGCCCGTGCGGCCCTGCACGTGCTCGCCGACGTCCGGCAGGGTCTCGTCGAGCGTCGCGGCCGCCTTGTCGTGCTCGTGCATTTCCTGAATCTGCGCCTGATATTTCGG
>CAIPTQ010000381.1 GCA_903868035.1 uncultured Phycisphaerales bacterium
GCAAACACCGCAATTAAGAATAACCTAAACGTACCCCAACTTACGGCAAAGTCAAACAAATTCCGACCAAACCGTCCTATTTCACCATTTGACCACTCACCACTGTTTCCGTGTTCTTCCCTCAATTTCCATCAACTTCCGCCCACTTTCCGTCAACTTCCGTCAACTTGATGTCAACTTAGTGTCGACTTTGGTCCACTTTTCCCGCACCCCCAAACCCATTTCCCCCAATAAACACGCGTCTTTTCTCACATATCATCACAACAGCGAATCCCCCCAAATACCCGCGCAAACAGCATTTTCACCCCCTATTTCGCGCAAATATTGACCATCAAAAATCAAAAATCGAAAATCGAAAATCAAAAATCAAAAATCGAAAATCGAAAATCGAAAATCCCCCCTCACCTCTCCACCACATCCTCCGTCAAAAACCCCATGTCCGCCTCCAGCCCCGCCGGCAAAACCAGCAGCGCCTCGATCCCCTTGATCCGCGCCTGCAGCGCGTTGGCAAACCGCTCGAAGTCATACCGGTCCGGGTTCACCGGCTGGCCCACCCGGATGGGATACATGCTGTCCACCCATTGGAGCGTCACCGGATACGCCTGATTGTACAGGGCGATCGCCGCCAGCAGGTCCGTCTTGAGCGCCGCGCCCTTGTCGCCGTCGAGCTTCCGTCCGTTGAGCTGCCACGCCGCCAGCGTGTCGAACAGCTTGATCTCCGCCTTGGCGATCTCCTTGTACGACGCGGTTTCCAGCTTGTGCTTCGTGTGGACGTAGACGTTCCGCGGATACCGTGTCAGGTCGTCGTCGAACAACTCGATCGCGCGCGGGGCGATCATCTGGATGTTCCGGTAGCAGTCGTGGATTTCCGCCACCTTGTCGTTGAATGCCGTGCTGTCCGCCAGCAGCGCCTTGTTCGGCGTCGGCCCGAACAGCCCCCGCATCGTCTCCCCCAAATACGTCAAATCATCCCGGCACCACAGCCGCAGCGACATCGCCGGCCACGCGTCGATCACCTGCAAACCCGTGTACGTCGGCCCCACCGGCAGCGCCAGGCACCGCTTGTACTCGATGTACCCGAAGTAAAACGGCGACACGCCGTAGCGGAAGTCCATCGGTTCCCGCGCCTGCTTCCCGTCCCCCCGGTCCTTGAACAGGTTGAAGCCCTTCTCCACGTCGATGTCGGGATAAATCCGTATGCCCCAGCCGGTCCCCGTGGCCCGCTGCGCCGGATCGGGCAGCTCCTCGGTGTGGAAGTAGCTCCGCGCGGTGGGGGGGTCGCGCGGGTCGCGGCGGGTGACGAATTTCCGCACGTTCTGCAGGGCCACGGTCGCGTCCTTCGAGCTCTCCGGCTTGTCATTGAGTTCGTGCAGCCGGGAGATGTCGTTGCGCCAGTGCTCGCGGTAGAACAAGCGCTCCGATGCCGCACCCAGTTTCTGGGCATACAACTGCGCTTCCTCGTACAGGATGTCCGGATTGGCCGGATTGAAGTCCTCCCCCTTGTACAGGTACGCGATGCCGTCGAGCACCCACTTGTATTTGATCTCCTGTTCCTGCCACTGCGCCGACAGGTTGTACGCCTGGTTCCACGAGTGGTAGATGTAGACCGACGCGAAATACGGCTGCAGCGCGCCGATCAGGTCGTACTTGGTTTCCAGGTCGTCCCATTTGCGGTTGTTCTTGTCCTCCTCGGCCTGGATCCACAGGTAGGTCGAGGCCACCCCGCGCATGCCCCCGAACGTCAGCCGCGGGAACGTCACGGCCAGCGAGCTGAGCTTTTTCTCCGATTCCGGGTCTTCACGCACCAGTTGCACGCCGTTGGCGTTGGTCATCGTGCGGCGGTATTCCAGCACGTTCCGCAGCCCCGCCGCGCACGCCAGCAGCGCGATCCCGATGACGCCCGCCAGCAACTGGTCGCGCCGCGTCTCCGAGCGCCACCGCGACACGCGCACGGTGCCCGCCGCCGCTCCTTGGTTGCTCCGACTCATATCACTCTTTCTCATATTCTATCCACGAGCTACTGACCACTGACCACTGACCACTAACCATCATCCCAACTCCTGCTTGCGGAATAACAAATACGCCAACCCAATGAACGGCACCGCGAAAATCACGGTGTTCAGCGCATCATACCCCAGCACCGACCACGGCATGTTCTGCATGCTCGCGATGTACTGCTGCGGCTGATACAAATTGAAGTTCGGCACCAGGATCGAAATGAACCCCAATAGCTTCCATAGCGCGCCGGCTGCCGTGTCGAAAAAATTGAACAGCGCCGTATGCTGCCCGTAGGGGTTGTAATTCAGCGCCCCCAGCCCCCCGTATTCCTGCAGGCCCGCGATGAAGTCCACAAAGTGCCCGAACATATAGCCCAGCGCCGAGCAGAACATCGCGATCGGCCAGCCCACCCGCACCGAGCACGTCACCCCCAGCGTGATCAGCAGCAGCGCCTCCATGAAGATGACCGCCTCGCTCTTGAATAAATTGATGAAGAACGGCGTCTGCCGCAGTTCGATCCGCACCGAGTTTTCGTTCAGGGATATCGAATGCCCCGGCGTGGCGCAGTACAGCCGCACGACCAGGTCGCCCCGGTGTACGGGATCCTTGTCCCCCAGATTCGCCGCCGGCACCGGTATCGTCACCAGGCGCTTCTCATCCACCTGCTGCCGCGCGATTTCAAAATCGGGCACGCCCGTGAGATCCCGCGAGTGAACCAGGATGTGGACAAATGTGGGATCCTGCGGATTGTCCGCCTTGTACGTCTCCAACTGCACGGACAGATTGAAGTTGCCCTTCTCATCCACCGGCACATTCCGGATGCTCGGCCCGGGAAAGCGGTAGTACGCCAGTTCGCGCAGCGGTTGCTTGTCCTTGGGCCCCTCGATCTCCTGCCGCTCCCGCCGCTCAAAGCCGCGCACCACCGGCCGTGCGCTGGGATAATTGGCGCTCTGCGGCGTGCCCGGAAAGTAATCCGCATAGCGGTTGTTGAACTCGATGTTCGTCAACGTGTCCGGCGCCCCCTTGGCGTCCGGATCCGCCCCGTCGAGCATCGTCAGGAGCACCCCCGGCGTCGGACAGGTCACCTCCACCGTCACCAGCCCGCGATCCTTGACGATGTTGAATTTCCCGTCGAACGTTGTAAACAACTCGTCGGGCCGGTCCGGTTCCCAGACCGCGAAGAATTGGTCGTTCAGGGTCAGCACTTTCTCCTGCGGCGAACTGGCCGGTCCCGTGGCATATGCCGTCACGCGAATCTGCACCTTCGACGGGGGCGGAAACTGCGGATTGTTCCGGATTTCATAGGGATAGAAAAACACGAAATACGGCCGTTGCCCCGCCGGCAGCAGCGTCGCCAGCTCCGGCGTCTCCAGCCGCGGCCCGAAATGATAGATCGCCTTCTCCTGCGTCCCCCCGATCAACCCGCGTATCGGCAACGCCCCCGGCTCCTGCGGAAACCTGATCACCCCGATGTTCATCTCGTTCGCCGGCACCCCAATATAATTGTACGCGTACAGCGAGCCTTGCTCCGCCAACTGCCGCAGCCCCTCCGACGGCGTCGTCAGCGTCTTGTTGAAGTCCCGCCGCTGGATGTCATACGCCTCCTGCGCCCGCTTTCGCACGTTCCCGTCCGCGATGTGCAGCACCACCAAACTCGCCAGCCCCATCGCCACCAGCAGCAGCGCCGCCACCGCCCCGAACCCCGTGATCTTCCCCAGAATAATCTCCAGCCGCGATAGCGGCTTGCTCGCATTCGTCACCAGTATCTTCCGCTCCCGCTCCCGCGGCAGCGACACGCACGCCATCACCCACATCATGATCAGCAGCAGCGCCTCCTGGCTCGTCAGCAACATCCGGATGTACAGCGGTATCCGCTCCGACTCGTCAAACGGCCGCACCGCCAGGATCAGCCCCAGCCCCGCCCCCAGCCACAGCACCGGCAGCAGCCACACCCGCCCCGACCACGCCTCGAACATCGTCGCCCGCGCCACCGCCCACACCCGTTTCCACCCCGCCCCCATGTTCTTCGCCGGCCGCCGGAACAGCAGCCCCATCTCCCGCCACCCCAGCAGCACGAACGGTATCAGCACATACGCCCGTATCTGCCAGATCACCACCTGCGACCAGCTCAACTCCATCACCCCCGCCGCCCACAACGCCAGCAGCCCACCCCCCACGATGTGTGCCAGCACCACAATCGCCAGCACCCACAACACCATCCGCATCGTCTTGTTCCGCCGCTCCATCATCTTCCCCGCTCCTCCGCCTGCTTCTCCAGCACCATCCGCTTGAACAAATCCTCCAGCCGGCTCCGCTGCACCCCCGGCGTGATCCCCTCCGCCCCCGCGCTCCGCAGCATCTCCACCATCCGCCCCTGCAGCTCCGCCGGCACGTTCCGCGCTTCCACCTTGAACACGTCCTTCACCTCCAGCAGCGAATCAATCGTCCCCTCCACCTCAATCCGCCCCCGGTACAATATGCAAATCCGGTCGCACACATCCTCCACATCCGAAAGATTATGCGATGACAGCAGCACCGTCTTCCCCGCCTTCTTCAACTCCTTGATCAAATTCTTCATCTCCAGCGTCCCCAGCGGGTCCAGCCCCGACGTCGGCTCATCCAGAATCACCAATTCCGGATCATTCAGCAGCGCCTGCGCCAGCCCCACGCGCCTAGCCTGCCCCTTCGAATACGTCCCGATCCGCCGCCGCCGCACCGACCGGTCCAACCCCACAAAATCCAAATAAAACTCCACCGCCCGCCCCCGCTGCGCCCGGTTCATGTTGAACAGCCGCGCATAAAAATCCAGCGTCTGTCGGGCGTTCAAAAACCGGTACAGATACGTCTCCTCCGGCAGATACCCGATATTCCGCCGCGACTCCTGATCCCCCGAAGGCTTCCCCAGCACATGCGCCGTCCCGCTCGTTGGATTGATCAGCCCCAGCAGCAGCTTGATCGTCGTCGTCTTGCCTGACCCGTTCGGCCCCAGCAGCCCGAATATCTCCCCGCGCTGCACCGTCAAGTTCAAATCCGTCAGCGCCGCCACATACTGCGACCGCCAGAACCCCGGAAACACCTTCGACAGTCCCACCGTCTCAATCGCCGGTATCCCCGGATCAATCCCCGCCCGCGGCATGGGCCCAACGGCCGCGCCCGGCAGCGGCGGGGGCGGTGACGCGAATGTGGATGGGGGGGGGGGGGACGCTTCAGCCATGTGCTACTCCAAAAAACAACGCCGCAGCCTAATCGACCCCGGCGCCCGGTTCAATCACTTCCCCGGCACCGCCTGCTTGGCGTCAAACACCGCCGGATCAATCTCAATATACGTCTTCTGCCCCGGCCGCGCAAAAAATATCCGTTTCGCGTTCCCCGTCACCGTCGTCGCCGCCTCCACGAACAAATTCCACCGCGTCACATCCGGGGCGTTCTCGTACTGCGCCAGCACCTGCTCGAACCGCTGCGCCTCGCCGCGGGCCGCCTGTTCCGTCGTCGTCTTATACGCCCGCGCGTCCAGTTCCAGCGTCTGCTTCTCCCCCTCTGCCTGCGTCAACATCGACTTGGCCTCCGCCTCCGCCACCGACTGGGCCGTGTTCCGCGCCACCCGCTGCGCCAACACGTTGTCCCGAAACGACTTGATCGCGTCCGGCGGCCGCAGCGCCGTCACCTGCACTCCCTGCACCTGGATCCCCAGGTCGATCTGCGCCGCCTTCTTCGGATCGCTGGCGTCCGTCGTGTTGATCACCAGACCCTCGCTCATCAGCGTCTGCAAGGTCGATGGCAAGTTCTCCCGCTTCTCCAGCAGCAGGCTGTCAAACGACAGCCGCGCCGTCTGCGCAATCATCGCCCGCTGCGCGATCTGCTGCATGAACGTGTTCCGCAGGTCGTCCCGCGCCTCCGGGTCGTACGTCGTGTGGTAATCATGCGATATCGCCTTGAGCCACAGCTCCGGATCGCCCACCTTGAACGTTACGCTCATCTCCATGTGCAGCACGCTCTTGTCCGCCGCGATCAAATACGGGTTGAATATCGCGTTCATCGCCACCGGATTCCCCGCGAACGGGTTGTCCGCGTTCTGCAGGTACTCCCGCTTGAAATCGTCGTATTCCGCCGGCGATACGTTGAACGCCTTCACCGTCATCGTCATCGTCTGCAACACCGAGATCACGTGTACCCGGTCGATCGGCCACGGCAGGTGATAGTGCAGTCCGTGCTCCACCGTGATCGCCTTCCCTGCGGGCGTCGATAAAAACTGCCCCAGCCGCTCTACAATCGCCACCTGGTCCACCTGCACCTGGTAAAACCCCGAGGCCAGCCAGATCGCCACCGCCGCCCCCAGAAAATACAGCAAAATATAATGCGCCCGCATAAACCGCTTCCCCCCGGAACCCGGTGCGCTGGGGGTTGTTGTCATTTCAGATTCAGTCATGGGCTAATCCAATCGAAAATCAAAAATCAAAAATCAAAAATCACCTCGGCCGCGTCTCCGCCACCGGCACCACCTTCAACGCCTCCCCCGGCAACGTCGCCGCCGGGGCCGCCTGCCCGTTCTCCGGCGCCTGGAACAAACCCTTCAAAATCACGCTGTCCGACGACAGCACCAGCACCGTGTTCTTCACCAGCGACGACTTCAAAAACTCCAGGCTCTTCCAATACTGGTAAAACGCCACCGCCTGCGGCGTCTTCTGCACCGCTGCCAAAATCCGGTTCGCCTCCGCGTCCCCCTGGCCCCGTATCTGCTGCGCCAGCCGCACCGCCTCCGCCCGTTCCGCCTCCGCCTTCTGCTTCCCTTCCGCCCGGATGATATTGGCCTGTGCCAGGCCTTCCGTCTGGTACGCAATCGCCTTCTTGTTCAGTTCCGCCACCATCCGGTCATACACGTTCGACGCGTTCGACGGCGCAAACGCCATCCGTGAAAAACCGATCTCCGCCATCTGTATCCCCATCGACCGCAGCCCCGGCGTCTTCACCGTCTTCCCGTCCGGATAATATATGTCCTCCGTCGCCGCCGCCGCGATCTCCGCCTCGATCTTGCTCGTCTGAATCTTGCTCTCGTCGGCGTTGAACAGCTCGTCCAGGTGATGCCCCACGATCTTCCCCGGCACCAGTCCCTGGATGATCTGGTCGATCATGCTCTGCGCCCGCTCGTCGCTCCCCCCCGTGTTCTTGTAAAACTTCACCGGATCCACGATCCGCCACGCCGCGAACGTCCGTACGCTCACCAGCTCCGACCCCGCCGTCGGCATCTCCTTCAGCGGCCCCGTGTACAAGTGCAGCCGCGTGTCAAACCGCACCACGCTGTCCGTCGGAAATTTCAAGTACCAGTTGTAGCAAATCCGCGCCTGCCCCGGTTCCTCCACCAATGACCCAAACCGCAGCAACAGCACCCGCTCATAAGGCCGCTTCACAAAGGTACACAATACGATGAACAACACCGCCAGCACCAAAAACCCGATAACCCCAAGCATCACCCGCCGCATATCAAACCCTTTCATCAACTCTTAACTTCTAACTTCTAACTTCTTACTTCTAACTTCTTACTTCTTCGTGGTTACGTCACTGCCCCGGCGGCCTGAACCCCCCGCTGTTCTTCTCCGTATTCTGGATGATCACCACATCGCTCACCGCCGGATCCACAATGATCTTGTTTACCGGGTCGAATAAATCCTTCGCCGTGTCAAACAGCAGCCGCCGCTTCAGCAAGTCCAGTTCCGCAATGCTCATCGCCTGCGTCATCTCCACAAACCGGTCCGCCTCCCCCCGCGCCTTGGCGATTTTCTCCGAACTGTACGCCTGGGCATTCGCCTTCTCGCTCTCGGCATCGCCGTGCGCCAGG
This sequence comes from uncultured Phycisphaerales bacterium, assembly GCA_903868035.1. The sequence continues at coordinate 7,832 of CAIPTQ010000381.1, forward strand.
TTCTGCACCGCGATGCTCTGCGCCTGCGCCATGTTGATCAGTTGCTCCTTGAACTCCCGCATCGACACCACCAGTTCAAACGCGCTCGCCGGTCCCCGCGCCGTCTTCACGCTCCGCTCCGGGTTGTCGTCCAGCACATATACCCCCTTCTCATTTTGCATCATCCGGCCCCCGATCACTTCCTTGGTCTGGTCCCCGTGGTCCGCCTTCCAGTACGGCGGATGCAAATCCTTGATCGTTAAATACGCCACCTCGATCCCCTTTGGTGTCTGCTCCGGATGTAGCGGATCGGGTGGCGGATCACTTGGCAGCCGGCATAACGCGTCCAGCTTTCCCTGCAAAATCTGCCGGCAATGCTCCTCCACCTCCGCCCGATCCGTGATCAGTATGTGCTCCATCGTGTGGATCGCGAACGTCTGCGTTACCGCCTGCGATGTCGCCTGCTGCACCAGCGCCTCATAAATCGGCAGCGCCCGCATATCCGCCGCCTCCTTCGCGAAATATTCGCTGTGTGACATCGCCGAGTAAAACCGCGACGGATCCGCCACCCGCCACCGCACCTGGATGTACGTCTCCAAAAACTGCGGCGAGCCCGGATCGCCCGTGATGAACAAATCGGCCGCCTCCTTTTCGTCACTGCTCTTGGGCCGCACCATCCAGAATGAAAAATCAATGTTCTTCCACTCCCCCGTCGCATGCAGTTCCGTCCCCACATCCACCAGTTGCAACTCCTCCGTCGGTATATACACTAACTGGTCTATCGGCCACGGATACGTGACATGCAGACCTGGATGCTTGATCGCGCTCGGCAGCGGCCGCAAATCCGCATCCACCGGCGTATACCCCAGCCGCTCCAATATCGCCACCTGCCCCGGCGGCACCACCCGCAAACACGATACCCCGATCGCGATCACTAAAATCGCCACCAGCACCCGTGGCATCAGCCGCGCCACCACCCCCCGCTCCCCCTTCTTTCCTTCCCCCGACAGCCCCACGCTCTGCGCCATCAACAGCCGCAACCCCCCCAGCCACACCGACGCCAGCATCGGCACCAGCGGCGTTGCCTGCAAATCCACCGCCTCCTGATCCAGCTCCTCAATGCTCGAATAGCTCCGGCACGCGTTGACGATCAGCTCCAACCCCTGGAGCAGCATGAATCCAGCAATAATCCCCGCCGCCGCCTCCGACGCCCACGCCACCCGGAAATACCCCAGCATCGTCGCCACCCCCAGCGCC
>CAIPTQ010000382.1 GCA_903868035.1 uncultured Phycisphaerales bacterium
CGGCGGCTGGACCGCCCCGGTCCATGTCATCAACCCCCACCTCACCGCCGAACAAATCACCGAAGTCAGCCAGCAGTTGTCCGCCATCCTCGCCGAAGAGGTGTGAGCGCTCCGTACACGAGAGCCGCGGCAGCGCCGCCCATATGTATCGCCGAAGCGCCGCCCACAGGAGCCACGGCAGCGGCGGCCCGCTCCGATTCAGGTAATGGCCTCCCCGTGCATGGAGCCGCGGCAGCGCCGCCCACAGGAGCCGCGGTAGCGGCGGCACGAGAGTAGCCCACGACAAGCGCAGCGCCGTCGTGGGTTGTGCGCCCCCACAAATTGTGCCAAGCCGCGGAAGCGGCGCTGGAATCTCCCCCCTCCCGTGACCCTCCCGGCAAAAGAACCATGCCCCGGCCCGCCCGCTCGCCCGTATGAGGGTCAGGGCAGTTAGGCAGTTAGGGGCGGTTATTGATTCCAGTCCCCTATGCCCCTTATCATGGGGGCCATATGTTCGCTCACAATAGCTGATGCTGTACTTTCGGGAGGAATTCCATGGCGAATTTATGGTATTACCAGCAAGGCGACCAGCGGCTGGGCCCCGTTTCCGCCGAAGCTCTCAGAGCACTCGCTGGTGCCGGTCAAATCCGACCCACCGACATGGTGATACGCGAGGATATGACCACGTGGATTGCCGCCAATCAGGCACGCGGGCTCTTTGCTCCTGCCACTGTTCCTGCTTCCCAAGCCGCTCCGGTGACCGTTGAACCCAACACCCCTAAAAAAGCCTCCCTTGTCTGGCTCTGGGTTACTTTACCAATTATTCTGCTGGTCATTGTTACGTTTGAAGTGACCATCATTCTGCACAATCAGTCATCTCAGAGTAACATGAGTGCTAGACGTTTTGATGATTCACGGAGAAAGGCGACCATTGCGGAAATATCCAATCTGAAAATGGCATTGGAAAATTTCGAGCTCGACAATGGCCGTTACCCTACTTCCAATGAAGGTCTTCAGGCTCTGGTTAAACGACCACCTGGAATGGACGCCACCTGGAGGATGCAAATGGACGAAGTGCCCCTCGACAAATGGGGCCACCCGTTTCAATATCAGGGGCCTGATACTGCTGGCGAAGGCGAGTACAATATTATATCCACTGGCGGTGATGGCGAGTTCGGCACGTACGACGACATCGATAAGTTCACTCGTAATTGACGAGGCCGCATTCGCCTGCATTCAGGACTTTCAAGCTCGTTTGCCCCTGGGCTGGATCATCCTCCGCCGTCTGCGGCTCGTTGACAAACTCCACCCAATCCACTGGCATCGCCAACATTCACAAAATTCAAATTTCCTCAGTTCCGTTCGTGTACCATCATCCCACCCTCCCATCCTAATTCTGCCGCGCCAACACACCCCCTCATCCGTGACCTCGTCTGGAACCTCGCAGGAATTACACCCGTCATCCTCATCCTCATCCTCATGCAGTGCCGCCGGTGCCCTCACTGGCGTGATTTGTTCTGGCAAATGCGTCTCCTTCGCCCTTGAGTAATCCGCCCGCGCACGCGTATGATTCAGTGGTTCTTGCGGAGTCTCTGGCCATGATTCTACTCAACGACATGTTGTCGCGCCGCGCTGAAATCAAGCGCATCGCCGATCGCCATGGAGCCCGCCACCTGTCCGTCTTCGGCTCGCTGGCCCGTGGCCAGGCTACCGACACCAGCGACATCGACCTGCTCGTCGAACTCGACGCCAATCGCTCCTTGCTCGACCGTATCGCCCTCAAACACGACCTCGAAGACCTCCTCGGACGCCCGGTCGATGTCATCAACCGCAAATCGCTCAACCCCGCACTCTGCGACCAAATCCTCCGGGAGCGCGTGGACCTGTGAAAGACGAACGCCTATATCTCCGGCACATTCTCCAAGCCATCGGTCGTATCGAAGCATACACCACCCAAGGCCGTGCCGCCTTCGAGCAGAATCCAATGGCGCAGGATGCCGTGTTGCGAAACTGTGAAATCATCGGGGAAGCCGCAAAACGAATATCTCCGGCACTGCGCGAAAAAACGCCCGAGGTTCCCTGGCGTGCGGTGGCCGGCTTTCGCGATGTCTTGATCCATGACTATGACAACATCGATTTGAATGAAGTCTGGCTTGTCGTGGCACGCGATCTGCCAATTCTCAAGGCCGCGGCAGAACGGTTGGTCGCCCAATGACTCCCCACGCTGCCGTATCAGCGGTGGCGCGAACACCCCCCCGCCACCCGTCGGGCCGCACTCATTCTCCCCCGCCCGAATGGACCAACCGCAACCACCGGTGGTACACTCCCTCCCATGCTAAAAAGAATCGCCCTGTTCATCCTGGGTCTCGCCCTCATGCTGGGGGCCTTCCTCCTCTACCAGTACGTCAGCGGCCCCGACGCCCTCGGCGGCAAAAAGCCCAAACGCGGCCTAACCACCGGGCCCGCCACCCTCCCCATGTCCTATGAAGCCCGCGATGACAACGGCAACCTCCTGTACGTCATCTCCGCCTCCAAATCCCCCGAACCCATTCGCGATGAAAACCAGAATCCGCTCCCCGGCCAGTTCCTGATGTCCAATCCCCTGGCCACTTTTTACGACCCGGGCCGCACCATCCAGGTCCGTGCCACAACTTGCCGCATGATCGTCGAACAAGGCCCCAAACGCGCCGGCGCCCCCGGCGCCCCCGGCGGCACCGCCCTGCCCAGCAAGCTTGACACCATCACCGTGCGCGAAGGCATGCTCGAAGGCGACGTCCGCATGACCATCAACCCCACCCTCGATGCCCCCCCCGTACCCAACGACCTGCTCGCCGGCGGCCTCCGCGTCTACCTCGATGGCACCCTCCATCTCGATGGCATCAAGGAAGTCCTCACCACCCCGGGCGGCATCCACATCCGCTCCCAAAAAATCGACTTCGACGCCCGGGGCCTGCAACTGGCCTTCAATCGCAAGGCCAAACGCATCGATTTCATGGGCATCGACCACGGCGACAAGGTCGTCATCCGCGACCTCGACCCCAAAATGTTCTCCCTCGACGAAACCACCAAAACCGCCCCCGCGACCTCCACCAAGACCGCCCCCGCCGCATCCGCCACCACGCCGGCCGCCTCCCAGCCAGCCAAAGCCCCCACCACCTACCGCATGAGCTTCGCCCAGGACGTCAAAGCCGTCTACGGCGCCAACTCGCTCACCAGCGACCGGCTCTATCTGCTCTTCATGGCGGCGGGCGAACTTGCCGGCCCCGCCACCGCCACGGCGCCCGCCACCGGCGCGGCCGCCGCCCCCGCCCCCATCGCCTCTACCGCCCCCGTGCTGCGGATTCCCGATACCCCCGGGCCTATTGCCCCCGCCCGGGCCACCGACCTCGTCGTCAACTGGACCGGCCCGCTGGTCATTCGCCCCGCCGATGAGACGGACCTGAAACTCTCCGATGAACGCGATGTCGTGCTCGATGCCCAGGGCACCGCCGCCAAGCCCGTCCAGGTCAGCAGCGCCGGCAGCGGCCTGGCCGATGCCCGCTTCAACGTGCAGGCAGGCCGGCTGTGGTATCACAAGGCCGAGCAGCGCATACTGCTCACCCCCGATGCCTTCAAGAAGGTCATCCTCACCGACCTCACCCGCAATAACGTCGAGTGCGGCGAGCTTTCCATCAACCAGGCCGCCCGGCATGCCGTGCTCGGCGGGCCGGGCACGCTCATCTCCAAGAGCAACACCACCACCATGACGGCCACCTGGAAGACGCACCTGGACCTTGACCTGGAATCCACCCCCAACCCCGCCGATCCCAAAAAAACGCTCTTCGCCATCCGCCACGCCCTGCTCTACGGGGCCGCCGTCAAGTCCGACGCCTTCGACCTCAAGTGCGACACCCTCGATCTCCTCATCGCCAACAGCGTCGACAAGGGCAAACAAATCCAGGCCCTCGATCACCTCATCGCCACTGGCAACGTCGTCGTCAACTCGTTCCGCAAGGGTGCCGGCCCCGCCGCCGGCCCCCAAAGCGGCATGCAGACCCGCCGCATGGAAATCTTCACCGAAAAACGCGCCGGCAAGCTCCTGCCCGAGCCTTCCCAGTTGCTCGCCGAAGGCGACGTATTCGCCTGGCGCTTCCTCGATAAAAACAAGGCCGCCGCCGCCGCCGATCCCGCAAACATCCAGAAGGAATCCATTGTCACCTCCAAGCTGGTCGCCACCCTTGTCTCCAACGATGCCGCCGCCACCGCCCCGGCCACCGCGCCCGGTAACGACCTGGCCTTCATGGGCCGGATCGACGTCTCCCACTTCCTCGCCAGCAACGGCGCCAAAGTCGAAATCACCCCCCCGCCGTCTTCCAAGTCCGAAATGATCGTCGCCACCGCCGCCACCCTCGACGCCTTTCCCCTCAAGGGCGACAAGGGCACCGCCACCCTCCTCGCCGCCGCCGGCGGCCCTCCCGTCCGCGTCACCATTGGCGTCAACGCCATCGAAGGCCGCACGATCAACCTCGACCAGAACGCCAAATCCATCCAAGTCCCCGGCCCGGGCACCTTCAACTTCACCCTGCCCCCCAACAAAACCCGCAAAACCGCCACCCCCATGATCGTCACCTGGCAGGAAAGCATGGCCTACGACGACCTCAAACACCTGGCAATCTTCACCGGCAAGCCCGTGGCGCGCATTCTCGCCGCCGACGCCGCCGCGCCCGACCAGTCGGATCAATCCCACCTCGCCTGCGAAAACACCCTCACCATCCAGCTTAAAACCATCGCCCCCGCCTCCGCCCCCGCGGCCTCCGCGCCCGCCGACCCCCTCGCCTTCGGCAACATCGACCTCGACTGGATGCAGGCCGACGGCAACGTCGAGGCCTTCGGCTCCCAACTCGGCCCCGACAACAAACTCCTCACCCGCCTCCGCATCAGCGTCCCCAACCCCACCGGCAAACTCGGCTCCCTCCGTTACAGCAAATCCGATAACAACTTCGTCGTTGACTGCCCCGGCGCGCTCGTCATCGACAACTTCCGCCCCGACAAGGCCGGCGAACTTGTCAGCTCCGCCGGCACCAGCATCTTCGGCTGGAAGGGCGGCCTCAAATACGACGGTGCCGCCAACACCATCACCTTCTCCCAAAATGTCGATTTCTTCTTCCAGCCCCTCAAGCCCTTCAGGTTCGCCAATGACCTCTCCGGCGGCGCCGCCTCCGCCCCGGCCGCCGGCTCGCGGCCCCTTGATATGATCTACCTGCACACCCCCGACAAGCTCATCGCCACGCTCACCAAGCCCAAGGATTCCACCGGCAAAACCATCGACAGCCCCATTGGCTTCGGTGCCGGCGGCAACCAGGATGTCTCCAAGGTCGATGCCACCGGCGGTCCCGAGTTCCTCGTCGGCTATCGCACACCCGCCGGCAACATGGACCCCAACATCGCCTACCGCGTCGCCGGCGACGCCATGACCTTTGATGTCCCCGCCCACATCGCCTATATGTTCGGCAAGGGCGAGGAACCCGCCGTCGCCGAACAGCCCGCCACCGGCCGGCGCATGACCGGCAAGAACATCAAGTTGGACATGACCAAGGATAAAATGTTCTTCCAAGTCGAAGGGATTCAGGGCAATCTCACCGGCTTCGGCGGATGACAGGACACCCCATGCCCACCACCACGACCACCACCTCCATGCCCGGCCTCCTGGCCCTCATCGAGCGCACCTGGGGCTTCCGCCGCCTCCTCCCCCTCCAGCAGCCCGCCATGCAGGCCTTCCTCGACCACCGCGACTCCCTCACCGTCCTCCCCACCGGCGGCGGCAAATCCCTCTGCTACCAGGCCCCCGCCGTCCTCCTCTCCCAGGCCGGCCAGGGCCCCACCGTCGTCGTCTCCCCTCTCATCGCCCTCATGAAGGACCAGGTCGATTCCCTCCGCGAACTGGGCATCGCCGCCAGCCAGCTTGATTCCTCCCTCTCCGCCGATGACCGCCGCATGGTCTCCAACGATCTCCGCACCGGCAACCTCCACCTCCTCTTCGTCTCCCCCGAGCGCCTCGTCGGCACGGCGGGAGGCGATGCCCTCCAACAAATGCTCCGCGACTCCAACGTCAATACCTTCGCCATCGACGAAGCCCACTGCATTTCCCACTGGGGCCACGACTTCCGCCCCGAATACCGCCAGCTCTCCCGCCTCAAGGAACTCTTCCCCGGCTGCACCGTCCACGCCTTCACCGCCACCGCCACCCAGCAGGTCCGCAAGGACATCGTCCAGCAACTCAACCTCGAAGACCCCGAACTCCTCGTCGGCAACTTCGACCGCCCCAACCTCACCTACCGCGTACTCCCCCGCCGCGACATGTTCGGCCAAATCCGCGAAATCCTCGACCGCCACCAGAACGAGGCCGGCATCATCTACGCCATGCGCCGCAAGGACGTCGACGCCATCTCCCAAACCCTCGCCGAAGACAAAACCCTCGGCCGCACCGTCGGCGGCTACCACGCCGGCATGACCCCCAACCTCCGCCGCCGCATCCAGGAGCAGTTCATCGAGGAGGAACTCGACACCATCGTCGCCACCATCGCCTTCGGCATGGGCATCGACCGCTCCAACATTCGCTTCATCCTCCACGTCGCCATGCCCAAATCCGTCGAAGCCTACCAGCAGGAAACCGGCCGCGCCGGCCGCGACGGCCTCGAAGCCGAATGCGTCCTCCTCTACTCCGCCTCCGACACCATCTCCTGGAAATCCCTCATCGAAAAATCCGTCCACGAAGCCGGCCGCGATGGCGCCACCCTCGACCCCAAATACCTCCCCTCCGCCCTCAAACACATCGACGACATGGACCGCTTCGCCCGCGGCGCCACCTGCCGCCACAAAATGTTGGTTGAATACTTCGGCCAGCAATATGTGCCGCCGACGCCTGTGGATGCGGAAAATTCCGACGACCCGCGCGGTGCCGAGTCCTCCGGCATGGGCGCGTCCTGCGGGGCGTGCGACATGTGCCTCGGCGACACGACGCCGGTTGAGAATTCGCTCGTCATCGCCCAGAAGATTCTCTCGTGCATCGCACGCACCGACCAGCGCTTCGGCGCCTTCCACATCATCGCCATCCTCCGCGGCCAGGACACCGAACGCATCCGCTCCTTCCACCATAACGAACTATCCACGTACGGCCTGCTGAAGGAATACTCGCAACCTGAATTGCGTGACTTCATTTATCAGCTAATGGGTCAGGGGGCTCTGGCGCAGGAGAACCTCGTGCTCTCCTCCGGCCATAGCGTCCCGATCCTCAAGCTCAACCAGCAATCCGTGGAGGTCATGAAAGGCCAACGCCCCGTCCGCCTCATCCAGATCGTCCGCAAATCCGCCGCCGAAGCCCGCCAAACCCGCGGCACAACCGCCTCCTGGGAAGGCGTCGATTCTGATCTCTTTGAAAGACTGCGTGCGCTCCGTACGCGAATCGCCAAGGAAAAATCCGTCCCGCCCTATATCATCCTCTCGGATCGTACCCTGCGTGAACTTGCGCAGATGCGGCCCACTACCATGCACGGTTTTCGGTCTATCTACGGCATGGTCCAGCGCAAAGAAAAAGAGTTCGGCTGGCGAATCATCGAGACGATCAAGGACCATTGCCACTCCCACCGCCTCCCCACCGACATCGCCACGCGCCCCCTCATCGCCCCACCCGAACCGCCGCGCATCAGCCTCCGCCCCAACCCCCACAAGGACCGCGCCTTCAATATGTTCCGCACCGGCGCCAGCATAGCCGACACCGTCGCCCAAACCGGCCGCGCCCCCTCCACCATCACCGAATACCTCGCCGAATTCATCCAGCGCGAAAAACCCGCCTCCATCGCCCCTTGGGTCCCCGACCCCCTCTATAAACTAATCGCCGCCGCCGCCATGGAAGTCCCCACCCATTCCCTCAAACCCCTCTTCCTCAAACTCGAAGAAAATATCCCCTACGACCACCTCCGCCTCGTCGTCGCCCACCTGCGTTCCCGAAACGCTCTCTCCTAAGCGCCCCCCCCACCAGACACCGCTTCACATCTCACCCCGCCGCCATCGCCGCCTTCTCCCCCAGCCGCGCCAACGCCCCCTCCACCGTCGCTTCTATCGGTATCGCCGCCCCCAAGTGTACCGTGTCCAGCACCGTCTTCACCGCCGCCGGCACCGCCGCGATCACCAGCTTCCCCTTCGCCTTCCGCATCTCCTGCGCCGCTTGCAGCAGCATCGACAGTCCCACGCTCGCGATATACCTCACCTCCGTAAAATCCAGCACCAGGTTCCCCGGCCTAGCCTCCACAATCCCCGCCAGTTGCTCCCCCAGCCCCTCCGAATCCACCGTGTCGATCTCCCCCGCCAAGCGCGCCACCACCACATTTCCCATCCGCGTCGTTTCCACTTTCATCATCGGCTCCTGTTTGAAGTTGCTCCCCTCACCCCACTATCGTCCATTCGCCCACGCCCAGTGAGCCTGCACTCACCTATAGGGGGGAATCCCCCATGACCCGCACCGAAACACTCCTCTTCACCCTCGCCACCTCGCTCGAAACCCTCGGCATCATCACCCTCGCCTTCACCTTCCTGGCCGCCCTCCTCGGTGACATCCATTTCGCCAAACCCTTCAGCATCCTGCAATGGTCGTGAGTCCATTCCCCCTCCTCCACAGCGGGGAACTCCGCCATGTCCCGCCATGTCGCCTAAACGCGCCCTCTTTTTGAAGGGCGTGGCCGGGTATGCTAGAATGATTGCAGCCCTTTAGGAGCAACCGCGTGAAACAGGAAATCCTCGATCTCGTCAACCGCGAACATTTCCGCAGCTTCACCATCATTACCTCCGCCGGCATCCGCTACGACATCACCGACCCCAACGCCCTCGCCATCGCCCATGAAAAAGTCCACTACTACTTCCCCAAATCCGACCGCGCCATCCACCTCCCCTTCCACCAAATCGCCACCGTCGAAGAACTCACGACCGCAAAACCCAAACGCTGATGGCGGCGTCAGGGACAAGCGGAATATCCAGGTCACCCGTCATGATTTTTCGTGTTCATTCGTATGACTATCGCGCATCTTCTTGTTTTCCTGGCATGATTTCTGAAATCTCAAATCTCAAATATGAAATTCTTCGTGGGTCTTCGTGGCCTTCGTGGCTTCGTGGTGACGTTTGGTTGCGGCTGGCTGCGCCGTGTTCATTTGTGGCTAATTTACATGCGTTGCTCGCGCTGGGCATCGTTCTCCTGCTCACCTCCTGCCGCCCCTCCCCCGATCAACCCACCCCCCTCCAACTCCAAATCATCTCCCCCCACGGCAGCGACATCCGCCGCGAGTTCGCCACCGCCTTCTCCGCCTGGCACCAACAACACTTCGGCCAGCCCGTCGAAATCCTCTGGCCCGACATCGGCGGCGGCGGCACCGGCAATATCGTCAAACAACTCGATGCCGCCTACTCCCACGCCCAA
>CAIPTQ010000383.1 GCA_903868035.1 uncultured Phycisphaerales bacterium
CAGCACGCAGGCCGCGATCACTTGCAATTCCAGCCCCGCATCCGCCAGCGGCGAGGCGATGTGCAGTTGCGCCGCCTCCCCGATCCCCGCCAGCCCCGCCAGCGCCCCCAGCAGCGAAAAAATCACCGCCTTCGTCCACACCGTGTCAATCCCCGAGCGCCGCGCCGCCTCGTAATTCCCCCCGATCGCCAGCGTCTTGCGCCCAAACACGCTCAGGTGGAACACCACGCCGAACACCACAAAGCACCCCGTCATCAGCCACACCGGGCTGGGCAGCGACAAAAACGTCCCGCTGCCGAACAGCCGGACGAACAACGCGTTCCTGTTCCCCACCGGCTTATGCTGCTCCCCCGACAGCAAATAGCACAAACCCCGCACGATCTGCATCGTCGCCAGCGTCGTGATCAACGCGTTGATCCGCAGCTTCGCCACCACCAGCCCGTTCACCAACCCGCACGCCGCCCCCGTCGCCAATCCCGCCGCCAGCCCCGCCCCCGCCCCCAGCGCCATCTGCCATTGCGTCGCCTCCCCCTCCGCCGGCACGCACGCGTTGCTCGTCATCACCGCCACCATCGCCGAAAACGCCGCCACCGACCCCACCGACAAGTCAAAATCCCCCGACGCCAGGCAGAACAACATCCCGCACGCCACAATCCCCACCGACGCCACCGACTGCGCCAGGCTCGACAGGTTGAACGCCGACATAAATCCCGGTATCAGCACCGCGCACGCCGCAAACATCCCGGCATACAGCATCAGCATCCCGAAGGCATCCCACACCCCCAGTAACGCCAGCGTCCGCCCTGACTGCCCCTGCTGCCTCATTACAGCCCCTGCTCTTTCATCACCCGCTTGTAGTTGTCCCGGTCGATCAGCAGCCCCTGCGTCCACGTCAGTTTCGCCGGCGCCGTCCCGTCCTTGATCCATTGGTACATCATTTCCGTCGTCTCATACCCATGCCGCCGCGGCGAGATCAGCACCGTCGCCACCAACCCGGTCGGCTGCGCCGCCGCCAGGTCCGGGATCGACGAATCCACCCCGATCCCCACCCCGATCACATGCTCCGCCGTCAGTCCCCGGGCCTCCGTCGCCCGCACCCCGCCCACCACCGCGTCGTCGTTGATCGCCGCGATCAGCCAGTTCTTCACATCGGTATGCTGCGTCATCACCGCGTTCATCGCGTCGCGCCCGGTCGCCAGCCCGATCGGCTCCTTCTGCGCCATCTTGAACACCCGCTCCTTCGGGAAGCCCGCCGCCACCAGCGTCTCGATCGCCCCGTCCGTCCGGTCACTGTGCGTCGGCCCGCCCGTGTCGTGCGTCATCACGCACGCCGCCGTCTCTTCCGCCTTCCACCCGCGCTTCTGGTACTGCTCCCCCAATGCCGTCCCCACCAGCTTGCCGATGTCCCGCGCCGTGATCCCCATGTGCGGCACCTCCTCCAGCGCCACCCCCGCCGAGCTCTCCAGCCGGTCATCCACCGACATCACCTTCAAATTCGCCCGCTTCGCCCGCTCCATGATCATCTCCCCCAGCTTCGGCTCCGGTGTGCATATGATGAACCCCTGCGCCCCCTGCCCCGCCAGGCTGTCAATCGCCGCCAGCGTCTTGGGACCGTCCGGCACCCCGATCTTGATCACCTCAAACCCGTACTTCCGCCCCGCCTCGTCGGCAAACTTCCACTCGTTCTGAAACCACGACACATCCGCCTGCTTCACCAAAAACCCGATCTTCACCTTCCCCTTCCCCCCGCTCTCCCCGCACCCCGCCAAACCCCCCACCACCGCCACCAACACACCCGCCAGCACCATCGTCATCAAGCGCATAACAATCTCTCCATGAAGAAGACACGCTCCACATAACGCCCATTAAATTCCATTTTCCCATCCCTGTCCATTCCGGGCTGCCGTTGCCAAAAAACGCCCCCGGGCATACATTGAGGTTTTCCTCAAGTGTTTGGGATAAGCCGGACCCATGAGTTTTCCGACGCGAAAAGTGCTGCGGGCGTTGTTTGGCCATGGATTTCGCGTGCTTCGCGAAGGCTCAAACCATACAATACTCAGGCGCGACGCCGATGGCGTGCAGATCGCCGTCCCCAGGCATCGCGAGTTGAAACGCGGTACGGTCCGCGGCATGGCCTTGGATGCCAAGGTGGACTGGGAAAATTTCCGGCAGGATGTGTCATGAAACTGTATCACGTGCTCGTCGCCCAGGAAGACAACTGGTTCATCGGCCGCGTCCTGGAACGCGAAGGCATCACCACCCAGGGGCGTTCGCTCGACGAACTCCTCTTCATGGTGCGCGACGCCATCGCACTCATGTGGAATGAAAAAGGCGTGGAGCTTGAGTTTGTCGTCCCCGGAATGGCGCTCACGGCCCGGGAACGCCGCCAGATGCCCACCGCCAAACGCAATGGCGTGCGCAAAAAGCCTTTCGCCAAGGCCCATCTTTCGCGAGTTTAGGAACGGGAAACTCGCGGTTTGTTGGAGGAACTCGGGTGAAGACCAAAACCATCCTCGGCCTGATCGTCGGATCATCGTTTCTGCTGCTGCCTTTGAACGCACCGGCAACAGTGCCGCCCCCCGCAACCAAGCCCGCCACCCCGGCGGCCACCAGCCCGGCGCAGGACTTGGGGAAAACCTTCGACCTTGGCGGGCGGAAGGCGATCCACTATGCGGATGGCCGGCTGGTGTTCTTCGAGGGGTCTGGCGCCGGCGCCAAGCCGGTGGCCGAGGTGGACTGCAAAAACATGACCATCACCGTCTTCCGGCAGGGCCAATATGTCGGCGTCTGTTCGCAGTTCCTGGACGTCGCGGGTCCGGTGAAGGTGTATGATGCCACCGGCAAGAAGGTCGGCGAGTTCCAGCCTGCGGGCTGGATGGTCAAGTACATCAGCATTCCCCTGGGGGCCTATGTCACGGCCGTCTCGGATTCCGGAATAATTGCACTCGGTCCCAAATACTTTGACACCGGGTCGGATTTAGTGCGGCTGTACGACTTTAGCGGCAAGCTGCTGGCGGGGGAGAACAATGAGTACACCCGCGTGCGCTTCTCCCGGGACGGCGTGCCGATCGTCACCACCAATAACCCCCAGGAGAAGGCGGCGGCGGTGCTGGACGCTAAAGGGCAAGTCACCGCCGAGTATACGCCGCGCGAAACCGTGAGGATTCGCGACCTGGAGGTCTCGGACGACGCCTCGTGGGTGGTATTTGCCGAGCAGCCGGTGCAGGCGGATTTCGCGAACCAGTTGACGATCTGGCAGCCGCGCGCCAAAAAACAGGCCACCCTGGCACTGCCGCCGGACCTGGGCGCGATCGGGCCGCAAATTTCGGTCAGCGGCAAGGGTGCGTGGATTGGCCTGCGGCTGGGAGCGGCGGGTCTGGCGGTGGTACGGACCGCCGATGCATCGTTCGTCTACAAGAAGGATGTGACGAGCGTTCTGCGGTGGGCTGATAATCGCGTCATCCTGCGGGTGCTGGCCTTCGACGTGGCCGACGACGGATCCGCCGTGGCGCTATGCGACATCCACGCCCAGAGCAGCGGCAGGAAGACGCTGCCGGTGCGCTTCGACAAGGACGGGAAGGTGATGGATGACGTGTCCATTGAAATCAGACGCGAGGATGATCCGAGGTTGATCATCAGATAGGTGGCGTGCCGGGTTTCAAAGCAAAAATCGAAAATCGAAAATCCCCTCACCACCCCCATGAGTCTCCCAGCCACTCCGCGCATTTGTCCCTTTCTCCAAGCATTTGGTAAACTTGCCGCATCATGAGTATTTACGCCACGTTACTGGAATTCGGTGTCAAGCGGTTCGGCGACCAGAATTTCGTGCGCATCTGGGCCCAGGCCGTCCCCCCGCATATCAATGACGTCGGGCCGCAGTGGGACTTCCTTCCTCAGCCGGTCGATCCCGAGGGCAAAATCATGCGCGCCGTTTATTTCGTCGAGGATGGCGATGAAAAGGGAACGCCG
>CAIPTQ010000384.1 GCA_903868035.1 uncultured Phycisphaerales bacterium
ATGGCGCGCCGCTGAAACTTGTGAATACGACCAAGGAGAAGATTACGGAGAAGTTTAGCTACTGGGCGCTGATGGCACCGGTGGCGGCGCTGGTAGGGGATGCCATTGCGGGGTCCGTGCCGGGGGCGATCATCAATATATTTGCGGGGATTCCGGCACCGACGAAGCATGAAATTGACCTGGATACGTACATTGCGAATAAACTTTACGTGTTTGGCACGTCGGGCTCGGTGATTGAGGATATGCGGATTGTGTTGCGCAAGGTGGAGACGGGGCAACTGGACACGAACACGTCGCTGGATGCGGTTTCAGGGATGGCGGGGGCGACGGATGGGATCCAGGCGATTGAGAAACGGACGCTGGCGGGGAAGATCATTGTGTATCCGATGCTGCATGAGGTGCCGCTGATTCCGCTGAGCGAGCTGCACCAGCGGTATCCGACGGTGGCGGCGTTGCTGACGGACGGGCAATGGAACAAGCGGGCGGAGGGGGAGCTGCTGCGGGTGGCAAAGTAGGTGGACAAGGGACAAGGGGATTTGTATGATTTTCGGAGTGAAGGGCCTGCGGGCGATTAGCTCAGTTGGTTAGAGCGCATGCATGACACGCATGAGGTCACAGGTTCGACTCCTGTATCGCCCAGTATGTAAACCTTGCTGAACGCGTGAGTTACGCGTACCCGCCTTGTGATTCATAAAGGCGGCGCAGCCGAGAACCACGGTATTGTACCGTGCTTGGAGCGCCGCCATGCCACGTACCCCCAAAATCCCCCCGTATCGCCTTCACAAGCCCTCTGGCCAGGCCGTCGCGACCTTCAGCGGCCGCACGCACTATCTGGGCAAGTTCAACAGCCCGGAGAGCCGGCAGAAATACGCAACGCTGCTGACGGAGTGGAATGCCGCCGGCCACCAGCTTCCGCCGCGCCCTGAATCCAGTCTGACCATCGCACAACTTGCCGTCGCCTTCATTGCCCATGCCGACGCGTTCTATCGTGGCGCCGACGGGGAGCCCACGGGAGAGGCCGAGGGGTATCGCTTTGCCCTGCGCCCCCTCAATCGACTGTACAGCCGGCTGCCGGCGGAGGAGTTTTCGCCCCTCAAGCTGCGGGCGGTGCGGGAGGAGATGATCCGGATGGGATGGGTGCGGACCAGCATCAATCACCAGGTGCACCGAATCCGCAACATGTTCCGCTGGGCCGAATCCCACGAAATGCTCCCGCGCGGCTGCCACGTCTATGAGACGCTGCGGACGGTCGAGGCGCTGAAGGCCGGCCGGTCGAAGGCGGCGGAGTCCGAGCCGGTCAAGCCGGTGGCGCCGGCGATGATTAATGCCGCGCTCCCCCTGGTGTCGGCGCAGGTGGGGGCGATGATCCGCCTGCAACTCCTGACGGGGATGCGCCCGGGGGAACTCTGCATGATGCGGACGGCGGACGTCGACGTGAGCGGGGAGGTGTGGACCTATACCCCCGCCAGCCATAAGACGGCCTACCGCGGCAAGCGGCGGACGATCTACCTTGGGCCCCAGGCGCAGGAAATTCTGCGGCCGTGGCTGCGGGCGCCGGCGCGGCGGGAGGAGTTCCTGTTTTCGCCGGCGGAGGCGGAGGCGGCGCGGCTGGAGGCCCTGGCCCGGTCCACGGGGAAGCGCACGCCCTCCCGGCTCAAGCGGATGACCCGGGCCAGGGGGCGGTGTCGGCGGCGGGCCCCTGGAGACTGTTACGACGTGGCCACGTACCGGCGGGCGATCGCCCGGGCGTGCGACCAGGCGTTTGCGCTGCCGGCGGAGCTGGCGGCGATGCACAAGGTTTACCGCAAGTGGGTGGACAAGTGGACCTACGCCCACAAGGCGCGGCCCCGACTGGCGGAGATGCCGGCGGAGATCCGGGAGGCGTACCAGGCGGTGGAGGCGTACCGGGCGGAGCATCGGTGGAATCCCCATCGTCTCCGCCACAACGCGGCGACGGAACTGCGGCGGCGGTTCGGGATTGAGGCGGCGAGCGTGGTACTCGGACACGCCACGCCCGCGGTGACGGAAATCTATGCCGAGCGCGATGAGGGGCGGGCGGCGCGGATCATGGGGGAAGTGGGATGATGATCGGGGAATCAATTCGTCGCGGCCCGGAGCAGCGCTTCGCGTTCCTTGGCTGTCACGCGGACATTGACCGCCATGGAGAGCCGAGCGTCGGGTTCTTTTTGGGGTCGAGCCATGGCTTATTCCTTCAACAAGACGCCGGAAAATCACTCATCGGTGTAGCGCAGGCCGAGAATGCGGTTGAGGCGCTCCATGTTTTCCACGCTGATACCGGCATCGCCGCGCAGGTAGTCGTAAATGAGGCTGCGGCTGGTGCCGGCGGGGAGCTGGGCATGCAGCCAGTAGATGCTCTTTTTCTTGCGCTGCAGGGCCTGTTTGACGGCCTGGCGATGGTCGGTCCATTTGGCCATGGAGGCTCCGGATTGAGGGGATGCGTGCGCTGGCATCGTACTGTCTCCTACAAAATTTTGTATTACGCCTTGACCGTAATAACCGATGGGCGGTATATTACGCCCCCGACGTAACAAATGCAATCGCGTGAACCGAGCATGGGCGCCGGCCCCGTGCCTGAGCGTGTAGCCGGCCAGGAGATACACCATGAAAACGAAATTTTCGGAACGATTGGAGCGAGCGGCCGCGGGCGGCGTGGAGGAGTTGCTGCGGGAGGCGGTACGGTGTGGGGAGGAGGCGGTGCGGGCGGAGTTGGGGGCGCCGCTGGCGGCGCGGCTGCGTTTTGAAGAGGCCGTACTACTGGACGAATCGCCGAATCCGGACTTGATCCAGGCGGCGGTGAATTGATCGGCCCGCGGGCGCGTGGCCCGCAGCCAGGTGAACCGGGCATGGGCTGCCGGCCCCGCGCCCGATCGATTCCCCGCCGGCAAAGGAACCAGGTGGAACCATGAAAGTTACGAAGAGTCGTGAATCCGTACAGAGGTTGAGGAAGCCGGCCGCACTCTCCAAACCTATCGCCGAAGCGGAGACGCTGGCATGCCAGTTACAGGAAGGGGAGCCTCTGCCCCTGGTGAACTTCCTGGAGCGCCTGCATCGTCTGGAGTGTGACATTTCGACGATGCGGGAGGCTTGCACGGGTGACAACAGGGATGAGGGTGTGCCGGAGATATTGATCGAAGGCCAGGTGCTCACGTGTAACGACCCGGTATTATGGAAAGAACTCTCTGATAAAATCACCGGATGCAGGGCGCTGGTGCTTCAGGTTTTGGAAACCGCCATCTCTGAGCACCTGGCCAAGGAATTCATGGGGGAAATTCCAGTCCGGGAGATCATCCCCCCGACGCGCAGGCTGTCGGCAAAGGAGGCGGCGCATGCAAAATGAAAATAACTGGGACGGGCTCCCCGAAATCCTGACGCCGGTACACCTGAAAACGCTATCGCAGGTGGCACGCACCTGTACGCTCACCGCCTGGGTGAACGAAGGCCGGCTGCCCCGGCCTGTGATCAAATCAGGCAACATCATCCGCTGGCGCAAGGAAGATGTACGCGCCCACCTGGAGCGGCGGGCGCATATGGGCTATTGACTCTCCACACCCCCCCCACTGATTCCCCACACCCCCAAAACCCCCACGGAAAGGCAAGCCATGAAGAAACGCGAATTGGATGACACGGGGGATGATACCGCCCGGCAACTCTTCAAACTGGCGCGCCGCATGGAGAAATCCGGACTGCGCTACATCGGAGACGCGGACCAGGTAAAAGCGGCGGGGGTGCCGGAACTTTTGCTGTTGGCGGGGGTGGCGCTCGAGGCCCTGGCGGCGGCGCAGGCCGCCGGCCAACCCACACCCGCCGAAGTGCTCCAGGCCTGGCGGTGGGAAGTCTTCAACACGGCCGGCGGGATCTTCCTGGGGGAATGGGTGCGGAAACTGCCGGACCAGGAGCAACGCTACTTCCTGCAGGTGGTGCGGGATACGGTGCCGATGGCGGCGGGCATAACGGCGGCGCAGGTGTGGACCTGGTGGAAACAAGAGCCGGCGGAGCGCCGCGCGGCGTTTATTCGCGAGGCGCAGGCGTATGAACTGGCGGAAGCGCGGCGCCGGCGCTCCGATCCGGAAGAAAGCGCTTCCCCCATCGTCGGCCGGATCGGAGTTCCGGTACAACCCAAACCGCCCGACAACCCCACGCCCGCGGCCGCGGCGACGATGACGCCCACGCCCGCAGCGATGACGCCGGCGAAACCGAAAATCCAGTTGACCACGGCGGATCGGGCGGCGCTGGCGTCGCCGGCGATCCGGTGGGCGGAGTTGCCGATCTTGCTCACCGTAGTCAACATGAAACGCCTCTTCCGCTCCAATTCCATCAGCACTTTGCATCGGTACGCCTACATACCCCGGCCGGTGATCACGTCGGGGAACGTGGTGCGCTGGCAAAAGGAGACAGTGCGCCAATTCCTGGAGGAGCGCCGGCGCAAGCTGCTTGCCGATGGCGTCCCCGAACCGGCCGGAAATCAGGTGACGGATGGGCGTTAAATCAGGTACGATGATGCCCTCAAGGCGCGGCTGGCCGGCCGCGGTTCTCTTGTTGAGACGAGCCCGCACATCGCATGCAGCGATGGGCGGGCTTTCCTTTTGCATGTTGCCCGCCGGCACGGCCGGCGCGTAGGATGTTGTTGACCACGGCCGGAAGATCCCGGCCCACACGAAAGGGACGGCGGCGGCTGTTGCAACGGCCTCCGCCAAGCGGACTCCTGGAGGCTGCCGGCATTCACCTGGCGGCGGCCTCCAGGGCCGGCCCTGAAAGCCAGGTGAAGCATGCCCGACAAGAATTCAGACCACCGCCAGCGCTTCCAATTTGATGTACCTGGTGGACTCAAGTTGAAGAACGCCTTTGACGGATATGTCCGGTTAGATGCGTTCAAGATCTACTTTGACGCCCTGCAACTCGCATTTTTGAAGGCCGGCCTCATCTACCAGACTATCAGAGGGTGGGGCCAGCGGGAGGAGGAGGAGCCCGATGCCGACTTCATTCTTGGGCATTGCTGCGTACTCCACCAGGTGCATAAATGGTTGAGGAGCGAGGAAGTAAGGTCTTCCCTCTTGGGATTGTGTGGCGAGCGCCAACGGGTTTTCTTGAATGAGCATACAACGACGGCCATGCGGTTTCGTATCGGTGGTGCCAAGCAGTTACCGGCTTTCGAGGCTATGATCCGATTCACCGGGGCCATTTTGGCGAGCGCGGATGAGGCGGCGCGCACATGCATCATGGATGCACCACCCCGGTGGTTGAAGAATGCAAAGCCGGTCCTGGAGTTGATCGCCGACATGAAGGAACCGATCGCGGAGGCCAAGCTCTCCGGCTGGTTTAAAAACTTCCGCGGGCGTGCCTGCGAAATCACGGCCAAGCCACCCGCCCGGTATGAGAGCTGGGAGTTTGACCAGGAGAGTGCGGAAGTGGTTGATGGGTTCAAGCACGATCGGGATAACATCTTGCGCATCATGGCCACGGCGAAGAATGGTGAATCGTCGGTGTCGCCGGCAAAGCGCGGCAAAGGACGGAGATTTGATGCCCAGATACTCCAAGATATTAAGCGAACCATTGTGGCGGAGCCGGGGGTTCACAACGGCAAAAGCCTGGCGCAGAAATACCTGCAAGGTTGTAAACAGACATTTTACGCTAACTACTCTAGGGAACTGAGGAAGGAACGTTTTGCGCTGAAGGGGAAAGGAAAAAAGGCGAAGTGGTTTCCCCCTGATAGGTTGCGCACGTTGCGCAGATAGCTTGCGCAACATAGATTGAACGCACCGACTTGCGGCAACATGCGGCATGACTCATTTAAGGAGTGTGTCGCATGGTCAAAGCTGTAGCAACGAGGGAAGCGCAAGAGGTTTTGATTCCGGCGAGCGAAGTGCCGGATTTGAAGTGGCTGCCGCGAAGGCGCAGCAAGAGGAGACGCGGCAATGGCCGGATGGAAGGCCGGCTGAATGCCTCAACGGTTTACCGCTGGATATTGACGGGGGCGAACGGAGTGCGGCTTAAGGCGGTGCGGGTAGGCGGAACCTGGTGTGTGACCGAGAGTGGATTGCGGCGATTCTTTGAGGAGTCTGCGGCGGCAGATTTGCGCCTCCGCCCGCCCACTGACGGCGCGGCACAGGCGGCGGCGGAGCGAAGCCTGAAGGCTACGGGGGCGATGTGAAGCGACAGGTGGGCAACTTCACCATGGAGACGGCCGGCGATGCCGAGTGGTTGTTATTGCGGGAGGCGGCGGAGCTGCTGCGGGAGTCGCCGGCGGCATTTTTGATTTTGGTGCAGCGCGGCGCGTTGCCGCAAGCCGAGTGGAGAAAGGTTCAACATGCCGGCCGCTGGGTATGGCGGCGCTGCTGGCGAAGGCTGCGCCTGGAATTGGCGGCAATGGGCAGGATTTCAAAAACCGCGGCGAGCACTTCATAGTGCCGGCAGCGGATTTTTCATATGGAGATTGACCATGGGTTTCCTACCGGAGAATTACGAGGCGCCAACAGGCAACTACATGAAGCTGTTGTTGGGAAAGAACAAGATTCGCATTCTGAGTGCGGCCATCGTTGGGAACGTGTTTTGGATCAGCGACGGGCAGGCGCGGAAACCAGTGCGGCGGCGCGTCAGCGAGCGGATCGACCCCGCGGAGTTGGGCATTGACTCCCGTAGCGGCGAGCGTGAGAAGGCCCGGCACTTTTGGGCGTTTGCCTGCTGGAATTACGCCGCATCGGCCGTGCAAATTCTGGAAATCACCCAAGGCAGCATCCGCGACAGCATCCAGGCCTTGTGCGCGGATGAGGACTGGGGCGCGGACGTCCTGGGGTACGATATCGCAATCACCAAGTCTGGGAGCGGTTTGGACACCGCCTACACTGTAACGCCCTCGAACAAGTCGCCGACGGCGCCGCCGATCCTGGCCGCCTACCGCGCCATGACGATCAATCTGGAGGCGCTATTCGCCGGCGGCGATCCCTTCGCCGGCGGACCCGCAGCGGCGGCGCCCGCACATACGCCGGTTCACGCGCCGGCCGTCTCGCCGGCGGAGGCCTCGCGTAAACAGGCCTTCCTGGCACTCAAAGACACGATGCCCGACGCCACGCCGGAGGCGCTGAAATTTGCTTGGCTGAAGCTGGTCAAGGAGCGTTTTCCAAACCGGCCGCAACCGACGATCCTCGCGCCGGAGTGGACCCAACTGGCCGCCAGCATCCAGCAGCCCTACCTGGGCGAGCCGGAAGTGCCAGCCGTTGCCGACGAGAGCATCCCATTCTGAGTAACCAGGGACGGCATCACTTTCGTACGGAGGCGGCTGTTGACCTTGCCCTTCAAATTTCGGTATCTCGACGCCATGGATGAGGCCGGGTTTCTGCAACCGAAGAAGCTTCGGCACGATCATCTTGTGCTGCTTTTGAAAATGCTCCGGCATGTGAACGATGAAGGGCTTTGTTACCCCAGTCCGGAGACGATTTCCACGAGTATCGGGGTATCCCGTGCCTCGGTCCACCGGTTCCGAAAACAGCTTATCGAGCTAAACCTACTCGCCCGTGAATCCACGGGCGGCGGATGTGGTGCGGACGGCCGACCCAAACTGACAGTTTGGCGGCTGGTATTACCCACTGTCTCAAAAACCCCACCTTTTGAGACAGTGGGTACTGTCTCAAATCAGGGGGGGGTACTGTCTCAAAAGGGGGGTGAGGACTGTCTCAAAAACCCGGCATTTTGCGACAGGAACCATTCATATGAACCAAACATCAACCATCATGTTGATGGTGGTGAGGTTTCTGCCGCGTTGTTTGCCGCGGGATTACGCCCCAGAAGCGCATGCGAACGATGGGAACGCGAGCGCGGGGCTGAGGGGTGCCGGCAACGTATTGCCCTCATGATGGCGCGGCCAAAGCCACGTCCGGGTCAGCGTGATAACCAGGGAGCTTATCTGCGGACGCTCCTGGAGAAAGATGACGTGGATTTGCCGCCCGCCCCGCGTCCGCCCATAAGTGAAAAGCAAATTTGCGAGAGCCGGAAGCGTGAGGCGCTTCAGCAGGCCAAACTTCACGAACGTATCTACGGCAAGGCGGCGGGAGGAGGCACATGAGCTTCGCCGGCGTCATACCCGTCAATGGCGACCTGGCGGAGGCGGATGCGCACGCGGTGGGCCTGGTCAAACTTCTTTCCCATTACGGCCGCGTTTTCAAAATGATCCGGCAGGCCTTTAACGCGGCGAAACGCGGGCAGGACCTGGTGGATTTTGTTGGTTCCAAGCTGAAGGGAATTGCATCATGCCAGATGAAATTATCGTGCGCACGTGGATCAACCGAGAACCCAAGGATGATGAGCCCGATGCGCCTTGCGTCGTATGTAAGCGGTTGACAAGCCAAAGGCTGAGGCTAAAGCGCGGGGCATCGGCGAGTTTGGCCTTGTACGGACTCGATGGCTGGATCTATTTTATCGCACTGCCGGTGTGCAAAGCTTGTTGCCGCATTGCACAGCGCGAGGGGGAGGAGGGCGAGGATATCACCGAGCCGGCGACGGCGGCGGTGCGTGCGGTGAGCCCGCGGCAACTCGGGCCGGCGTTCATTGCCCACTGGCGGCGGATGGGAGTATTCGCGGTGGGCGAGTTTCGCTACAAAGCCCTGGCGGGGGAACTCGGCAGCGTGGTCAAGGTGCGGGCGATCGACGTGCCGGTGATACCCGAGACGTTCATAACTGCACCGTGCATCATGTGCGGGGTTACGACTGAACAACGGCGGGTGGTGGTATCGGCGGCACATCGTCTCTTGAACTACATGCGGCATGCCCTCCTGGTCTTTGTGCCTGTGTGCGGGGATTGTTCCATCTGCCCGGACCCCGCGATCGTTATGAACGTCTCCCGCTTCTTCGTGCATTGGAACTACCGCCCATCGGGCCAGTTGGAATCCCTGAACCGCATGGGGATTCACATCTGGGCGGCGGAGTCGGATGTTACCCCGTCCACCACCCCGGTTGACCCGGCGCCCATCCCGGTTGTCCCCATTCCCGTGCCGCCTCCCTTGCCCATATCGCCAGGCGATCCCCCCCCCGTTGCCCCCACACCCACGCCCGAAGATACCCGGGGGGGTGAAATTCCTTAAAGGCGTAGCCCCGTGGACCGCGTGCTGTCCGTGTAGATATTTCCGCGGAATTCGGCCTAGGGGGGGTATCTGAATATGACAGGTTGTTATTGAGGTATATGTATATGATACGTAAAGCAAAATGCCGGAGCAATACCGCGACTGTGTTCCCCGCAGCGTCTTTCCACATCGCCGAAAAGTGTGCGCGGAAGGCGGCGAACCGTCGCATGAAAATGAAGCTGCTTTATCGCCGACACCGGCGGCACATCCTGGAGAAGGCAAGAGCCTGGAGGCGTGAACATCCTGGTGAGTCTGCGGCCAGGCAGCGCCAATGGCGGCGCGAGCATGCGGAGCGCTATCGAGCATCCGCCCGGGAACGCTACCGCACCAGGCGAAATCTGGAATTGGCGCTCCACCCCCGAACTTGCCGCGGTTGCGGCAAAAAAATCGGCCCGTATCTTCGATGGTGTCAGGCCTGCGGGGTGAAGCGCCGGCGTGAACGCCGGCGGAAGGGTTTGATTTTGAAGCAGTGCCAGGCCTGCGGGCGGATCATTCACGGCCGCACGTGGTGCCAGGCCTGCATGCGGATGCGCCGGCGGACGCAGGATCGGG
This sequence comes from uncultured Phycisphaerales bacterium, assembly GCA_903868035.1. The sequence continues at coordinate 9,684 of CAIPTQ010000384.1, forward strand.
AGCGGCGGCGTGCGGACCCGGCCCGGGCCGCGGCCAAACATCGGCGCTGGCGGGAGCGCAGGAAGGCGCGGGGGTTATGAAAGCGCGAATCGTTGAACTGTTGATCGGCGTTGCCGGCGTCGGGCTCATTGCCGCGGGCCTGGGCATGATCTACTGGCCGCTGGCGCCGATCACGATGGGCGTTGCGCTCCTGGTGGAGCTGGTGACGCGGGAGGGGCAGCCGTGAAATTTATCGTCGTCACTTTGCCGGCATGCCCCGTTTGTCAGAGCGTAGATTTGCAAACGTATGGCTCCAGGAGCGGCGGCGGCGGCGTGGTGCCGTGCGGTCTGACCAGATACACGCGCTGCCGGGACTGCGGCGAGCGCTTCCAGGTGTGCGTGCTGAACGCCCGGCCAAGATCCCGGATGACGGCAAAACGGAATCTTCCAAAATTTGGAACGGGGGCTGGCGGGCGGGGCGGGCGAAAAGTAGTTTGAGGGCGGCAAGTTCATTGGAGGCGTTTATGTTGGTTCGATTTCGCACGGGTTCCGCTGGTCCGGAAGGCTGTTTTGAGGCGGGAACGGTCCACGATATTCCCGATGACCAGGCGGCGGCGTTGATGCACGCGGGTTACGTACGCCCGGTGGATTGCCGGGGACGGCCCCTCGGGGAGGAACTGCCCTACCCGGCGCACATGGGCCGGGCGGAAATCGATGAGGCTAAAAAGTTGGAACGGTAATTTGAGGCATCCGGCGCCGGCGGCCGCGGGCGTTTTTTTTGAAAAGGGAATGAAATGGATACCCCCTCCTATTTCGTGATGGATGACCTCAAGCGGATTACGGGCGCTACGGAGGCGGAGATCAAGGTGGAGCTGGCGGAGTTGGGCCTGCAGGCGCGGCGAACGTTCACCAGCAACGATGTGACGGCCTTGCGGGCGTTGTTGGGAAGAGCCCGGGGCGGCCGGCGCGGCGGCGGCGGATCGGGTGCCAAAAAGCCGTCGCTCCATGGGCTGGGGCATAGCCGGGAAAATCGGGCGGATATCTGACCTCCGCGCTGGTCTGCGCGGTGGGTTCTACCTTTTTGGAGATCATGATGTTTGGCAAACCTAAAACCAACGGCCCCATCGGCCCCAAGCAACTCACCGAACACGCCGGCTACGCCCGCGCGTTTGCAAAGTACCAGGAGCTCCAGTTGGACCTGGCCACGGCGGAGCATGAGCTGGCCGAAGCCCGGGCTGGGCTGGCCGGGTGTAGTGTCCCCCAAAACGTGACGCGCGCGGCGGCGGCGCTGCTGGAAGGCCAGGAGGCGCCGGCGCAAATCGACATCGAGGCCCTGGTAGCGCAGGCCGAGCGGCATGAGAAACGCATCCCCGTCCTGCGCGAGGCCATCCGCCTGCAGTGCGGCATTCTGGATCGCTTCAAGAACGAGGCCTCCATGGAAATCCTGAAGGAAGTCCGGCCGCACTATGCGGCGATCGTCCGGCGCATGGCGGAGGCGGGGGCGGAGTTGAAGAAAATCTGCGATGAGGAGCATGCCCTCCGCACGGCATGCCTGGAGGCGGACCTGTACTTTGCCTCGCATTGCGGATTGGCGATGCCGCTGAAGGGCTTCCGCACCTTCAGTCATGGTAACGAAACCGACGTGTGGGAGCGCTGGCTGGAGGAGGCGCGCGTAGCCTATCCGGAGTTTAAGCTGTAACCGGGCCTTGTCCCGGTGTTATTGGGAAAGACCGCCATGAACTCACACGATCAAT
>CAIPTQ010000385.1 GCA_903868035.1 uncultured Phycisphaerales bacterium
CTTGGCGGGGACGATTCGCTCCTTGGCGGGGATGGTCCGCTCTCCGGCGGGGATGATCCGCTCCCCGGCGGGGATGGTTCGCTCCTTGGCGGGGATGGTCCGCTCCTTGGCGGGGATGATCCGCTCCCCGGCGGCGATGGTCCGCTCCCCGGCGGGGATGGTCCGCTCCTTGGCGGGGAACATCCATTCCCGCCCTCCAACCCCTCCCGATCCCCCCCGATCCACTGCATGGGACTGGAAATACTCGCGTAATGGCCCTCCCAAGGCCGATACTCGCATTTGAGGAGGTTTTGTGCCTCCCCGCATTTCCCCGTCACGGCTTAATTCACGGAGATGACACATGGACTACCTTCCTTCCCCCGATGGCGATTTTCTCACTTGGGAAACAACCTTCATCGCCTACGCCGACACCAACAAGGCCGCGCTGGGGTTGGTGGTGGCGGACCTCACGCCTGTGACCAACGCCCGCGATGCCTGGGAACCGGCCTATCTCGACAACAGCGCCAAGCAGGCCGCCGCGCAGGCGGCGCGGCAACTCAAGGACGACAAACGCGCGACGTTCGAGACCGCCATCCGCGCGCTGGTGCGCCGGCTCCAAGCCAGTCCGGCGGTCAGCGATGAGGAACGCAAGGCGCTGGGTATCACCGTCCGCGACACCACGCCCACCGTGCATAGTGCCGCCGTCGCGGCGGCGACCCGGCCCGTCGGCATGGTCTCCACTGCCCAGCGCCTCCGCCACGAAATCCGCTTCTTCGACGAGGCTACCCCCACAAGCCGCGCCAAACCCGCCGGTGTCATGGGCTGCGAAATCTGGGTCAAGGTCGGCACGACGCCGCCCGCCGATAGCAGCGAATGCACCTTCCTCGCGCTGGACACCGCCAGCCCCTACACCGCCGAATACCCCGGCGCGGACGCAGGCAAGACCGCCTACTACATGCTCCGCTGGGTCACCACGCGCGGCGACAAGGGGCCGTGGAGCGAAACCCTCGCGGCGACGATTGCGGGGTAGGCTCCCCCCTCTCGGGATGCTTTCCCTCCTTCCCGGCAATGCCTCATGGATTCAAGTGCGCGCAGGATTTGCGCGCGGGCGAGGCTGACGCGCGGGACGGGATGCGGGATTGGCATGGATGATATCGCGGCGATGGGCAGGCCGTTATACTGCCCCCCGTCCAAGAGAACCTTTCAGGAAACCCCCTGCCCCCTCGCCGCTCCGAGCGCCCATGACAAATCAAAATTCCTATCAGTTGTTGGCGCGCGGCGGAGGGGGCGGGGGGTTTTCGGTTCGGCACGAAGTGCATGCTAAGGATCGAAACGGTATGATTTCGACAATGAAATCCCGACAGCGCATCATCGACCACGGTGAAGTCTTCACCCCGCCCGGGCTGGTGAACGACATGCTCGACCTCGTCGCCCATGAGTGCGAGCGGATCGACTCGCGATTCCTCGAACCCGCCTGCGGCGATGGGAACTTTCTGGCCGAAGTGCTGCGGCGAAAGCTTCTCACCGTTGACAAGAAGAACGCCCGCAACCGCGAGAAATGGGAACGCGATGCGATCCTGGCGGTGTGCAGCCTCTACGGCATCGACCTGCTGGCCGACAACATCGCCGCGTGCCGCGAGCGGCTCTTGAAAGTCCTGAGCGACGCCCACACCGCCCGGTTCAAGACAATCCTCCCCGAAGAAGCTGCCCGCGCAGCCGCTTACATCCTTTCCAAGAACATCGTGCAAGGCGACGCCCTCACGCTTCGCATCCCCGGCGACCTTCCGATCGTCTTCCCTGAATGGTCGCCGGTCAACGGCACGATGCTCAAACGCCGCGACTTCGCCTACGTCCATTTGCTTGAGCAGGCGCACATCTCCAGCACGCCACTGTTCAACGAACTCGGGAAAGATGTCTACTTGCCCACGTCCGTGGGCGAGTTTGCTCCGTGCCACTATCTGAAAGTGCCGGACGCGGAGGCTTCGCTTGAACGGCCATAACCCCGACATCCTCACGTGCCTCGCCAACCTCAGCGCCGATGAGGTCTTCACCCCGCCCAAGCTTGCGGCCGCGATGCTCGACATTCTGCCGCAGGACTTGTTCCGCCGACCCGATACCACGTTCCTCGATCCCGTCTGCAAGTCCGGCGTGTTCCTGCGCGAAATCGCACGACGGTTGAATGAGGGACTCAAAGACCAGATGCCCGACGAGCAGGCCCGCATCAACCACATCCTCACCAAGCAGGTCTTCGGGTTGGCGATCACCGAACTGACCGGGCAGATCAGCCGGCGGAGCGTCTATTGCTCGAAAAAGGCTGACGGCAAATACAGTATTGCCACCACGTTGACCAAGCCGGATGGGAACATCCGCCTGCCCAAGACCCAGCACACATGGAACGCCA
>CAIPTQ010000386.1 GCA_903868035.1 uncultured Phycisphaerales bacterium
GGCTCGTCCGCCAATGCCGCCGCGTCCCCGATCGATCCGGATCCCACGGGCGAAGCCCCGGCCGTCGCCATCAAGAAAGCCCTCAAGGACGCAGCGATTACCCGGGTCGATCTGGCCATCACGCCGGGCTACAGCGCGCCCGACTGGGACCGCACGGACGTCGCGGCCCTTAAAGCCGCCTTGGGCACGCCGCCGCTGATCTTCCCCGCGCGCGGGGGCATCGGCGATTGCGGCGCGGGCGCCCAGGCCCTCGACCTTGCCGCCGCCGCGCTCGTACTCCGTCAGCAAATGCTGCCCCCGGCCGTCAACTGCGAGCACCCCATCGACGGCATCCAGGTGACGCGCCGCCAAGTGGCTGCCGCCATCGAGCAGGTCCTGATTTTGTCCTCCGCCCTCGGCGGCCAGAACAGCGCCATCATCCTGAAACGAATTCCCCAAAGTGTCACTTAACCACTTAACCGGAACCCCCTATGCGTAAACGTGTCGTCGTCACCGGCCTTGGATGGGTCACTCCCATGGGCCACGATCTCGAAACCGTCTGGCGCCGTCTGCTCGCCTGCGAGTCGGGCATCGACTACACCACCATTTTCGACGCCCGCACTTTCCCCACCAGCTTTTCCGCCGAAGTCAAAGGCTATGACTTCCCCGCCGCCATCGGCGGTTCCTACGAAAAGCACAAAGACGTCGGCCGCAACACCCGTTTCGCCCTGGGCGCCGCGCACCAGGCCTGGAAAATGGCCGGCCTGACGCACACCACGCTCGATCCGTACTCCGTGGGCACCTACATGGGCGCCGGCGAAGGCGGCCTGGACTTCGAACCTTTCGCCAAGGCCTGCCTCATGGGCTGGCCCCCCGGCGCCAAAACCCTGGACACGAAAGTCTGGGGCGAACAGGCCATCAAGACGTTCCACGCCCTGCGCGAAATCGAACAGGAACCTTCCATGACCATTTCCCATCTGGCCATGGAATTCAACGCCCGCGGCCCCTCGCTCAACTGCCTGACCGCCTGTGCCGCCTCCACGCAGGCCATCGGCGAGGCCACGGAGATCATCCGTCACGGCGATGCCGAGGTGATGATCTCGGGCGGGGCGCATTCCATGATTCATCCCTTCGGCGTGACCGGGTTCAACCGGCTGACGGCGCTGTCCACGTTCAACGCCAATCCGCGCCAGTCGTGCCGGCCGTTTGACGCCACGCGCGGGGGCTTCGTCCTCGGCGAAGGCTCGGGCATCGTTATCCTGGAATCCCTGGAGCATGCGCACAACCGCGGGGCCAAGATTCTCGGCGAGATTGTCGGGTACGGCAGCTCCTGCGACGCCTTTGCCGTCACCGACCAGCATCCCGAAGGCCGCGGGGCGATGGTCGCCATTGCCGGCGCCCTGGCGGACGCCGGCATGTCGCCGCGCGACATCCACTACATCAACGCCCACGGCACGGGCACGAAGGTGAATGATTCCACCGAAACCCTGGCGATCAAGGGGGTCTTCGGCGAGCACGCGCGGAACGTGCCCATCAGCTCGATCAAATCCATGATGGGGCACCTGATCGCCGCCGCCGGTGCCGTGGAACTGATCACCTGCGTCCTCACCATTCGCGACGGCATCATCCCGCCGACCGCCAATTACGCCACGCCGGACCCGGAGTGCGACCTGGACTACGTGCCCAACGTGGCGCGGAAGGCGCGGGTGGATGTGGCGATGAGCAATTCGTTTGGGTTTGGGGGGCAGAATGACACGCTGATTGTGAAGCGGTTTGCGAATTAGCGCGAGCCACCGGGATCGGAGTAGCGCCGTTATTTTAGGCAGGTTGAAGCGTGTGTAGACAGGAGTCGCGAAAACTGTCCCCGATCCTCGACTCCGAATGCGTCCTCTGCTTCGTCCCAAATATGACGCCAGTTGTAAATTCCGCCAACGAAGCCCTATATTTATGGCATGTTCCAGAACCCGGTATTGCGCGAACTTGAATACCTCCATCAACAGGCATCTAATCCTGAGCATGGACTGTCTGGTGACCTCACAAGTGGGCCTTGGGGTGATCGCTTTCGTGCGGTCACAAGATTGGGCTTAGGCATCAACTCCGAAAAGAAAGCCGTAGAGGCTAATCGGCTAATCCTTTTTGCGCTGCATTTTCCTGATTTTCCAGACGGTGCAATTGCCGCATTGGAACAACCTTTTGAACCACCTGATTTCAGCCTTACCACACCAACTCAGAAAATCGGCATTGAGCTGCGCGACGTTTATGTGGAATTGAATGACCGGCGACCGAAAAAGTCGCAGGAGGACCAAGATCAGATTGTTAAGCTGGCCCACAAGATTTATATGGATGCAGTTAATCCACCGGTTTGTGCCTGCTTCCAATTCAATGACAGCACCTCGTATCGAAAAAAAGACATACCAGAGGTAGCGACGCAATTGGCGAAATGTGTGCCATTCGCTCTCGCCAGAGGTGGGGAATGGATTGAGCAGGACACGAGGAACATCCCAACTGGTTGGCCTCATGGGTTGCCATCATGTTGTGTCCGCGCGCCTCATGATTACGAACCAAAGGATGGACGGTGGGAAGCTTCGCATGGCGGGAGTGTTTATCCGAGTGAGAATTTCATTCAAGCAGCTATCGATAAAAAGGAACAGAAGATTGCTCAGTACCGCCAAAAAGGATTCGATGAACTTTGGCTTTTACTGGTCGTGAACGGATTCGCGGCTTCAAGCTTCCTGCGAGAGCCCAATCCAAATTGGAGATTTGCCTCTTCGTTTGACCGCGTGTTTGCGTTTTGGGTATCACAAGGCAGGGCCGTCGAATTATCACTGACTCGAACTTCCCCATAATCGGGGCCAAGGCTATCCCCTCAATCCCGCCTTGCCCAGCAACTCCGCGCACCACGCCCAATCCTCCGCGCTCAGCGCCGGTGCCGGCGGCGGCTTCGTATAGTCCAACACTTTCTCGCATCTCCCCAGGTGGTACACCGCATTCACCAGCGGTTGCAAATCCAGAAATACCGGGGCGTCCCCTTGCCGCAAGGGAATCGGCAACTTCGGCAGCGCTTGCCGCAACGGAAACGGATGCATGTACACCGCCGCCGGGTCGCTGGCAAAGCGAATCGTCGCGCGGTAGGGCGTTTCCCGCCGCGCCGGGCATTCGTGCGGCAGCAGCAACGCCTTCCAGTTTCCCCTGCGCACCAAGTCGATCTCCACGATATTGACCCCCGCGCCCAGCAGTTGCCGCCGCTTCTTCCGATACACTCGCAGTCCCGCGCCGCGCTTGTTGCTGGGGCTGACGACCTCGATCACGCTCACCACCCGATCAGTCTTGATTTCCATGAGCTCTATGAAACGCTCTGTCGCCGGCTCCGCCACCACCAGCCGCACCGCCGTCTCCGTCAGGATTCCTCCCGCCTCCACCGGTTCCGGCAAATCCTCCCGCGGCTGTTCGATCCGCACATCCGGCCGGTACGCTTCCGCCACCTCGATCCCTTCATGCTCGACCGCCATCCGTTCTTCAGTATTGGCCACCAAATCGTCCGGCAGTTGCTCATTGAGTTGATCCGACGCATACGCCACAAATCGGGTGTGAACGTCGTACCATCGACTTTCCAAGTAGGGATTCATGCCCGGGAAAGGATTTTTCATCCCCTGATTATACCCCCGCCGCCCATGTCAACAAAGGCCGGCGGTAATCCCCCCCAGTAAAATCGAAAATTAACAAGCCCCTCACCCCCCGCGCACCTTCCTGTTAAACGCTTCAATCAGCCGTCCCGTCACCGGTCCGGGCTTGCCATCCTTGATCGGCCGGCTGTCAATCTTCGTCACCGGCACGATCTCCGCCCCCGTTCCCGTCAAAAAGCACTCGTCCGCCACGTAGATGTCCTGCCGCGCCAGGTTCCGTTCAAACACCGGCACCCCCGCCGCCCGCGCCAGGTTCATCACCACGCTCCGCGTGATCCCCAGCAGTATCCCCGCCTCCGCCGGCGGCGTGAGCAGTTCCCCGTTCTTGACAATGAAGATATTGTCCCCCGTGCATTCGCTCACCAAACCCAGGTGATTGAGCATCAGCGCCTCGGGCACCCCCGCGTCGATCGCCTCCCACTTGGCCAGCACGTTGTTGAGGTAGTTCAGGCTCTTGATCTGCGGCGAGATCGAATTCGGATGGTTCCGCGTCACCGAGGCCGTGATGATCGCCATCCCCGTCAGGTACGTCTCCTCCGGATACATCTGGATCGTGTCGGCGATGATGAACGTCACCGGCGCGTCGCAGTTCTTCGGCGACACCCCCAGATACCCCACGCCCCGCGTCACCACCAGCCGGATGTAGCAGTCGCGCAGCTTGTTGGCCGCCACCGTCTCCTCGAGCGCCGCGCCGATCTGCTCCGGGGTGTAGGGCATCTTGAGCCGGATTCCCAGCGCCGACTCAAAGAGCCGCCGCACGTGCGCATCCCGCTCGAATATCCGCCCGTTGTACTGGCGAATCCCCTCGAACACGCCGTCGCCGTAGAGCAGCCCGTGGTCGTACACGGACAACTTGGCTTCGGACTTCGGGACCAGCCTGCCATCGATCCAGATCAAAGAGCCCATGTATACA
>CAIPTQ010000387.1 GCA_903868035.1 uncultured Phycisphaerales bacterium
CACCACATTCGTCGCCAACGCCGCCCCCGCCAGGCCGTCAATGTCCAAACGCACCAGCGCCGTCGTACCCGCACCCGTCGCATACGCCCACCCCGTCAGCGCCGTCGATGTCGCTCCGTCCAATGCCCCCAGCGGCACGCCATCACCCACGCCCGCCGCCGTCACCATCCGATTCGCCACCAGCACCGGCACCGCACTGGTCGTGTCCAACGCGTACACCTCCACCCGATGCGCCCCCACCGCCAGGCTCGGCATCGTGAAGCTGAACCCGAAATTCGCGCTCCCCAGAGGGGCGCTCAAATCCGGGCGCGCATTGTTGGCCACAAACGGCGTACCCGCCACCCCGTCCACGTCGATCCGCATCGTCACCGACGTCCCCGGCGTCGTGGCGTCATATGCCCAGCCCGCGACCGTGGCCGCCGTCAGCGCGTCCACCGCGACCATCGGCAAATCGTTCCCCGCCGGATTGGCTACCGTCAAATTGCGCGTCCCCAACAGCGTCAGCTCCTTGCTCGTGGTATCCACCGCCCAGACTTTCGCCGTGTGGCTGCTGGCAGGCAGTTGCGGCAGAGTAATAGTGTAGCCGTGGGCGGCGGAGCCCAGCCAGGAAACCAGGTCAGCACGATTGCCGTTGGCGGTCACGGTGACGGGGGCATTGGCGTCGATCTGGTAGAGGATCTGACAGGAGGCGCTGCTGTTGGGGTCAAAAGCCCAACCGGATATCTGGGTGGCGGAGAAGGAGTCGAGGGAGCCGAAGGGATCGCGATTGGTGGTCAAAGTACGGGAGGCTACAAGAGTTGGCGCAGCGGTGGTGGTGTCGGTGACGTAGAGGTCCACGCGGTGGATGCCCGCACTGAGCGTGGATAGATCGACCGAGTAGGCGTGGTTGGCGGTGCCCAGGAAGGAGGCCAGATCGGCACGGGCAAGGCTGGCAATGCCGGTATAGAAGGCGGTGGTGGAACCATCGACATAGACGTTGAAGGTGGCGGCGGAGGCGGTGGTATCCAAATCACCGGCCCAACCGGTAATGACCGTAGGTCCGGCGACATCGATGGAGCCGATGGGGGCGCGGTTGCCAAAGACGGTGCGGGTTCCAATGAGGCTGAGCGCACCACTGGAGGCGTCATTGGCGTAGAGTTGGATAGTGTGGGCACCGGCAGTGAGACCGGCGAGGGATACGGAGTAGCCATTGGCGGTGCCCAGGAAGGAGGCGAGGTCAGGGCGGGCAAGATTGGCCGTGCCGGTGTAGAAGACCGAGCCGTTGTCTTTGACTTGGAAGGTGAGGGAGGTGCTGGGTGCGTCGAGGTCTCCGAGCCAGCCGGAGAGGATGGGGAGTGTGGCAACATCAATCGAGCCGATGGGAGCGCGGTTGGTGAGGGTCCGGGTGGCGATGAGTGTGGGAGTGCCGGTGGTGGTGTCGGTGGCGTAGAGTACGATGGTGTGCGTGCCTGGGGCGAGGGCGGATAGATCGACGGCGTAGGCGTGGTTGGCGGTACCCAGGAAGGAGGCGAGGTCGGAACGGGCGATGTTGGCAATACCGGTGTAGAAGGAGGTAGTGGCGCCATCGAGTTTGACAGTAATTGAGACGGCGGTGGCGGGTGTGTCGAGGTCCCCGACCCAGCCGGATATGGAAGTGGAAGTGGCGGCGTCAATGCAGCCGATGGGCGCGCGATTGGCAATGACCTGGTTGATGGTAATTTGTCCCGGCAAGTAAGCTATACGTTCAAAATTGTTGTCTTTGATGATGGCACGTAAATAATAGGTGCCGGGTTGTGCGTTGCTGGTACTCACATTGGCGCTGCCGGACGTAGGCACGAAATGGAGAGACGCCGCGGAGAATGTTCCGTCCGGCGTTGCGTTCACGGCACCATTGTATGGATTCTGATCCGTATCCAGATAAAATGACGTATTTGCTGCATTCGAATAATTGCTATAAAGGAAGCTGACAGGAATGGTTTGGCCTTGGGTGAAAGCTGTTTGTCCGCTGGTACTCAATGCCGCAATATTCGGCCATTCCGTCGTTGTCGGCGAAACCGTTACGCGGCTGCCGCTGCCGCCGAAGCCGACTCCCACATCAGTCGAGGGCCTGACTCCGCCGGCAATACGGCTATAGACATAGCCGGTGGCGGTGCGTGTCGGGGAGCCATACCATGAGGGCGAGATGGTCGTACCGTCACCGTCTGTGGTCGCATTTAAATTAATTGTGCCATAGTAATACGCGTGGACCCCAGTGTGATTTGCAACGACGCTGGTAACGTTTAAATTTGATGCACCCGTAACTGAGCTTCCAGTAAGTAAATCGGCGGTTTGATAGTAGTTGTCCGCAAATATTACATTGGATCCAAGCGAGACGTCGGGGTCGGGCGAAACAGGGTGAGGGTCAAGCGTGGTAAGTTGGTCAACCCAAATGCCAGATTGTCCAAGATTTTTGGCAATTTCTGAAACAAGTGATGCGCCGCGCGAGTGGCCGATGAGCTGAATAGGCCCTTCCGCAAGCGGAGCAGTTATCCCTACCGAAAGAAACGTGCCAACTAAGTAGGGCGTGACCAAACTCGCAATCCGTGTTGTACTATAATATGGGGTCAATAATCCAAGGCCAGTATCTGCCGCCCAATCGATGAGCAACACCGTTTCGGACTTTGAACTTGCCGCACTGCTGGGTGCGGGGCCGGCGATACGACTGAAGTTTGAGACATATGCATCATTCGAATTGTAGTTGAGTTGCAGGTCGTATACGGCAGTATCTGCTCCAAGCTTCGCGACAATCGCGTCCTTCATTGTGGATATCCAGCCTGGGGCGGTAGAACTCATGCCCGTATATCCGTGAGTAATCACCGTCAAACCGTTGAGCAGTACCCGCCGCTCCATCTCCTCAAGAATGACAGATTGGCGACGAACGCGTGATGGCCGCGTTCGATTCATTTTGCGAGTCGATGTGTGTTTTGGTCGCATGGAAGTTCCCATTCTACCTTTTGCGTGAATTCCTTGCGATTATTCAAAATATTGCGGCACTACCACCAGTCTCACGCATATTCGGAGATAAATGACTCGTCGGGGAAATGCTATCAGGCTGTCATTAGTTGCACAAGCGAATAATTCTTAATCTCTCGCCCAAATGTAGACAATCTCATCAAGAATCCGCCCTTGCGAGTGGTGGCGTGTGGCCGGATTATGCGTTTCGGGTGCCATAGGTGGCACTGATGTCATACCGAGATAATCGCGTCTCGGCCCCTCACGCCGTCACCAAACTCCCCGTCGCCAGCGTCGTCGCCGCCAGCGTCACTGGATCCAGGTACACCAGCCGCACGCTATGCGTCCCCGCCGCCACCCCCGGCGGCACAAAATTAAACCCAAACGTCCCCGCACCCAATAACGCCGTCAGGTCCGACCGCACCACATTCGTCGCCAACGCCGCCCCCGCCAGGCCGTCAATGTCCAAACGCACCAGCGCCGTCGTACCCGCACCCGTCGCATACGCCCACCCCGTCAGTGCCGTCGATGTCGCCCCGTCCAACGCCCCCAGCGGCACACCATTGCCCACGCCCGCCGCCGTCACCATCCGATTCGCCACCAGCACCGGCACCGCACTGGTCGTGTCCAACGCGTACACCTCCACCCGATGCGCCCCCGCCGCCAGGCTCGGCATCGTGAAGCTGAACCCGAAATTCGCGCTCCCCAAAGGGACGCTCAAATCCGGCCGCGCGTCGCTGGCCACAAACGGCGTCCCCGGCACCCCGTCAATGTCGATCCGCATCGTCACCGACGTTCCCGGCGTCGTGGCGTCATACGCCCAGCCACTGACGCTGGTGATCGTCAGCGCATCCACCGCGACCATCGGCAAATCGTTCCCCGCCGGATTGGCCACCGTCAAATTGCGCGTCCCCAACAGCGTCAGCTCCTTGCTCGTGCTGTCGATCGCCCACACGCTCGCCGTGTGCGCGCCCGCCGCCAACTGCGGTACGCTCACCGCGAAACCATGCGCCCCCGACCCCAAAACCGAAGCCAGGTCCGCCCGATCCGCCGATGCCGTCACCGTCACCGGCGCAGAGGCGTCAATCTGATACAGGATCATGCTCGAAGCGCTGCTGTTGGCGTCAATCGCCCACCCGTTCAATTGAGTGGCGCTAAACGTATCAAAAGACCCAAACGGCGCCCGATTGGTGTTCACCATCCGCGACCCGACCAGCACGGGCGTGCCGGTGGCCGTGTCGTTGGCGTACAAGTCGATCCGATGAATCCCCGGCGTCAAGGTTGTCAAGTCCACTGTGAACCCGTGGTTGGGCCCGCCGAAAAAGGAAGTCAGGTCCGGCCGCGAGGCACTTGCCGTGCCCGTGTAAAAAGCCGACCCATCCACATTCACCGTGATCGTCACCGCCGTGGTGCCCGCATCCTGATCCCCCGCCCAGCCCGTTAACGCGGCCGGCCCGGCGCTGTCGATCGCCCCGATCGGGGCGTGATTGATCGTGACGCTGCGCGAACCGATGAGCACCGGCGTGCCCGTGGTCGTGTCGTTGGCATAAAGTTCAACCTGATGTACGCCCCCGGTGAGCGCGGACAAATCGACGGCGTACCCGTGGTTGGCGCTGCCCAGGACGGAGACCAGGTCCGCCCGCGGCAGGTTGGCGGTGCCGGTGCGGAACGCGGCGCCATCCACCTTGACGCTGATGCTCACGGCGGTGGCGGGGGTGTCCATATCCACGGCCCAGCCCACCAGCGCCGTCGGCCCGGCGATATCAATCGCCCCGATGGGCGCGTTGGAGATGGTGATCGCCGGGGAGTACGCATAACGCACCCCCGTCGTGTTGGCGATCCGCCCCACCAGGTAATACGTGCCGGTGGCCGCCCCGGTGGCCGCCAGCGCGGCGGTGGTGCTGACCACGGTGTCCCCGGTGGCGTTGACGGCACTGCCGCCGGAGAGGGCGATGGAGTTTCCGTTGTACGGATCGGTGTCCGTGTCGAGGAACCAGGTGATGTTGGCGGTGGTGTTGTACGAGCCGTAACGGTACGAGGCGGTGAAGGCCTGGCCGGTGGTCAGGGTGTAGGAGGGCAACGTGATGGTGGCCAGGTTCGCCCACTGAGTGTCCGAGTGGGAGAGCGAACCGCGTGCCGCCGTGCCGCCGAACGCCGAGGACAGCCCGGAAGCCGGCCGCGTGCCGCCCCCGAGCCGGGAGTAATAGAACCCGGTGAGATTTTTATTGAGGTTGTTGTTGGGATACCACGCATCGACGACATTGGCCGAGCCATCCGAGGCTCTCGACGCGGTGTTGACGGTCCCGAAGTAGAACAGGTGGACATCGCCGTGGGTTTTGCCGTCGAACGATCCATAGGCCCCGCCCAGCGCCAGGGGACCGGCATTGTAGGCCCCGGAGATGGCCGTGCCGTTGGGCACGAGAATGCCGTCGCCGCTGTTCTGCCAGTAGTTGTCGGCGAAGATGACATTGGATTTCAGGGAGACGAAGGGGTCCGGCGGGACGGGCACCGGATCGAGCAGGGTGACCTGGTCCACCCAGATGCCGCGCTGCCCGAGGTCTTTGGCCAGTTCGGAAACCAGCGACCCCCCGCGCGAGTGGCCGATAAGTTGGATGGACCCTTCGACCAGCGGCGCGGTCAGGCCGATGCTGGTGTTCGCCGTGAGCAGGTAGGGCAGGACCGCCGTAGCGACCGCCGCGGTGGAATAATTGGAGGAAAGCCCCAGCAGGTCCACACCGGAAGCTGCGGCCCAGTCCAGCAGCAGAATGGTCTCATTATTCGAGGAGGTGGTCGGTGCCGGCCCTGCAATGCGTGAAAAACCGGTCGCGACAATCGCCCCGCTGCTGTTGGGTTCCATGCGCAGGGCGTAAATCGCCGTGGCGCTGCCGACGCGGTTGCGCATGGCCGTGGCCATGGTGTCGATCCAACTCGGCCGCGCGGTGCTGATGAATTCCGCGCCGTGCGTGATGATGGTCAGGCCTGACAGCAGCGTGCGCGCTTCGAGCGGCTCGAAATGCACCTGGCTGCGTGCTGGGCGGCGGATTCTGCGCATGAAACATCCTTTGCCTGGCCTGCGATCACTACCCCTATGTCTATCGGCAGAAGGCTCGGCACTTATTAAAGGTACGATATGGCGCATAAGGATGCCAATTCACGATGGCGAGCGATCCCGTGGGATTTGCCTTATTTGATATCCGCCGACATCGCCCACGCCGCCCAGATCACCGCGGCTTGCCCGTGCAGATCCCCGACGTTCCGCGGCCGGTCCAGGTAATACTGCAACTGCGCGGCCATGTCCCCACCCGGCACGGCCATCGCCGACTTGTTCGTGCCGGCGCACACATCGCGAATGTTCGCATTGTCATCCAGATATCCGCACAAGGCGACCCACGCCTTCCGCGCCGCCACCTTGTATTCCGGCTCCGCCAGCCAGCCCTTCCGCACGCCCACCGCCATCGAGAACGTGAACATCCCCGTGGACGATGTCTCCGCCCAGGTCTCCGGCTTGTCGATGAGCTGATGCCACATGCCGTCGGCACCCTGGAACTTCAGCAGCCCCGCCATCATGTTCTTATAACCTTGCAGGACGCGCGCCCGGTTGGGATGGTCGGCGGGCAACTCCATCATCAGTTCCGCGATTCCCACCGCAAACCACCCGTCGCCCCGGCCCCAGTAAAACGGCGAGTCCTCCGCATGCAAAAACAACCCGTTGGGCTTCTGCAATTTGTCCAGATACG
Source organism: uncultured Phycisphaerales bacterium (assembly GCA_903868035.1). Next base: position 6,708 of record CAIPTQ010000387.1, read on the forward strand.
ACACCATCTCCTTGGCCGCCCGGTCCAGATACACCTTGTCCCCCGTGGCGCGGTACGCCTGCACCTGCAACCCCGTGATCATGAACATGTCGTCCACCCAGTACCGCGTCTGCCAGGTCAGGCCGGCGTTGATCAGGGCCGTTTCCTCGGCCGTCGCGGCCCGGCCCGGCGGCGGCGCCCATTGCTGGTCAGCGCAGCTCTTGCCTATGTCCAGATACGATTTCACCAACTGCGCGTCCGCGCCGGGCTTGCTCTTGAGATACCGCGCAATTTCAAATGGCACAATGCCGAACATGCTCCGATCCACATGGTCCGCCGGCGGTATCATGCTCCGGCCTGCGGGTGTGAGCATGGACGCGTAGCGCGCCACGACCTTGTCCGCCAGATCCTGGTCGCCGATCGACTGGGCGAACCGCAACGAGCCATAGCCCGTGCAGGATTCCGGATACACCACCCCCTGGCTGCCCCCGGACTGCAGCCGGCGGCCCAGGAAGTTCAAGGCCACGCGCGTGCCCACCACCTTGGGGTCGGTCGTATTCCACAGACCCCAGAAGGCGTCCTTCCCGGGAACCTCGGCCGGCAGCGTGCCGGGCTGCATGCCCCCGCCGCCCCCGCGACCCCGGCCCCGCGTGGTGGCCGGACCACTGCCCGGACTCGGCGCGGTTTGGGCCGTCAGCGTGGCGCTCAGAAATGCCAGGCTCAGCAATCCGGCGGTTCGCATGAACTTTGTGGTGGGCATGTTGTTCTCCGAATGAGTATGGAAAAAGCTCCACATGATTAACGGGGCCGCCCAGCTACTATTGCCAAACCGCTTCGGCCGTCGCGCAGAAAAGACGTAACAATTTCCGAAGCCATGCTGCGGATAAACGCAGCCCTCGTGCCGCGATCCTATCCCCGCATCACTGCCCCGCGATTAACTCATGCTTCCCCCCCGCCACCTCCACCGCCACGCTCCCCTCACGCAGCGTCCCCTTCACCGGTCGCCCATCCACCTGCGCCCGCGCGCCCCAATCCCCCGGCAAACGCACCTCCGCCCCAATCCCCGCCGGCCCAAGGCTGCATATCTTATCGTATTTCACACCGTTGCCCATTCCATCCCGGCCCATTCCCCTATTCCCCGCCCCCGCCTTTGGGTATCATGACTCCCCATGATGCCTGTATGTGGGCATGACACGATTGGGTATGGCGCTGCACACGCCATTCGCGGCCAGTGTTCATGCGGCTGGTTCCTCCGGCCACTGACCGCTGGCCACTGACCACTGACCACTGCAATGGGTGCCCGGCTGTGACAGTCTCGACCTTCTTTTTCTTCATCTGGGTGGCCGCGTTGCTGCTGGCCATCTGGGCCGCGCGCATCGCCCAGCGCTTCGGCATGCGCCTCCCCCGCTACATGAACCGCCCCATCGAAATCGAAGGCGACACCTGGCCCCGCGTCGCCGTCATCCTCCCCATCAAGGGCGTCGATGACGACACCCATGCCAATATCCAATCCCTCCTCAACCAGGATTACCCCGAATACCGCCTCATCTTCGCCGTCGAATCCGACGAAGACCCCGTCGTCAACCTCCTCGAAAAACTCGCCACCGAGGACAGCCGCATCGAAATCGTCATCGCCGGCCTGGCCGTCAGCCGCGGGCAAAAAGTCCACAACCAGCTCGCCGCCGTCGAGCGCACCTCCGAGCATGACGAGGTCCTGGCCTTCATGGATGCCGACGCCCGGCCCAATACCCAATGGCTCCGCGCGCTGGTCGCCCCGCTCACGCGCGAGGAGATCGGCGCCACCACCGGCTACCGCTATTACGTCCCCGTCACCGAGCACACCGCCAACAAAATCGTTGCCGTCCTCAACGCCCAGGTCGCCGCCCTCTTCGGCCCCTACCGCCGCACCATGGCCTGGGGCGGCTCGATGGCCATCCGCCGCGTCGATTTCTTCGGGTTCGGCCTCCACGGCCTGTGGCAGCACGCGCTTTCCGACGACTACGTCATGTCCTATTGCGTCAAGCACAAGGCCAAGTCCAAAATCCACTTCGTCGCCCAGTGCCTCGTCGCCTCCGAGGCCAACTTCAACTGGGCCTCCCTCTTCGAATTCGCCGTCCGCCAGTACCGCATCACCAAGGTGTGCGCCCCCATCGTCTGGCTGACCGCCATCGGCGGCGCCCTGCTCTACCTCACCGCCTTCGGCTACACCCTTTTTAACTCCATTTACGGCTTCTTCGTCTATCTGGGTCCCAGTGTCGCCTTCGGCAGCGAGCATATCAGCCAGATCGCCATGTTCCTCACCATCTACGCCGTCTCCGCCCTCCGCGGCTATATGCTCGTCCGCGGGGGACAGGCCCTCCTCCCCGAACACCAGGCCCCCATACGCTCGGCCACCCTCTGGGCCACCCTGGGCATGCCCTGGTGCTACCTCATTAATCTCCTGGCCCTGCTGGGCGCCGCCTTCGGGCGGACCATCGTTTGGCGCGGCATCGCTTACCAGATGCTTTCCCGCACGCACACAGTTGTTTCCCGTCCGCATACCGCCCCACCCTCCCTGCCGCACCGCGCCGATGCGGTTAAAAACAACTATTAATCCGGCTAATACGGCTAATCTGGCGTTTTTCCGGCGTTTTTTCCCTTTAAAAAATTATTTTTTGTTCCTTCACGTATTCTTTAGGATGCGATTGTTAAGGTTTGATTTATAAATTGAAAGCCCATTTTTAGGCTTCTTTTTGGAGGATCATGCCGTGGCGAAAAACACACGTATTTTGGCGATTCTTTTGATGGCAGTGGCCATGGCGATGCCTGCG
>CAIPTQ010000388.1 GCA_903868035.1 uncultured Phycisphaerales bacterium
CGATCGTGCAGCACTCGCCTGCGTGCCGGTTGTTGAGTTCAGAGAGGAACATGAGGAAGAAAAGCGGTGGGAAGGTAGGGAGATAGGAAGATGGGGAGATGGAACACATCCCATCTTCCCACCATCCTACCTTCCCATCTCCCGATCTTTCCGCCTACGCCAAAAGCGGGGGGAAGGTAGGGAGATAGGAAGATGGGGAGATGGAACACATCCCATCTTCCCACCATCCTACCTTCCCATCTCCCGATCTTTCCGCCTACGCCACCGGCCCCACCTTCACTTCCTGCGTCCACACCTCGACATCCTGCACGCGGATATCCGCCGTGGTGTCGTTGGAGGTCTTCTCGATGTGGATCAGGGCCTTCATGGGCCCCGTGGCCAGGGTGAGCGTGAACACGCTGGCGGGCAGCACCAGAACGCCATTGATGTAGATCTGGATGTCGGCCAGGTCCCGGCAGTCCATCCACACGTCAAAGTACGTGTCGTCCACCGCGTTCACGGTGGTGTCCGTCGCTGCCACTTCCGTGGTGCCATCATCGCTTTCGGCATAGATGTCCAGGGACGCGCCATCGAGGTGGATGAACACTGACTCCGTGATCGTGTCGGCATCGCTGGCGTGCGTGGCGTTGGCCAGGCCAACGGTGAAGTCCACCGTGGAGGAGTCGGCGATATCGAACACGCCCACGCGGAATCGGACGATGAACGGGATGGTCACCGGCACCGACTGGCGGCTGATGGCGTCAGTCTTCTGCACCTCGCTGTTGGCGGTGAGAACAAACCGCGTGCCCGTGCCGCCGGGGTCCGTGCCCGACAGGCCCAGGGCGATGTTGGGCACCACCACGCCGGAGGTTCTCAAGGCGACGTTGTCCCAGATGCCCTGGCCCCACTTGATGAGGCGTTCGGGCCGGGCGTTGAGATCGACCACCACTTCCAGGTCGCCGGTGGCCGCATCGGCCACGCAGGTGCCCAGGAAGAAGTCGCCGGTGCCCACATCCTGCTTATACAGGGCCACGTTGGCCGAGCGGTCCCAGAAGATGGGGATGCCCGGCAGCGCCACCCAGCCCGAGGCCTTGGCAACGCGGAAGAGGCCCTTGTTTTCATAGGCGTTGTTGTCGTTGGCCGCCGAGGTCTTGAGCCCGGCGCGGACGCCGGCCCGGCCATCGGCCATCTGGATCACCTCGCCCCCGGCCCGCGCGGTCGCATCGACCACGTTCAACGCAGCCAGGGCGTCTTGAACTAAAATAGCTTGCGCACTCATGGGAGTGCTCCTTTCGTAGCATGGGCGGCTCGCCCATGTCGTTTGGTTGCAGGGTGGGGCTTGCCCCACCCCATCGAATGTCAAAGAAAGAACCCGAAGAGAATGGGAAGAAATGATGAATGCTGAATGATGAATGCTGAATTTGATTCATCATTCATCATTCATCCTTCATCATTTCCGCTCCGCTTACGACGCGCCCTTGGCCATGAAGGCCCCGCGGAAGTCGGTGAACTTGGCGCCGATGTCCATGGCTACATCCCAGCCCAGGCCATACTGGCCCTTGTCCAGGACATAGCCGCGGATGACCGGGCTGCGGTTGGTGCCGCGCCGGTAGGCCACCTTCAGGTGCAGGCCGGGCCTGCTGAACAGGAAGTAGTTGGTGACGGTGCCGGTCATGGTGCTGCCGCTGTCGGGATCGCGGAAGCCCAGGGCGCCGATGCGCTGCTCGACGCGGAGCTGCAGCCGGCCCTTCATGGGGTTGTAGGTGCCGTAGCTGGAGGCCGCGATGATGCGTTCCGCGCTCTGCAGCAGGATCTCCGCCGTGAACTGCAGGTCCGGCGGCACGACCAGGTACTCGGGCACGATGTTCAGCGGCACCTTCTCCTTGCCGGCCACACGGTACTGTTTGCGCATGTACGTGAACGCGGCTTGCAGTGCGGCGGCCGACAGGGCCCCGCCGACCACGTCCGATCCGCTCGACGCATAATTCATGTGGCCGCCGGCAGTGGTGATGGCGGTGGCGTTGAACACGTCGCCGGTATCGGCCATGGCCGGGTTGTCCAGCAGGATGGCATACACCAGGTCGGGGCGGAGCCGCGCGCTCGCCCGGCCCATCTCCCGCGGCGTGGCCACGAGGATGTCGAAGTTGTCGTCGATGATGTCCTGATCGTCGATGGTGAGCTTGCGGGCGAAGCGGGCGATCTTGTAGGTCTCCGCGCCATCCTCCACGTCCGCGTCCTGGGCGGTGCCGCCGCGACCCAGCTTGCGCAGGCTGGAATTCGCGGCATAGTTGATGGCCGTCTGCGTTTTGAAATCCTTCACGTCGCCCACGTCCGCCCAGTCGGTGGTGTCGCTTTCCTCCTCATAGGCGGCGTTGACGGTGGCGTTAACCGAGTCGGTGAAGATGTTCGCCGCCGCGCCGCCGCTGACGGCCGCGCGGACGATCTCATCCTCGGCCAGCGGGACCTCGCGATGATCGAGGGCCAGCGATTGTCGGCAGACATCCAGCAGCGACAGCGCCCGGTAGCAGTCCGCCTCTGCGGCGAGCTGCTCCCAGTTGCCGAGTCCCTTGCGTTTCGCAAAGGCGGCGATGCGCTTCTCGTCGGTGCCCAGTGCGGCCCGCATGGCCAGCATCAGGCCCAGGTTGACCTCGCTGGCGGCGGGCCGGCCGCGTCCGGCGGCGGGGGCTCGCCCATGGTCGGGCGGCACTGCGGGGGCGCGGCCATTGCGCACGTGGGTCAGTGCCTCGGTGTTAAACCGGGCGATGTCCCAGCCGTCATTGATGGCCCGGGCGACCGTCTCCTCGGGCAGGCCGATCCCGGCCGCCTGGGTGCGGATCTCGCTCTGCCGCGTTCGCTCGGCCTCGATGGCCTGCCGGCGCAGCAGGTCCGTGTCCACGGGTGGGTTGACCGCCGACGTGGGCGGTGTAGCCGCCGGGGCCGAAGGAGGAGCGGGTGCGGGGGAAGCGCGCTTGATCAGCGCCTCCACCTCCCTCTCGCCCAGGTTGCCGGTGACGATGCTGTCGGCGCTGGCGCGGTTTACGCCGCCCAACGCCGCGTTAAATGCCTGCGCCTCGCTGTCGCTGGCGTCCGCCCGCAGGCCGAGCGATACCAGATAACGCTTGAGAAGTGGATTCATGGGTCCACACCTTTCTTGCGGCGGACGCCGCATAATGTCTACGTTGTCGGGCGCCGCCCGGACCTTGGTGGCCGGATCGGCGCCGACAGGCACCAGCGAACACTCGCGCGGCTGCCAGCGCGTGGTGATGCGCAACGGCGCATCAGATGAACTGCTGTAGTTTGTCCCCGATACGTTGGCGCTGCGACCAGGCTCGATAACGACGCCTTCGACCGCGCGATAACCTACCGACACATCAGTCAGATGTCCCTCGCCGACCATCTGCCAGGCCGCTTCGGCCGCGGGCGAACCGGCGAAGAACAGCCGGCCCACCCAGGCATTGCCTTCACGGCGGATGTCGCGCACCGAGCCCAGCACGCTGTCCAGGCTGTAGCGATCATGGACCGCCAGCAGCGGCATCTGTTTTGGGAAATCGCCTCCGCCAGCGAGGAGAATCTCATCGATCCGACCCACGCCGGGGTCAAAGACACGCGTCTTGTTCTCCGTCGCCAGCGTACACTCCACGGTACGGCCCTTCTCGTCGATCGAGGCCGCCCGCAGCGTCAGCGACCGCTGGATCAGTTCCACCCCCGCCTCCGCCCGGAAAATCCATGGCTTGCTCATTTGACACCTTATGTAGCATGGGCGGCTCGCCCATGTTCTCTTATGTGGCATGGGCATCCTGCCCATGATTAAATCGTTCCCGCAAAATCCCCATCGCATGCCCCAGCATCTGGCACACCCGCGAGGCCGACACACCCAGGCTCCGGGCGATCTCCACGCCGCTGAGTTGTTCGCGATACCGCAGGATCACCACCGATCGCAACTTCGGCGGCAGCCACCGCGTATGCAGCTGCCAGAACTCCTCGATCTCCGCCGCATTCTCCCGCTCTAGGTTCTCCGTGCCCCTCGCTTCATTGAGGCTCACCAGTCGCGTGCGCGGCAGGTGTCGCGATTGACGCGGGCACCAGTCCAGCCGACGCAGACCATCGAGCATCTCCCCCGCCACGCAGCGCGCGGCATAGGTCCCGAATTTCAGGCCCCGCCCCAGATCAAACCGCCGCCGCGCCCGCATCAGCCCGATCACCCCATCCTGCTCGAGGTCCTCGATCCGCACCGACCGCGGCAGCCGCGGATGCAGGTTCCGCGCCACCTTGCGCACCAGGGGCAGGTAATCGAGGAGGATCGGGTCCATGGGGATGGAGGGGGAGATGGGGGGATCGGAGGGGGGGGGGTGGGAAGATCGGAGGCTTTTATCCTCCCACCTTCCTATCTCCCTATCCTCCTATCGTCTTATTCCCCCCCCATCGGTTTATTCTCTTTCGCCTTCTTCCCGCTCGCCTCCGCCTGCTTCTTCGCCGCAGCCGCCGCCGACTCCGCCGCCGCCACTTTCGGGTCCACCCAGGGCGGCACTCCGCCGATGCGCTCGAAGCGAGCTTCATCCTCGATGAGCTGCTGCTCGACCACGTCGGGATCGTCGCCGCCTTCGATGACGATCTGGCTCCACGGCAGCGTGCGGTTGCGCAGGCGGATGTTTTCGCCCTGCGCTTCCTTCTCCTCATCGACGTGCTTGGGTTTGGGCCAGATCCAGGAGATCGTGAGGTCCGCCGGCGCCGACGGCAGGTCGATGAACTGGGCTTCCTTTTGCACGTCCGCCAGCAGGGGGTTGAGCGTTCGCCGCTCCAGCCAGCTCTGCAGCGAGGAGACGCCCCGCTGGTAGGGCTGCGAGTCAAATCGGGCGGATGAGTAGGAGTGTTTGGCCGAGTCCTTGCGGATCAGCATCCCCGGCATGCCGCAGGGCTGCCCCAGGTCGCGCTGCCGCTCGGTGCGGTAATCCACATAGGAGATGTGCGGCTGCGGCGGGGTGACGGTATACGGCTTCCATCCCGGCGGGCAGGTGCTCATCGAGCGACGTTCGATGTCCGTGGACTCGTTGACCTCGATATACTCGGCGTCGGGGTGCTCGGTATAGAGCGACACCGCCCAGTCGGCCGCCTGGCGGGCGGCATCGAGCACCTGGGCGTCATAGTCGCGCAGGTCGGCGCAGGAATCGAGGTTGACGCTCATCCACGGCACGCCCCGGGCCTGGTCATCCTCAGTCACGATGAATTCGTGCAGGATGTTCGCCGCCGGCACCGCGTCATAAGCCATGCCCAGCAGATCGAACGCCCCCATGCGCAGGGGCCTGGCGATGTAATAGGTCACCGCCTTGCCGTTGGCGTCCTGCCTCACGCCCAGGCACACATCCGGATCCCCGGTGAGTTGCCCCGGCGTGCCCAGCCGGCGCGGGTCGATTCCCTTGAGCCGGAGTTTGACCGGTGTCGTTGCGGAGGAGTCAGTCACCTTTTGGGCGATGAACTCGCCGCAGCGGAACAGGTTCTTCACCCATAAGCCAAGGAAATCGACCAGCGCCTGCCGTCCACGCACGTCGATGTTGCGGGCAACGTCCTTCCAGTGTTTTTCTAACGCCTTGTTGTACGCGGGATTGCTGCTCTTCACCTGCAGGGTCGGGCCATTGTCGCCGGCCACGTCGATGGATAGGGTTTTGATCACCCCATCGAGAGTGGGGTTGTTGGCGATCTCGTAGGTGACCCGGGTCCTCAGCGTTTCCAGGTCCGCCGCCAGGTCGGCGTTGATGGTCTGCCCGGTGGCATGCTGCCAGTGGGCGCGGTTCAGCCGCGTGGTGCGTGCCGACTCCCAGCGTCGCAGGGTGAGCGGTTCGGCCTCGCGGTTCGGTTCCTCGCGCACGGGGGCCGATCGCGGCGCTGCGAACGCGAGGCGGATGGCTCGGGTGATGCTGCGGACAATGCCCATTATTCGCTCCCGGTGTTTCGATACGTGATCCGCGTGCGGCGGATCCCGCCTCCGCCATTGGCCGACGCCAACGCCGCGGCTCGGCGCACTTCCGACAGTGCGTTCTGCAGCGCCAGCCGGTCCCAGTGCAGCGCAGCGCCGCCCGCACCGGAGGCGTCGGGGACCGTGGCCAGGCCCGCCAGCGCCGCCAGCAGGCAGTTACGCGCGGTGACAAAGTCGCCGCCGGCGATCGCCGCCGCCGCATCATCGCCCAGGCTGTTGATCTGTTCGGCGTTCATGATGTTTATGTGGCATGGGCATCCTGCCCATGTTTTTTCTTCCCCGTCTTGCCCGCCGGCAGCTCTGGCACATTCCCGCTTCCGATGGGCTTGTTCTTCACCGCGGCCGGCGCCATCGCCGCCCGCATTTCCGCCCAGCTCACCCGCTGCGTCCACCGCTTTCCGCAATGGTTGCACGCGAGCGATGTGCCCTTCATCCACCCCGGCTTCCCCGCTGGCGAAACGTCATTGCACCCACAGCGCGGGCATTCCACATCGGCTTCCTTTTCAATTCCCGCGCCCATCTTCCCATCTCCCTATCTCCCCACCTCCCCATCTCCATGCCGCTTCCTCTCCCCAAACCAGCTCCGCTGCTGCTCTCCCACTCCCGATCCCCGCCCCGCCCGACCTTCCTCGATCAGCCGCGCCCCGCAGAAATGAGCGGCCGCCGCGGCATAGTTGCAGGCGTCCAGGTAGTGGTTGGCCGCCCGCACCCGTTCCCAGCGCACCACGTCGCCCGTGCCGGCCACGTACTCGCTAATTCGCCGCTCGGCGGTCAGGTGCTTGGTCAGAGACAGGTGCTCGGTGGGCTTGGCCTGGTACAGGCTGGCGGCTCCAGCCGATCCCGGTGGGCAGCTCAGCCGCGCATGCAGCCAGCTCTTCCAGTGGTCCACATCGATCTCTACCAGGTGGATCCGCTCGCGGGCGAGCTTCACGATGTGGTAGCCCTCGCCGATGTACCGCACCATCGATCCGGTGCGGGGCGGGCGGTGGTAGAGCCCGCCATATTGCTGCGTAGCCCCGCGTCCCAGCACGGGCCGAAACCGTTCCTTGCCGCCGATCAGCATGCCGCGGCAGAAGGCTTTCACCGACTCGATCTGGTAGCCGGCGTCGATCCACACCTGGTCGGGCACGCGGCGCTCGCCGCCCATCGGCCAGCCGGCGGCGATGGTCGATGAAAAGTCATTGAGCGCCGCCAGGAGGGCTTTTTCGACGCCGAGCTGGCCGCTGGCCACCTCGATCACGCCATAATCGGCGATATGCCCGGCCGCCCCGCCCCGCCAGGCCACCAGCACCCAGTGGCACAGCCACTTGCCGCAGTCGATGCCCAGCGTGAGCTGTTCGGTGTCCAGAGGCAGCACGCCCTTGGCCAGCGGGTTCTGCCGCTGCATCAGTGCGGTGGCGTCGATGCTCGAGCTGTCCAGCCCCGGCGGCTCCCAGGGGAGAGCCCACACGAACTGCCGCAGCTCCTTCTCCGCGTTCTCCTCATCGGTCGAGCGGCTGGCCTTCCACTCATCGGCGGCGACGTCCTCGCTTTTTACCAGCAGGTTGTGAACCGCCGACCAGCGAAACCCCAGCGTGTCCGTGGGCGGGTTGGCTCCGCTCACCGCGCCATCGGCGTCGATGTTCTGGCCCTTGTGCAGGAGCCGGCCATCGGCATTGGCCACCAGTCGATCGGTCTCGCTCCATCTGGCTCCGCAGCCGGGGCAGTGGAACGCGGCGGCATCGCGGGCCGCCAGCAGCGAGGTCGCTTCCTTCCAGCCGATCAGGTGTTCGCGTTCGGGCGACACCCAGCCATGGCAGTGCGGGCAGTGCAGCACGATCTTCGAGTCGCTGCCGGCCTTGATCTCCTGCCAGGTCCGGCCGCGTTCGACCGACAGCGTGCATTCCATATACACGCGCTTGCGGTTGCCAAATGCCCGGGTGCGGGCTTCGAGCTGGGTGATCTTGTCGGCTTCGCGGGATCCGGAGCCCGCCTCATCCATGCCATCGGTCTCGGTGATCACCAGCACCCGGCTGGTGAAGGCCGCACGGCTCTTGTCCGAGCCGCCTCCGGACATGAAGCGGAGGGTGCGTCCGTTGCGGAACTGGATGGCCCGCACCTTGCCCCCGCGGCTGCCGCCGCCCTTGCGGGGCAGCAGATCCCGGTAGCGGGTGCGTTCGATGACCGGCAGCAGGTCCTGCCGCCACTTGTCGGCGGCCATGTCCATGTCCGGCAGCCCCATGATCACGGTCTCGCCCACCTCGAAAAGGTGGTAGAGCGTGGGGATCACGAAGCCGCACAGCGATTTACCCGACTGGCTAGGTGCTGTCAGTACGTGCCGCACCCAGTTCTGGCTGTCGATCTGGTCAAACCACAGCCCCGCCGCGGGCATGCGTTCGCCCTTGAAGCGCCGGCCCTCGAAGGGCCCATCGGGGAGGATGATCTCCTCCTCGGCGAACTGCCGCATGCTCCGCAGCCGCGGCGCCCGCGCCTGCCGCAGCAGCCACAGAAGTTCTTCCAACGCGGGTGACGGTAGCCCGGGCACTCATTCACTTCCCTGTATTCTCATATGCCGTGCCACCAGGCCGGACATCCGCCGAACAGTTTGATCCGTCAGCGGCAGCCCCAGCCAGCGCCACCACAGCACGATGTGCAGCAGCGGCATCCCCCACCACGGCAGCCGCACTGTCATATGGAGCATCCCGTAGGGCATTTCTTCCGTAGCATGGGCGGCTCGCCCATGTCCTAAATCCGTACCCACAACCGAAACCACACTCGCCGCCATCCCACGATGTACGAGTAATCTCCCCGCGCCCACCCCACCCGCTCACAGAGTACCCAGCAAAACGGGTTCAAGCGCGCCTCACTTCCCCAACACATCTTTCAGTTCCTTCACGGCCTCCACGTCCACCGTGCTCTTGACCCCCGACAGGTCCAGGGATCCGCCTTCGGGCGTCTTCAGCTTCATGCGCCCGACGCTCAGGTCCTTCATAAATGACCAGCCCGCGATCCAGCGGAATTCGGCGCTCGCCTTCGCCGGTTGTGTGGTCAGGCCCGTCGCCGGGTATCGCTCCATAACGCCCGCCACCTCGCATCCCGCCAGCCACACCAGCAGGATGAGCAGCGCCGAGATGAACACCGCCACGGTGAAGCATCGCTTGGTCAGCGACCAGGCATCCCCCGCCGGCAGCGGACGAAACCCCGAGCAGTTGGACCGACCCGGCTGGGTGAATGGACGGATCATCGGGCTCCTCGAAGAAAAATGCCGGCGGGCGCGGGCTTAGGACGCCCGCCGGACTTTGGGGGGAAGGTAGTAGCACCGGCGGGAGTCGAACCCGCGACCTCCGGGTTATGGGCCCAGCGAGCTGCCTCTGCTCTACGGTGCGATCAGTTACTTATTATGTGGCATGGGCAACCTGCCCATGGTCTTCCTCTTCCCCGAACATCCCCCGGAACTCCCGTTCCGCCTCATCCATGACCTCATTGAGCAGGTCCGCCGCCTCGGGCCCGTACTTGCGTTGCAGCTTCTCGCCCACCCCGCGATAGAGCGCTCCCAGCCGCGCCAGCCCCGTGCGCATGTCGGTGCGTGAGACCAGCTCTTTTTCCCGCTCCTTCAGATCCAGGTTGGCCAACCCCGCCCGGGCCTCGCGGAATTTCTCCAGGGCCGGCGAGTCGAAGCCGGCGTACATCTCCGCATCCTCGGCATCCACGGCCAGCGGCCGTCGCAGGTAGCCCTCGATGCAGCCGCGGCTGTAGAACCACACGCGGTTCTTCTGCTGGCGCACGCAGTCGAGGGGAAAGTGCGGCCGGATGTTGCGATCGAACACTTGCTCCGAGACATCCCACACCAGGAGCATCTGCCCCTTGGAGATCCACGCCCGTTCCCGCCGCGCCTCCGCCCCGCCGCCCGGTGGCGATTTTGCTCCGACCGCCGCCGTCCCCTTCCCCACGGGGGCGGCGCTCAATGCGCTCGCCCCCTTCGGGGGAGAAGTACCGATATCGTTTTGCTTTTCACCCGCTCCCCCCATCTTCCCATCACTTCTCTTCACCCCGCCAGCCGCCATCCGTTGTTCAACCTCCCCGACTCCCGCTGCCCCCCCGTCGGCCGCCGCCTCCTGCGCTTTACCCAACCCAGCCACTCCGCGCGCCCCCGCCCGCCGCGCCTTCGCGGCCCGGCTCTGTCGGCTCAGCTTCTCCACCACCGCCCTGGGCAGCCCCCGCCCCGCCGACCCCGAATTATTTTTTATTTTTCTCGCTCCCATCCGTTTCACCCGCCCCCGCCGGCCCAGATCACGCCCCACCCTCGCCTTCCTCTGATCATCCCGCCCATCCCTTCATCCCACCACCACCCCCCATTTGCCCGCTGTTCATGTAAATGTGCCCAGATAAGTAAAAC
>CAIPTQ010000389.1 GCA_903868035.1 uncultured Phycisphaerales bacterium
CCCCCCTCTTCACCCCCGACTGGGCCAAAAACGCCCCCGAACTCGACACCATCCTCCTCGTCGATACGTGTACCTACCAGCAACTCGAACCCGCCCGCGCCTTCCTCAAAGCCCACCACGACAAAATCGTCGCCATCGACCACCACCTCTCCCGCGACGACATCGGCACCCTCCTCTACTCCAACACCAAGGCCGCCGCCTGCGTCGAAATCCTCTGGGAACTCGCCCATCTCGCCGGCATCCCCCTCGACGCCCGCCTCGCCCTCCCCCTCATGTCCGGCCTCGTCGGCGACACCGGCTGGTTCCGCTTCGACTCCGTCCGCCCCGAAACCCACCGCATGGCCGCCGACCTCGTGCAATTCATCGACCCCTCCCAGCTCTACGAACGCCTCATGCAGAACGAGACCAAATCCAAACTCGCCCTCATGCAACGCGCCCTGGCCTCCCTCCGCTGGTCCGCCGCCGACCGCTTCGCCTGCATGCTCCTCCGCCAGTCCGACTTCAAGGAAACCGCCGCCACCCCCAGCCAGACCGAATATCTGGTGGACATGCCTATGCAGATCGCCACCGTCGAAGTCGTCGCCCTGATGACCGAAATGCCCGACGGCCGCGTCCGCGCCAGCCTCCGCAGCAAACACGAAATCGACGTCAACAAAATCTGCAACCGCTTCCAGGGCGGCGGCCACGCCAAAGCCGCCGGCTGCCGCTTCGACGTGCCGCTGGACGCCGCCTATGACAAACTGCATGCCGCGGTGGAAGAAGCACTTGCCGTGTAATGCGCGATACTGCCCCCTGGGCGGTCAGCGCGGGGAGGCCGGTGGGTGTCAGCCGGCTTTTTTGAACCCGGTAAGGACCGCGCGGAGTCCGAGGTCAAACAGTGCCGCGCGGCTGATGCCGGCACGGTGGGCGGTGAGGTCCGCCTGCTCGAGGAGCGACTGTTCCACGCTGAGGGAAATGACGCGCGCCCCCGCGCCGCGCCGCGGACGGCCCGGACGGCGCTTGGCGCGCTGCCATTGGCGGCGCTCGGCGGCGGTCAGGGGGCGGGTTTCGGCCAGGGGAATGGGCCGGTCGATGGCGGCAACGATGGCCTCGAGTTGGCGCGCGGTCATTTTGCCATAGCGGCCGGGGAGTTTGGGATGGAGGGGTGCATCGGTCATTTTTGGCTCCTGCGGTAGTTCCGCTTCTTTCGCCCGGACAAGGGCATGGCATGAATCACGAACAGCGCGTCGTTCTCATCGATGAGGTAAATCACCTGCATATAACGGCCCTGGTTTGTCTGGCCGCGAACGATGGTCTTTTCATCGTCGATCTTCCGCGGGTAGGGCCGATGGGCGTTTTGGACCACTTCCTCGGCTTCATCGGGCGCTACGCCGTGCCGGTGGCATTTGTCCACATTCCAGTCGATCCAACGGAAGTCCATCCGGGGAAGTATAGCGGGCGAAGCGGCTCCTTCCAAGCATTAAATACATAATTAATTAATGGCGGTTGCGGCTTGGGGATGGCGGGCGCGGGAATGATTTGTTGGGCTGTCGGCAAGGCAGCGCGACTTGCCGCAGGTCAATGTGCTGCCTGGCCGCATATTGCCCATCCTGCCATTTACCTAACATAATCGCGTAGAACCGGTAAAATGGGGTATTTTGTTAGGGGAGACCGCCAACCCCACACCCTCAAAACCACAACATTTGGCGGTCTCTCCCCCTCCCTTCATGGCCCCTCCGGAAACCTCATAAACGGCCCCAACTGCTCCACCAGCTTCCCCCCAATCCCCGGCACCGCATCCAAGTCCCCCGCCTGCCGAAACACCACGCCGTCCACCGTATTCCCCTTCCGCGCCTCCCGATACGCCACGATCTTCCCCGCCAGCGCGTCGCCCACGTGCGGCACCCGCGCCAATTCCGCCACGCTCGCCACATTCGGATCCACCCGCTGCGGCAACGCCGCCTCACCCCGCGTCACCACCGCCTCCAGCCGCGCCGGCCGCCGCACATACTGCACCCCCAGAAACACCACCAGCAGCCCCAGCAAAATCCCCAGCCCCACCCGCTGCCGCCGCGTCCAACCCCACGGCTCGGGGTCCGGCGGCTTCCCATCTCCGCCGCCGCGCGAATTCTCCAAGGGTTGTGTACTCATGCCCAAAGTGTACGCCCATCGCCCGCAAAGCGAAAGATCAGTTCATCAGCGCTGCTGCTCGCGGGGGTCGCCCGGTTCATCCAGGAATTGGATGGACGTCGAGGGGCCCAGGTCCAGCGGATCCTTCCATTCGCGCAAGGCCCAAACCACCTTTTTGTCCGGCGTAACTTCGAGGAACTGCACGGTAGTGGGCCATTGGTCATAGTCGTTCTTGCCGGCGCACCAGTTGGAGATGACGGTGTTGCCGTTGGCCAGGCGGTAGGCGGTTTGGGTGTTGAGGAGTTTGTATTCGGGGGCGTCGGCCTGGGTGAATTCCCAGACCGTTTCGCCCTTGGGGCTGACTTCGCGTACGAAGTTCTTGTTGCTGGCGATGAGGGTGTTGCCATTCTTCAGGCGCACGGCGTGCCAGGGGGAGGGCACCTGAATGGTCGTGAGGACTTTGCCCTCCAGGTCGTACTCGACGACCTTGTTCTCGCCCATGTGCGGCACGAGGATTGACTTGCCGTCGGGCGTCATGCGGATATGGCGGAACTGGCCGTGGACGGCGGTGACGGTGGTGGGGATGGGGATGGTTTTTTCAAGGGTGTCGGTGGCGGTGTTGAAGATCATGGCCTGGGCGGGGTTGGCGCCCGTGCCGTTGCGCATGATGAGGACGCGGTCCTTGCCGATGGACTGGCAGGAATGGACTTCCGAGCCGACGGGGGCCTTGTATTCCCAAACAATCTTTTTCTCGGGGCTGACCATGCCGGCGCTGGCCATGGAGGAGTAGATGATGTTGCCGTCGGCCAGGAGGGTGGCGTCGTCGAATTCCTGGTTGCCCCCGCGGGCGGCCTTGATGGGAATGGAATATTGCCAGGTGATTTTGCCGTCTTTGACGATGAAGATGGATTGGGCGTCAGGCTTGCGGGTGTCCCATTCGCCGGCATAGAGGAAGGGATGGGCCAGCGCTCCTTTGCCGGGAAGAACCGCCGGCGAAGCGGGTGTGGTGGCGGCGGGTTGGGAGGCGGCGCGGGTGGTCGCGGGCGCGGTGCGCATATCGGCCACGGTGGCGCAGGCGGCCACAGTGGCCAGGGTGATGGCGGCAAGGATTACCTTGGCATGCATGTATGGCATGAACACTCCTGAAAAGGAAGAAAAACCTGACCTGGACGAAACATGCGTGCGGGACATTCGCCCGCGGGACGTATTTTACTCAATGGTCAGCAGCGCGACCGAATCGGCATCACGGACATAGACCTTGTTGCCGGTGACGACGGGGTGGGCGGTGATTACCGCGGCCACCTTGATCTTGGCGAGTTCTTCGTACTTCTCGCCGGGCTTAAAGGCGACAAGCTGGCCGTCGTTGCCCAGGGCCAGCATGACGCTGCCGGCGTCGAGGACCGAGCCGTGGTTGCCGCCGTGCGCGGTGGTGTCGGCCCAGGCGGCTTCACCGGTGTCGGCCTTGAGGCAGAAGAGCGTGCCGCGGCCGGAGATGCCGTAGAGAAGGTTGTCCTTAATAACTGGGGTGCAGAACTGGGCGGCGGTGGTGGCGTTTTTCCAGATTTGCTTGGGCGCGAAGGTGTCACTGGTTTTTTCGATTTTCATGGCGGTGATGCCGCGGTTCTGGGCGGTGAAGATGACGGTGGTGCCCATGATGACGGGGCTGGGGGCGTTGAAACTAGCCTTGCCGTCCCAGGGGATTTGCCACAAGAGTTTGCCGTCGGCTTGGCCCAGGCCAATGATGTTCTTGTCGGTGATCGCGACGATTTGCTTGGAGCCATCGACGTTGAGCATGGTGGGGGAGGCATAGCCCTGGCCTTCGCCGGACCATTTCCATTTCTGGTCGCCGGTGGCCAGGTCGTAGGCGAAGATGCCCCCGCTGGTGGCGTTGCCCAGATGGGCGATCACCAGGCCCTCGGTGACGAGGGGGGAGATGGAACTGTACACCGGCGGTGTGAGCTTGAAGAACTCATCCTTGCGCCAGAGGATCTTGCCGCTGGCCGCGTCATAACAGGTGAGCATGCCGCTGGCGCCGGCCACGACGAGCTTGCCCTCGACGAAGGCGGGTGTGCTGCGGGGACCGGGGTGGGCCTTGTCCGGGCCGGTGGGGGCGGGGGAGGCGGTGAATTTGTCGCGCCAGATTTCCTTGCCGGTGGCGGCATCGAGGCAGAGGGTGACTTCATCGGGGTTGATGCGGCCGGTGGCGAACAGCTTGTCGCCCGCGAGGATGGGCGAGGAATCGCCCACGCCGATGGTGGCTTTCCATTTCTGGGCGAGTTCCTTGGGCCAGGCGGCGGGGGCCTTGAAGTCGGCGACTTTATCGTCGCGGTTGGGGCCGCGCCACTGGGGCCAATCGCCCAAGGCGGTGGTGGCCAGAAGCGCGGCGGCGAATATCGGAACAATCAATCTGGTTTTGGTCAGCACGGCAGACCTCCAAAGAACTGGGGGAAAGGTGATACTGAATGGGAGCATATCCGGGGCAGGGCTTGGGGGTCAACGCCGGGTATCCGGTTATCCGGTTGTGGATGTACGCCGATGTACGCCGTTCGCCGGCGGCGTTCCGCAATGTTCGCGCCTCGCCGGCGCTTCCTCGCGCCAAAAAAACATCCATCAACCCGCAGGGTGCTGGTTGATGGATGTGCCCCCGCTGGGGCTTTGAGGAAGAAGGCTCAATACATGATGCCGGTCCTGTGCTTTCATTTCAAAGTGCCGCAAAGATTCCCCCCCCCGCCCCCGCTCACCCCTTCTCCCCGGCATTAAACCGGTTCATCGCCGCCACGATGCCCTCCGTCACCCACACCCCCATCGCCTCCACAGCCGCCTTGAACGCCGCCTCCAGCTTCGGCTTCTGCTCGGGTGTAAAGGCGGTCAGCACATAGTCCTTCTGCGGCACATTCACCGGAGGGGGATCGACGCCGATGCGGAGGCGGTTGTAGTCCAGCCCCGTCTTCCCCGCCGCCGCCGCGCACGAGCTTACCGCCAGTTCGATGTCGCGCAACCCATTGTGCCCGCCTGCCGAGCCCGAAGCCCGCAGCCGGATAACCCCCGCCGGCAGCGCCACATCGTCCACCACCACCAGCAAATCGGCCAGCCCCAGTTTGTAGAACTGCATCGCCGAAGCCACCGCGCGGCCGGAGAGGTTCATGTACGTCTGCGGCTTGAGCAGCAGGATCTTCTCCCCGTTCAGCAGCACGTCGGCCATGAACGATTCATGCGCCAGCCGGTAGTTGGCCGCGCCGTGTTTGTGCGCAAAGAGGTCCAGGGCCATGAACCCCGCGTTATGCCGGGTGCGCTCGTATTGACTGCCCGGGTTGCCCAGGCCGGTGATGAGTTTCATAGCCGGCGAGTGTACCATGAAATAAAAACAGTGGGTGATTTGCCCGGCACGGTCTCCGCAACCCTCATGGCCGAGTCCTGCGCGGCGTAATATCACGTCCCCACCGGCAACGTCCATCTACAGGAGCCGCTTATGTCCACCACCCGCCGCCGATTTCTCTCCATCACCGCTACCCTCGCCGCCATCCTCCTCCGCGCCCCCCCCCTCCCCGCCGCCGCACCGGCGACCACCACC
>CAIPTQ010000390.1 GCA_903868035.1 uncultured Phycisphaerales bacterium
CGGCGAGGCGTCCCTACCCGCCTTCGCTTTGGATGCTGCGGCGCGACAAGCCTGATCCCATCCTATTTTTCAAAAATCAACAACGATGTCGAAAAATCAACAACGATGTCGAAAAATGCCAAAACCGCTGTCTTCGATTCTTGTTGTCCATCCTGTTCATCCGGTCTGTTCCCCCGGTGGTGTAATTGGCGGGATGTTGTGTGGGCGATGACAAAGACAGTTTGTCGGCGGATTTCGCGCCGATGACCAATGAGCTGGTCGGCGAGGATCTCTTCGAGGGGATCTCGAATCAGGAGCTGCTGGATTGGCGGCGCATGGCGCAGGAGGAAATCATGACGGGGGTGATCCAGTCGAGCTCGGCGGGGGACACGACGGCGACGCGTTTTGCCAAGCTCAACGCGCAGGCGCGCATCCGCATGATCAACAAGACGCTCTGGCTGCGCGATCCGGTGGCTTTTCCGATGAACCAGCCGGTGAAGCGGACGCGGCCTTTTTATGTATATGGATAATCAGGAATTCCAGACGCAACGCCGGGCCGGAGGCCTGTTCCACCCATGAAAGCGGCCAATATTCCCCCGGGTTACCGGCCGGTGGGCCATGCCGGGCTGGTGGCGCCGCTGGATGTGAAGGCGGCGCAGTTCGGGCTTTATAACACGCCGCGCTCGACGGGGCAGTTGGATTTCTACCGGCCGCGCTGGTTCGCCACGGGGGACATCCGCAAGCTGGTCACGGAGTATGACCGGTGGGAGCTGATGAATTTCGCGCGGCAGCTGTTCGCCGGGCTGGGGAATGTGAGCGCGGCGATTTTGCAGAAGGCGCACCGGGCGGTGGGGGAATCGTGGCGGGCGCAGTATTGCGGTTCGGCGGACCGGGCCTGGGGGGACGAGGTGGAGGAATGGCTGGAGCATGTTTTTTACCCGAACTGCGACATGCGGGGCACGCCGTATGATTTCATCACGAACCTGATTCTTTCGTCGATCGCGCTGCATGTGGACGGGGATGACGCGATGATTTTGACCGAGGACCCGGACACGCATTTCCCGAAATTGCAGTTCATCCCGGCGCACCGCATTAACACGCGGATGCGGCAGGCGGCAAGCAGCGACAGGATCACGTCGGGCTGGGCGGACGGGGGGATGGTGTCGCAGGGGATCATTTATGATACGAACCAGAATGTGATCGGCATCCGGGTGCTGGGGGACGGGGACGGGCAGGACCGGGATGTGCCGATGACGTCGGCGCAGTTGCTTTACGATCCGGTCTGGCAGTCGCAGAACCGGGGGATTCCGCCGATCTCGGTGGAGATCATGTCGGGCATGGATTACCAGGACATCGACACCTTCATCAAGCGGGGGATCAAGAAGGCGACGTCGATCGGGGTGATCCGGGAGACGGAGTCGGGCCAGGCGGACACGGGGGAGGGGTTCATCGCGGACACGCCGCTGCAGGATTTTTCGCCGGGCATCAAGCGGGAGATGACGCGCGGGGGCGAGGATTATTATTTCACGGCGGGCAAGGGGGAGAAAATGAAGTCGATCGACTGGACGATGCCGAGCCAGGTGATTGAGGAATATATCCACCGCATGGAGCACCGGGTGATTTTGGCGGCGGGCTGGCATCAGGAGCTTTTGGACCCGAGCCGGCTGCGGGGGGCGACGGTGCGGCTGATCCAGGACAACGCGCGGGCTTCGGTGCGGCATTTGCAGAAGTCGCTGCGGGTGCGGGCGCTGCGGGCGGTGCGTTACGCGGTGGCGAAGGCGATGAAGAACGGGTGGATTTCGCGGAATGATGTGGACTGGTGGAAGTGGGATTTTGAGATGCCGGCGCTGATCACGGTGGACCAGGGGCATGACGCGACGGCGGATTTCAAGATGCTGGCGCTGGGGGCGATGACGGAGGCGAAGTATCACGCCAAGTTCGGCGATTCCTCGAAGCAGGTGGGTTTGCAAAAGCAGGCGGAAGTGCTGGACCGCATCCGGCGGGCGGAGGAGATCGCCGGGGAAACGGGCAAGGATTTTGACTGGGTCTATTCGCAGATTTGGAATCCGGCGGCGGCGCCGCAGAATGACGGGAGCGAGGGGGCCAACGCAGCGACCGAGGAACACATGGAAGACCTGGGCGGCGGCGGCGGCCAGCCAGGAGGGACCACGCAATGAAGTATCAGAGGATTATCGAGGCTTTGTACAAGACGCCGCTGGGGATCACGCCGGCGGGGTTTGAAACGCTGGACGCGATCGCGCGGCCGATGATCCGCGGGGAGCGGCCGACGAAGGATTTTTTTGGCGAGCCGATGGAGGTCAAGATGGAGATCGAGGACGGGGTGGCGGTGATCCCGGTTTTTGGGCCGCTCTTGAATCATGCCTCGCTTTTGGAAAAGCAGTGCGGGGCGACTTCTTACGAGGACATCCGCGCGGACGTGCGGGAGGCGATGAGCCGGGGCGATGTCAAGAACATCGTTTTTGATTTTGATTCGCCGGGCGGGCAGATGCAGGGCTGCATCGAGCTGGCGGAGTATATCGCGGATGGCCAGGAGGAGACGGGGATCGCCTGTTATGCGTTCACGGACGCGC
>CAIPTQ010000391.1 GCA_903868035.1 uncultured Phycisphaerales bacterium
GGCACCGCCCCCCGCGCCGCGCCCGCCCCCTGCGCCCCGCCCCCCGCCCGCGGCCCCCGGAGTGGGGATCAGCGGCAGCAGTTCAAAAAGATTCTTGCCCACGCAGGTGGCCTTGGCCCATTCCAGCCAGTTGGGCACCAGCCCGCGGTTGCCGTCGGTGTAGTTCCCCTCGATCCCGCTGTTGGTCACCAGCGAGAATATCCAGCCGTTTTCCGGGCTGTTGAACTTGCGCACGCCGTCGATGTTGGCGACGTAGATCTTCGCCTCCTTGATGGTCAGGTCCGCCAGGTCGCCGGGCTTGACGCCCACCGCCTGCGCCGCCGCCTGCATCGGGTGCATGAACGTCGCGGCGCCCGCCGCCGCCACGCTGGCCGCCGACAGGCTGCCCAGAAAATTCCGCCGCGACATGCCGCTCTTCGCCATGGTGCGATCTCCAAAATAAACTGCCGCCCTTACGGCGGCCTTAGCGCTCAATCCGAATCATGATCTTGTCCATCACATCGCGGTCCAGCGGATACCCCAGCCCCGGCGCCGTCGGCGCTTGTACGTATCCATCCTTGTCGATGCGAATCTTGTCCTTGTGGTAGCTCCGGTCCTGCCCGGTGGCCGGGTGCGGCATCTCGAACCACGGCGCGTTGGGCGACGCCAGCTCGACATGGAAATGCGACGCCACTTCCATCGCCTCGCCCCAGTTGTGCGGATGCACCTGCATCCCGAAGCACTCGGCCATCTGCGCCACCTTCATCGCCCCGCTGATGCCCCCGCACCCGTCGATGATCAGCCGCACCACATCCAACGCCCCACGCCGTATGTATTCGGCATACGCGTACATGTTGGGCATGAACTCCCCGACATGCACCGGCACGTCCAGGGCCTTGCACAGCGTCACCAGCCCCTCGATGTTCGTCGTGGCAATGGGATCCTCAAACGCCACATACCCCAATTGGTCCAACACCTTGCCCACCTTCAAGGCTTCGTCCAGCGTGTACGCCTGCACCGGGTCGTGCAGCAGGAACATGCCCTCCCCGGCCGTCTTCCGTACCAGTTTGAGAATCTCGATGTGCCCGTCCGATTTGGAAATGGGCGTCCGGTCGGCATGCGCGCCCGTGCCCGGGTGTACCTTGTACGCCTTGTACCCTTCCTTGATCGCCGCCTGCACGTCCGCTTCATACGCTTCGATGTTAGGCAGGTGCGCCGAACTCGCGTACGCCATCACCTTGTCCCGGCAGCCGCCGAACAGCTTGTAGATCGGCAAATTCACCGCCTTCCCCAATATGTCCCACAGGCAGCAGTCGATGATGCCGGCAAAGGGCGAAAAGGTCCCCTTGCGGTTGTCCCATTGGTTCGTGATGGCGCACAGGTTCAGCACGTTCTTGCCCGGCAGCGCCGTCTTCGCATACTCCAGCCACCCGCGCAGGTTCCAGCCCGTGTGCCAGACGCTGTTGAGCAGCGTGTAGTTCCCCTCGATCCCGCTGTTGGTCACGACCGAGGCGACCCGGCCCGTCTCGCCATTCAGCACCTTCTGCCCCTGGATGTTCATCGCATAGACCTTGACCTCCTTGATGGTCAGGTCGGGCAGATCGCCCACCTTCACGCCCACCGCCTGCGCCGCCGCCACGCCCGGGTTCACCAGGGCCGACGCTCCGGCCAGGGCGCCCACGGCGCCCACCGAGGTGCCGATGAACTGCCGCCGCGAGAAGTTGCCGGTAGACATGAGGCCTCCCGAAAAACAGGATCCGTTTTGCAGACACCATACAGGCTGGTGGGCTTCCGCGGGCGCAACTCACGGACTTGGACATGAGCGCACTCCAGGAATTCCCGAAAGCCATCCAGTCTCATTGCTTTCCCAACGGATCAAATGGACAACTATTGCAAATTCACGCGAAAAAAAGATGGCATTCTCCCCGGGTCTGGGTATCCTATCCGGCAACGCGCGGCTGTAGGTGCTGGCTTCCGCGGTCGCCCGCCCAACCATGTCACGAAACCTCTCCACCTGCGGGGTCATCTTTCATGAGTTCAATTTCCACGCCTGCCACCGGTCTCCAACCGACCCGCGCCCGCCACTGGGTTCTGCTTTTCGCCGCCACGCTCTCGGTCATCACCTACATCGACCGCGTGTGCATTTCCAAGTTTGCGCCGAACATCAAGGCCGACCTGCAACTGACCGACGTGCAGATGGGGTACGTGTTCGCCGCTTTTGCCTGGGCCTACGCGCTGTTCGAAATACCAGGCGGCTGGCTGGGGGATAAGATTGGGCCCCGCAAGGTGCTCATGCGCGTGGTGCTCATGTGGTCGGGCTTCACCGCGGCCACCGGCGCCGTATGGAGCCTGTCGTCGCTGCTGGTGGCGCGTTTCATCTTCGGGGTGGGCGAGGCGGGGTGTTATCCGAATCTGGCGAAGGTGTTCACCAACTGGCTGCCCGCTGCCGAGCGGCGCCGGGCCGCCAGCGTGATGTGGCTGGCCGCCCGCTGGGGCGGTGCCGTGACGCCGTTGCTGGTGGTGTGGCTGTTTTATCTCGTCGGCTGGAGATGGACCTTCGTTGTGTTCGGCGGCGTGGGGATTGTCTGGGCCGTCATCTTCTACTGGTGGTTCCGCGACAATCCCCGCGATCACAAGGGTGTGAATGCCGCAGAGATGGAACTGCTCCAGGACGCCCAGGGCAACGCGTCGGCGCACGGCCGCGTCCCCTGGGCCAGGCTGCTGACTTCCCGCACCGTCTGGCTGCTGTTTCTGCAATATTTCTGCTTCGGCTACGGTTGGTATTTCTATATCACCTGGCTGCCGACCTATCTGGCCGAAGCCCGCGGCGTTGATTTGAAGAGCAGTCCGCTGCTTTCCTGGATCCCCAACATGCTGGCGGGCCAATTCCGGCCCGAGGTGATCAAGGAAGTGCAGTTGGCGATTCTGGCGGGGATTCCGCTGTTCTTCGGCGGTCTGGGGTGCATCGCGTCCGCCTGGCTGGCCAATCGGCTGACCCGCCGCGGCTACAGTGTTGCGCGGGTCCGTCGTTGGATTGCGGTCTGTGGCTACTGGGGCGCCGGGGCGATGCTGCTGTTGTCGCCGCGAATCAAGGATCCGGCCTGGGGCATGCTGGCGATGGGCCTGGCCAGTTTTTCGCTGGACCTGGCCCTGATCGTATGCTGGGACACCTGCATGGCGGTGGGGGGCAAGTATGCCGGCACGCTCTCGGGCACGATGAATATGTCCGGCCAGCTTGCGGGCGTCGCGGCGCCCGTGGTCGTCGGATACATTCTGCAATACATGAACCGTGACTGGATGCTCACGTTCTTGATATCCGCCGCGATCTATGGTTTCGGCGGGCTCTGCTGGCTGTTCATCGATCCGGTCACCCGGATCGACGCCGACGCCGGCACCGCCGCCCCGGTTCCCCCGGCTCTGCCGCCCGAGGGACCGCCTCCATCTGAAAACGTGTAAGATATGCAGTAACTCACTACCCGCAAGGAGAATTGATATGCAAAACGAGTTATCCCGCCGCACCTTCCTCGGCACCACCGCCGCCGTCCTCGCCGCCGCCGCCCTCCCCGGCCGCTCATCCCGCGCCGCCGCCCCCGCCACAGCGCCGGCCACC
>CAIPTQ010000392.1 GCA_903868035.1 uncultured Phycisphaerales bacterium
GAATAGGCCATATATCCTTCAACAAAGGGCTTCAGCAGCCGGACGCCAAGGAAGCCCATGATCGCCACGAGCGCAAGTATACACGTAGCGCGTACAGAGTGTTGGTGTGTCCGCGCGTATGGCAACGCCATCAGGAAAATGATGGACAACACCGCGACCGCCAGAAACACCGGCGGCAACCCGACCAACAGAAACCACACGGCCAGAATACACAACAGCACTACCGCGGACGCTCGCATCGCGCACTTCCTCCAAGCCTGCCCAATTATACCGTCACCTTCATCTTCCCCGGATGCTTCCCGCTTTCCTCGGCAGAGACAACGGCGCATCGGTGTGCCCACCCCGGGAAACTCCCCGCCTCCACACCGGCACGTCAACATTCACAAAAATCAGAATTTCTATCAGTCCTATCAGTTAGTTTTGCCCGGTAAAACGCAATCGTCCGCTGTAACCCCTCGGCACGCGCAATCTTGGGTTCCCACCCCAGCAGCCGCCGGGCCAGCGAAATATCCGGGCAGCGCTGCCGCGGATCGTCCGGGGGCAGTGCCGTATGCACGATCGCACTCTTGCTCCCGCACAACTCCCGTATCTCCTCGGCAAGCCGCAGCATGGTCACCTCCTCGGGATTGCCGATATTCACCGGCAGGTGATAGTCCGCCTCCATGAGGGCCAGAAAGCCCCTGATCTCATCCTCCACATAACACAGCGAGCGCGTTTGGGAGCCGTCCCCTTGCACCGTCAGCGGTTCGCCGCGGAGGGCCTGGGTGATGAAGGCCACGACCACGCGGCCGTCGTGGACGGCGAGGCGCGGGCCGTAGGTGTTGAAGATGCGGACGATGCGGGTATCGACGCCGCGCTCGCGGTGATAGGCCATGGTGGCGGCTTCCATGAAGCGCTTGGCCTCATCATACATGGAGCGCATGCCGATGGAGTTGACGTTACCCCAGTAGGTTTCGCGCTGGGGATGCTCGGAGGCGGGGGGATCGCCGTAGCATTCGGAGGTGGAGGCCACGAAGATGCGGGCCTGCTGCTTCTCGGCGAGTTCGAGGAGCTGCATGGCGGCCAGCGAGTTGACCTTGAGGGTTTGCACCTGGTGCTTGACGTAGCCGATCG
The DNA here is from genome assembly GCA_903868035.1 of uncultured Phycisphaerales bacterium. The sequence goes on from CAIPTQ010000392.1 coordinate 1,114, forward strand.
GCGACGCCGGGGAAGCCATATGCCAGATGCGGTCAAAGCGGGGGAGCATTTCGCCGCGGGGCAAGCCCATGGTCAGGTCATGCTCCAGGAAGCGGAAGCGCGGCTGATGCACCAGGTGGGAGATATTTTCGCGCGAGGAAGTGATAAACGAATCGATCCCCATCACCTCGGCGCCCCCGGCCAGCAGCGCATCGACCAGGTGCGAGCCTAAAAATCCCCCGGCACCCGTGACCAGATGACGCAGCGGCAAGTCGGCGGATGGCATGCAAACCCCAAATAGAGGACGAAAACGGGCATTTCACCCGCCGCAATAATGCGGGCATCCGTCCAGTTTATCGGTCTATAGCGGGGGGTCAATTTATGGAACAGGATTAAATTATGCCGCAAGGGGGTGAACCATGATGGGCATCCCCGTTCCACGTTTCCACCGGCCGTACATCGCGGTTATTCTGGGGCATCGTTCAACTGCGAGGTTGCCGTGAACCCAGCCACCGATTCGAGCTACGATTTCGCGACGCCCGCGGCACCCAATCCGCCCGCGCCTGCCAGCGACGCGCCGCCTCCGGAAACCGCCCGCCCCGCCCATCAACGCCTGCCCGAACGCAACTGCCCCCAGTGCGGCTACCTGATAGTCGGCAAGCCGCGGCAGAACCGCTGCCCCGAATGCCGGGCGCCGCTGGATGACAGCATTGCCGACCGCCTCCAGTTCTGCGATTCAAACTGGATTCGCCAGGCCTCGTGGGGGGCGCTGGCCGTGGCGCTGGCGGTGCCGGCGCACATCGGCGGCACGTACCTGGCGGCCCTCGCCGGCGACCCCGTCCGCGGTTCGGCGCTCCACGTGATCGGGGCGGCGCTCACCCTGGCGGGCATCTGGATGATCACGGCACCCGAGGACACCCGCCCGCAGCGCCGGGCTTTGCTGGCCCTGTTTGCGCGCGGGCTGGCCATCGCCGCCACCGTGATGTGGCTCGGCGCGACCGTCGTGGCCTCCCGCCAGGGGGCGGTTCTGTGGCTGATGGTGCCGGCGTTGGCGGCGATGGCCGGCGAGGCCGTGGCGTTCGGGCTGTTCGCCAGCGGGCTGGCGGCGCGTGTGCCGCATGAGGGGCTGACCAACCAGTTCCGGAATTTCGCGCTGCTGCTGCCGGGGTTTTTCGGCTTCCTCAGCTTCTGCCTGTTCCATGATGTGATGGCGTACTATCAGATATTCTTCTGCTCGTTTCCGCTGCTGGGCGCGCTGGCGGGCCTGCTGCTGTGGGTCGGGGCGACGCTGGTGCGGTTCTTTCTGGAGCTGCGCCATGCCGCCCGCGCGGCCGACGCCGTCGTGCGGAAGCATTTTCAAGCCGCCGAGGCGGCCGTCCGCGCCGCGGCGGCGAAAGCGGCGCGCCCGGAGTGATAAACGTCCGACTGCGACGGCATAGGTGTTAAGGTTTCATTAAGGCGCCCGCCCCGCCATTGCCAGATTCGCCCATCGTGGGATACTAGTCCCTGTTGGAACGCCTTGTTTGCCGTCCCGCCTTGAGGCGGATCGCGAGGTGTACATGGTCCCCCCGCCGGGCGCAATGCCTGATCCTTCGACTGTCGGCCCCGAGCCGGTGGCCCTGGTGCGCGCCCAGGCGCCGATCCCGGAGAACACCTCGCCGTTTTTCAACCGCGACCTCTCGTGGCTGGACTTCAACCGCCGGGTGCTGCATGAGGCGCTCGATCCGCGCACGCCGCTGCTGGAGCGGCTGAAGTTCCTGGCGATTTTCTCCAGCAATTCCGACGAGTTCTTCATGAAGCGCATGGGCCACCTGCGGCGGAAGATCGCCCAGAAATCCAGCGAGCGCTCGCACGACGGCCTGACGCCCGAGCAGCATGAACGCGTCGTCCGCCGGCGCCTGCAGGCCTCCACGCGCGAAGTGGTGGACCTGTGGACCAACACCCTCCGCCCCGCCCTGGAACGCGAGAACATCTTCATCCGCGACTACGAGGAACTTTCCCCGGAACAGAAATCCAAGGCCGACGACTATTTCCGCATGCAGATTTTCCCCGTGCTCACGCCCCTGGCCGTCGATCCGGGCCATCCGTTTCCCTTCATCTCCAACCTGTCGCTCTCCATCGGGGTCCTCGTCCAGCCCCCGGGCCAGGATGGCGGCGAACACCTCTTCGCCCGGATCAAGGTGCCCCAGGTTTTGTCCCGCTGGCTCACCTTCCAGGAAGCCGGCCTGAACGGCGCCCCGGACACCTACCTCTTCATGCCCATCGAATCGCTGATCGAGGCCCGCCTCGACGCGCTGTTCCCCGGGATGGAAATCCTCGAACACCAGCACTTCCGCGTCACCCGCAACGCCGAGGTGGATACCGAGATCGACGACCCGGAAGACCTGCTGGAAGTCGTGCAGGAGGAGCTTCGCGCGCGGCGCTTCGCGGACACGGTGCGCGTGCAGATCACCACCCATATGTCCGCCGAAATGCGCCAGTACCTGATGGAAGGCCTCGAGGTCGATGAGCACTCCCTCTATGAAATCCCCGAGCCCCTGGGCAAAACCGACCTCATGGCCATCGCCGCCACGGTGCATCGGCCGGACCTGGCGTACGCCCCATGGAAGCCCGAGGTGCCGCCGGCACTGGCCGACCCGGATGCCGACATCTTCGCTTTGATCCGGCAGAACGACATTCTGGTGCATCATCCGTATGAGTCGTTTGACTCGTCGGTGGAGCGGTTCATCCTGCAGGCGGTGAAGGATCCCAAGGTGGTGGCGATCAAGATGACGCTGTACCGGACGAGCGGGGATTCGCCGTTTGTGGAGGCCCTGGCGCGGGCGGCGGAGCAGGGCAAGCAGGTGGCGGTGCTGGTGGAACTCAAGGCGCGGTTTGACGAGGAGCGGAACATCCAGTGGGCGCGAACGCTGGAAGAGGCCGGGGCGCATGTCGTTTACGGCGTGCTGGGGCTTAAGACGCATACCAAGACGGCGCTGGTGGTGCGGCGGGAGGATGCGCCGGGGGCGGCACCTGGGGCGGCGGGCACGCAGGCGCTGCGCTGCTATGTACACATTGCGACGGGGAATTACAACTCCAAGACGGCACAGCTCTACACGGACCTGGGCCTCTTCACCTGCCGGGAGGACATCTGCGACGATGTGGTCGATTTGTTCGCCTACCTCACGGGCCGCTCGCTGAAGCGCGACTATCGCAAACTGCTGGTGGCCCCGCTGACCATGCGCTCGCGCTTCCTGGCCATGATCCACCGCGAGGCGGAAAACGCCCGCGCCGGCAAGGACGGGAGGATCATCGCCAAGATGAACGCCCTGGAGGATGCCGAGGTGATCCAGACGCTGTACAAGGCGTCGCAGGCGGGGGTGAAGATTGACTTGATCGTCCGCGGCTTCTGCTGCCTGCGCCCCGGCGTCCCGGGCCTTTCCGACAATATCCGCGTCACCTGCGTCATCGGCCGCTTCCTGGAACATTCCCGCATCTTCTATTTCCAGAACAACGGCAAAAACGGGGGGGGGGCCGAGTGGGTCATGGGCTCGGGCGACTGGATGAACCGCAACCTCTCGCACCGCGTGGAAGCGGCGGTGCCGGTGGAAGACCCGGCACTGCAGGCGCGGCTGAAGGAGATACTGGACATTATGCTGGCGGACAACCGGCAGGCGTGGGATTTGGCGGCGGATGGGACATGGACGCAGCGCACGCCCACCCCCGGCGACCTCGACCGCGGCACCCACCAGCGCCTCATGGACCTCACCCGCGCCCAAAAACGCGGAATATAACCGTCGGCTTGCTGGCGGTTACGCCCCGTGCCCCAATTGACCCCACAAGGTTTTGCCGGTGCCGCAGGCGGCTTCCGTGCTTGGAGCGTCACCACACGTCCGATCGCATCACGTGTTCGCCCGGTGAAGTGCCCCTCTTCTATCAACAGATTGCCATCGCCTGTATTACCATCCAAAAGGAACCCAATACCACTGACCATCGATCTTTTTCATTACGACGATCAAGTTGCCATCGTCGGCACGTGTTGGCGTGCCGGACCGGATCTGGTCTTTGGCCTGATTCAGGGTTCCCACGAGTTTCCAGGAAACGGTGATCACTTCACCGGCGGAGGCCCTTTCCATATTCTGAAAATCCAGTTGATAGATTTTCTGGTGCTCGATGCGAAGTGCCGAAATAAGGGCATTTTTCGCAGCATCGGAGGCCAGAATGAGCTGTTGCCATTTGAATTTTTCCATGGCCATTCCCCAGACGTCGGGCGATGTGGCCAGTTGGGGGATTATCGGCTTATCTTGGAACAAGACCAGGGACTTGAGACTCGCAAAATCGCCATCGACGACGTGCGTCTTAATGTTGGCGAACGCGGCCATCGCGTCTTTGGCCAGTGCGGCAGCCTCGGCCCGATCATTGCCAGTTGCCGGCGCTAAAGGAATTGAATTGGTCCCCGATCTGACGTTTGTTGAGTCGCCGGGCCTGACTGATGAGGGATCGGTTCGGGCCAAATCCGGCTTTTCGAGATCGCCATCGAATTTGCCGGCGATGCGACGCAAGGCTTCGTCTTCATTGACGCGAACGATTCCGGTCAACTGGCGATGGCGTAGCCTCTCCGGGCCAACGCGAAAGGCCATGTTCTCCTTCACCTTTGGGTCGGCGATGGAATCGACCGTCTTCTTGATGATGTCGTCGAATTCGGCTTTTTCCGAGAGCGCATAGGCCTCGGCTGCGCGCGCCGACATGATGTATTTTAGGGGCGTATCACCCGCGCGTGCGTTCCCCGGTTTCCACTGGTTCCAATAATCTGGATCGAGAAGCGTGCTCAGCAATTGGCGGGCACCCCTGACATCTCGTTTATATAGAATCGCAAGCCCATCCAGCGCGCCATCGAGCGACCAGTCATCGGCCGCGCCTTCAATCGTCGGCGCGTGCGACTTGAAGAACGCTTCCAGAAGCGACACATCCTTGGCATCCCCAACATATCCGATCATCCGCCAAGCGTTGGCGTGATATTCCAGCAGTTCCTTGTTGCTGACGACCTTTCTCAGCGACGAAAGCGCGTCGGGATTGGCGCGGGCGCAAACAGTCGTCATTTTGGTTTGCGTCTCCATATCGAAGACGTAGTCCATGGTCTGCCTTATGCTAAGAGGGGGAGATGGTCTCGTGCTGATAAAGAACTGGGTGGTAGCGGCAGCCGTGCCCGCCAAGAAGAGCATGAATAGGGGCAACTTTAACATTCTCTGCATCAAGCACCTCGTTTCGGCCCCACCCAGTCTGATTTACACGATTTTGCGAAGCGGTATTTCACGTTCATTCCACCCGTGCAAGAATGGCCACGTAGTTCTTCCCATATTTCTTGGCGCACTTGGGGCAGGTGGTGTACCACATGAACATCTTCTTGATGTGCAACCCTTTCGCCTGGGCGTCCTTCGCGAAGTCCTGACACCACTTGCCGGTGTTCTGATACGGCCCTTCGTAGACCTTGCTGTAATACTTGCCGTTGAGCGTCGTGTTCGGGGCGCCGGCCACTTCCTTGTCCACGGCCAGGTAGAGATCCATGTTCCATTTCGAGGTGTGATCCGCAAGGCATAGCGCGTCGGGCATGGTGGCGCCCGCCTGGCGCACCTTTTCGTCCAGGCGCTTCATCACCTGACCAAAGTTCATCGGCATGTAGAAAAGCGTGAAGACGTGGTCCTTGATGAACTTCTTGTTCTCCCAGGCCACGGTTTTCCCGTTCCATGGCTCGGGGTCGAAGGGCGGACAGCATATCGACTTGGGATCGGTTTCCGTGGTCATAAACAAGCTCCCATGAGGAATGATGAAACACTCAGGCTCAATATGCTTGATGTTAACCAGATTGCTTCACCCCGCCAACCACCGCACCTCCCCCTCCGTCAGCCGCACCTCCGCCGCCCCCAGCGCATCCCGCAGATGCTCCACGCTCGACGGCCCCACGATCGGCACCGCCGGGAACTTCTGCCCCCGCAGCCACGCCAGCGCCACCTGATTGGCCGTCACCCCTTTCTTGGCGGCCAATTCCTGCGCCCGCGCGAGGCGTGCCCGCGTTTCCGGATGATCGTACGTCTGGGCCGCCTTGGCGCCGCCGGTGGCGAAGTACCCGCGTGCCGTCGGCGAGTAGCAGAACGCCAGGAATTTCGTCTGCTCATGCCAGGCCAAATCCGCCGCGGTCAGGAAGCGCGTCGCCAGATCGTCCGCCGGCGCGGCCCCGCCCCATGCCCCATCCCTCACCCCGCCCTTGGGCACCGCCAGCGAAAATTCCGGCTGCGAAGCCACAAACCCCATCGTGCCCTTGTGGAGCGCATAATCATTAGCCTCGGCGATGCGCTCCGCACTCCAGTTGCTGGCCCCGAAATACCGCGTCTGGCCCTCCGCCACCAACTCGTTGAGCAAATCCACAATCTCGCCCACCGGCACCCGCCGGTCGTCCCGATGCAGAAAATACAAATCCACCAGCGGCAACCCCAACCGCCCCAGCGTCTCCTCCATGTCCTTCCACACCACCGCCGGCGACAGGTAGGCCGCCGGCCGCACATAGTCCGGCGCAAAGGACGGATGCCCGCCCTTGCTGATGATCACGAGTCGCCGCCGCTCTCCGTCGCGCTGCTGCAACAACTCCCCCACCATCCGTTCCGATGCCCCCAGCCCGTTCTCCCCCGCCGGCGTTTTCGTCCAGCACGCATACAAGTGTGCCGTATCCAGCACATTCCCCCCCGCGGCCCGATACACGTCAAACAGCCGCAGCGCCCCCTCCAGCGTGATGGAGGTGCCCCAGTTCATGACCCCCAGGGCCATCTCCGAAACCCGGAGCGACGTGCCGGCAATAAGCAACTGTCGAAGCATGCCTTTATCATAGCACCGCGCCAACCGCCTGTTAATAATTCGCCTGCACTACCATCCGATAGGCCCGCGTGCAGGCGATGACCGCTGTTCCCCGGCAAATCGGAGGCTATCTGACCGGGTCACACCTCCACTGCATCCCCCCGGCTGGCGATCACCACCTTTGTAAACCCCGCCCCCTGCAGCGCCTTCTGGTGCGCCTCGGCCGCGGGCACTTCGCCGTGGACCAGGTAGACCGCCGCCCCCTGGAGGGGGCGCGTGTAAGCCAGCAGTTCCCCGCCATCGGCATGGGCCGACAAGCCGTCCATGGTCTCCACATGGCAGCGCAGGGGGATGCGGTCGCCCAATATCGGCACCCATTCCAGGCGGTCCTGAATCTTGCGCCCCAGCGTGCCGATGCCCTGGAACCCCGGCAGCAGCACGGTGTTCCGCGGGTCGGCGATGTGGTGCTTCAGGTGATACAGAATGCGCCCGCTTTCGCACATGCCGCTGCCGGCGATGACGATGAAGGGGTCATTGCGCTGGTTGAGGGTGCGGCTTTGGTCGGTGGTGGCGACGTAGGTGAGATTCGGGAAATCAAACGGCTGCAGGAGGGCCAGCGTCTCGCGGTCGAAGAGGGACGCGAATTGGCGATGCACTTCGGTCAGCCGCGTGGCCAACGGGGAATCAACATAGACGGCGAGCCAGCCGGGGATTTTTTTCTGGTCGCGCAGGGTGTGGATTTCCTGGAGCATGGTCTGGGTGCGGCCGAGGGCGAACGCGGGCACCATCAGGATGCCGCCGCGTTGGACGGTGTCGTTGATGATGCGGGCGATTTGTGCGGGCACTTCACTGCCGGGCGAGTGCGTCTTGCCGCCGTAGGTGCATTCGGAGATGACGGCATCGGCCCGGGTGAAGGGGTCGGGGTCGCGGAGGATGGGGGCGTTGGGCCGGCCGACATCTGCGGTGAAGACCAGCACCTTGCCGGTGCTGGTTTCCGTCAGGCAGACGGCGGCCGACCCGAGCGTGTGGCCGGCGTCGCGCAGCTCCACCGTGACGCCGCCGAGGTCCAGCGGCTTGCGATACTCCAGCGTGCGGAACAACCCGATCGCGCGCTCGGCATCCGCGCGCGTGTAGAGCGGCTCGATCTTCCCCTGCCAGGTCTTGACGGTCTTCTGGTTGAGGTAGTCGGCGTTTTCCTCCTGAATCTTGGCGGAGTCCAGCAGCATGAGCGTGGTGATGGCCGCCGTCGCGGGCGTACACCAGATGGGCCCGCGATAGCCCTGCTTGACCAGGTTGGGCAGGTTGCCGCAGTGATCGGTGTGACCGTGCGAGAGAATGACGGCGTCGATGGACTTGGCGGCGAAATCAAAGGTGGTGTTGATCCGCCGGGCCTCGTCGCGCGGGCCCTGGAAGAGGCCGCAGTCCAGGAGGATGGTTTTGCCTCCCGCGCGAATCTCATGAAGACTGCCCGTAACCGTGCGGGTCGCCCCGTGGAAATGTATCTGCATGGCGTGTAATGCTCCCGAAAGAAACATGATTTTCCAATGCCGGTGCGGGAGTATATCACACCTGCCACCCGCTGCCGCCTGCTCACTGCCGCGCGCCCACATGCAACGCCACCGGCACATTGATCCAGTCCGCCGGCGGCTTCATCTCCGCCGTGCCATTGCCCAAGCTGCCCGCGCTCCGCCGTTCGCCGGTGAAGGGCTGATACCACTCCGCGCTCTGCGGCGCGGCCAACCCTTCCAACTTCAGGGTAAAGGTCGCGGCCTTGTTGAGGAACACCACGTATTCCCGCCCCGCTTCGGCCAGGCAGAAACCATCGCTGACCAGACCTTCCGTGGGTTTCAGGCGCCAGTAGCTCGTGCGGTTGAAAAAGTCCGCGAGGTTCTTGAAGTACGCGTAACCCGGCGGCGTATCCTCCGGCCGGACGACGTCCCACGCGGTATACGTGTAGTAATACACGCCAAAGCCGCCGGCGGTGCAGACCTCCCAGGCGCGCCGGCAGACCTCCTCGGGGGCCTGGACGACGTTATACGTTTTGTCCGCCGCGCCCTTGGGGCCATACTCATAGCCGAACTCGGTGTTGATGACGGGCCAGGCGTGCTGCTGGAGGTGGTCGAGCATGGTTTTCCGCCACTGGGTGTGCTGTTGGTCCGAGCGGTAATCCAGGAGGTCGTTGTAGGTGCCCTTGTCGTACACGGCCTTGTCATCGTGGACGGTCAGCAGGCGGCGATAGGGATCAGTGGCGCGGATGAAACGCAGGCGGTCGAGTTTGTACTGGACATCCTTTTCGTTGTTCGCTTCTTTGGAGAGATCCCAGGTGATGTTGGGGTACGCGGCATAGCGGGCGATCAACCAGCGGAAATACTGGTCCTCTTCCGGCGTGCCATTGGCGGGCCATTTCACTTGCTTGTTGTAGACCTTCATGAGCATGTGGGCGGTGATGCCACGGCGGTAGAGGGCGTCCATCATGCGGTCATAGTGCTGCCAGTAGGCGAGGTTGAAGCGGGTGTGGTCGGGCGTGTCGTTGGTGCCTTCCCACGCGTAGAGCGGGGGCGGGCCGAAGTCGTCCGTGCCGGTGTTGCCCTTGCGCCAGGTGGTGTCGTAGGCGAAGGCGTTGAGGATGATGAAGTTGAAACCGTTCTTGCTGAGTTTGTCGAGGAACGGGTTGAGGGTTTTGAGTTCGGGGTCTTTGGCGTCCAGGGCCCAGAGCCAGTCGCATTCATACCCCATGGGGAAGATGTGCGTGCCGTCCTCATAGACAAATTGTTGCGGGTATTGGGGGTCGATGCGCAGGGCACCGTGGATGGCGGGGGCGGGATTCTTCACCGCGCGGAAGTCGCGCTTCTGGTTATTCAGCTCGGGAAGGTCGGAGCGGGTGGTCAGGGACCAGTCACCTTCGACGGGCGGCGAAAAACGGATTTTCCAGGTGTGCGCGCCGTCGTAAAAGCCGGGCATTTGCAGTTTTTTGTCACCGGACGTGAGTTCCGCGGTGAAGCTGACGCGAAAGGGATTCGGCGGATCGCCGGCACAGTGGAAGGTGAAGTCATGGGGCTCCCAGCGCGGGAGACCGTCGGCTTCGACGGCACTGGCGCGAACGGTGAGTGCCGCGAGAACAAGGCCGGCGCTGAGCATGATGATTCGTTGCATATGCACGTTTGCCTCCGTAATGGGCGGGGGATGCCCACCCGCGGCTATTTGCCCGCCGTGATGCGCAGCAGATAATCCGCGCGCGGGGCCGTAATGTTGTACTCGCCCGGCTTCACCGTGCCGAGCGCTTCGGTCTTCATGTTCCACGTATCGAGGGCTTCAACGGCATAGTCGCGGTCGCCGGCGAGTTGCACCTTGATCGGCCCCGCCTTGATGGCATAGACCATATACACGCTGCCGGACTTGGCCAGCACCAGCACGTTGGGGTCCGCGCGGGCGGGGGTCATCTCCACATACGGCAGCGCCTCCATGGTCTTGCGCAGGAACGCGATGCGCTGCGGACTCTCGCCGTGCAGCACGCCGCCCTTGGACCACCACAGGATGTCGTTGGGATCCTTGAGCGTTTCGCCGTGGCCGACATAGCCGCCGCAGATCGTGCCGATCCAGAATTGCTGCACCATCTGCGGGGCGGTGAGATTGCCCCAGCTCGAGGAAATATTCCCCTCATACCGGCACTCATCGACGACGACGGGCTTCTGGAATTTCTCGCGCCAGGCGATCACCTGCGTGAGGTCGCGATTCTGGATGCTGGCGTGTGTGACCCAAGCCTTCGTGTTGTCATACATCTTGGCGGCATAGTGAACGCTGCGCAAGCGATCGAACGGATCTTCCTTCTGGAGGATGGAGAAGAAGCGGTCGAAATCCTCGACCGTTTTGTTCCCCTTCTGCCCCGCGCGCAGCGGCGGAATCATGAAGTCATATTCATTGGCCAGCGACCACCAGACGTTGCGATACGCCCCCAGCCGCGCGATCGCGTAGTGCAGGTAGCGGTCGTCGCCCGCCTTGTCCATCTCGGCAAAGCCCCAGCGGTCATACGGATGAAACAAAATCAGATCGGCCTCAATCCCCAGTTTGCGCAGGTCGGCGATGCGCTGCTCGAAATGCCGCCAGTTGGCCGGATCGAAGCGCGTCAGGTCGAACTTGCCGTCGGCCCCGTACACGAAGGGATAGTTCGGCGGGTCATTGGTGTTATACGTGTACGACTTGGGAAAAATGCACATGCGCAGCTTGTTGAACGGCGCCGCGGCCAGCGTCTTGAGCGTCTGCTCCTGCAAGTCCTCCGGCTGATGCGTCCACGCATAGCAGGTCGTGCCGACCTGATAATACGGCGTGCCGTCGGCATAGGCGAAGTGAAACGTCTTGTACACCCGCACCGGCCCGTGATTGGAACCCGTGGGCTTGGTGGCCGTCACGCTCCCGCTTTGGGCGTCCAGTTGCGGGGCATTGCTGCTGGTCTTGTACGCCCACGCGCCCGGCTGGGGCGGCGAGAAGCGGATGCGGTACGTCCCCGCGCCATCATAAAAGCCCGGCACCGTCAGCGTGTCGGGGCCGCAGGTGAATTGTGCCGTCAGGGTGACATCCACAAATGGATTGCCCACCGCCGGCCCCGGCAAAGCCAACTCAAACACGTCCCACTGCTCAACGGTCCCCGGCGCGGCCGCCAGGAGTTTGCCGGGCCAGGACACAAGCAGGAGCGCGACGATCTGAACAACAACGAAAAGGGCTTTCATCAACATTTCATTTTCACCATGCACAAAAAAACAGATGAAGTGTCGATAAATGCTATCAAGAAATGACGTAGGTGTCTCGCGCGTCGCGCCCGTCGCGCTCACCCCCAGTAGAACACGCACCCGCTGTCGATGGTCAGATTCCGCAGCGTCGCCAGCGATCCCGAATAATTCACCGTGCAATTCAGCAGATCCATTGCGTCCACGTTGTTGTAGCTGATGATCCCGCCGCCCGCCGCCAGGCCGATCTGGTAATCGGTCATGGTGAACACCTGCCCCGTGCCCGTCCCCAGGATCGTCAGTTGCCCGTTGCTGCCGGCCACGCTGTTGAGGGTGATGTTCACGCCCGGCGCGCCGCCGGTGAAATCGGCGAACAGGGTTTCGTTGGCGCCGGTGAAATTGAACGTCAGCCCCGGCAGCAAATTGGCGGCAATCTGATACGTCGGCGTCGGCAGCGGCGCGTTGCCCGCCGATATCCGCACGATCCCCGCGCTGGCCGTCAGGTAATACGACCCGCCGGTGGCCGCCGTGCCGAACGTGGTCGGAAAGTCCGCGAAGTTCTGCCCCGTCACCGCCGCCGTCGCGTTGACCGTAAGCGTCAGCCCCGCCACCGCCACGTAATTCGCCGGCGGCACCTGGCGCACGGTGTACGTCCCGCCGGCCACATTGAAGCGGTAGTTCCCGTTGCCGTCGGTGGTCGTCACCGGATCGCCGAGGGTGGTGATCGCCAGCGACCAGTTGTTGATCGTGCCGACATCCACGGCCACGCTGTCCACCACCTTGAACAGCCACTTGCCGTTGGCGGACTTGCCGGCAAACGAGGCCAGCGTCCCGGGGCTGGGCCGGTATGTGCCGTTGAAGGGCGCCACCCCGCTGGTGATGGCCGTGGCCGCCGCATCGCTGAGGGTGGTGGTGGCGAAGTTGGCGCCGCTGCCCCCGACGCCGGAGAACAGCGTGATCTGCGTGCCATCGGGGCCGATCAGATAACCCGTGAGGTCGGAATCATAGGTGTGCGTGATATTGAACGTGAGGGTGACGTTGGAGATCATTCCGGACGTGCCCGTCGCGGTCAGCGCGGAGGTCACGCCGGCCGGATTGTTGTCCGGGATATTCTGCGGCACATTGGTGGAGACGAAGTTGTAGGCCCCGCCGGTGTCGGGCACGCCGTTGCCGTTGAGGTCGAGGAACACGGTGGTGCCGGCGATGCCCGCCTCGCCGGCATCCAGCGCGCCGTTGCCGTTGGCGTCCACGAAGACCTGCCCGCTGATCGACGGCGGCACAAAGGGCGCGCCGGCGAGCGTCACGTCATCGATGTTCCAGCCCGGATACGTGCTGCTGCCGCCCGTCGGCCCCATGCCCCAGCGGAACTTCACCGCCGCCTGGCCGTTGAATGAGGAGGGGAGCGTGAACTGTTGCAGCGACCAGGCCGCGTCAGTGGTGGTACTTCCCGTGGGACTCGTCCACAGCGTGGTCCACGTCGTGCCGCCGTCGGAGGACGCCTGCACCGTCGCCACGGCGCTGGAGCGCACGCCCAGCCACCGCCAGAACGACAGCGTCAACCCCTGATAATTCGCGCAGTTGATCGCCGGCGTGGCGGCGTAATACGGCCCCACGTTCGGGGCGTAATCGCCCGCGAGGTTGTAGCCCACCACATTCGTGCCCGTGTGCCCGCTGGCCGGATCGTGATTGTGCGAGCCTAAGCCCGCCGGCGCGCCCCACGCCCAGGCGCTGCCGGCATCGAATGTCCAGCCCGGATTGGCGTCCATCGTCGCCGCGTACACCGTCGAGATGATCCCGAACGTCGCGGTGTACGCGCCGGCCATGGCATTGCCCGCAATATCGAGTATCTGCGGCCCCAGCGTCATCTGGTAGGTGCCCACCGCGCTCTGGGTGTTGAACAGAATGTCCAGCACCGTGTTCCCCGCCGACCAGGTGAACCCCGTGATCTGCCCGCGCAGGTCATTGGCCGAGGGGTCCGTGAAGCTGGTGACATCGGCCAGCGTGAAACTCGTCGTGTCGATCGCCTCGTTGAACGTGAACTTCAGGTCCGACTGCGCCCCGGCCACCGAACCGCTGGGGCTTTGCGCCGTCACCGCCACCGGCGTAGTGTCAATGATAATCGTCAACGCCGCCGACGCCGGGGACTGCCCCAGTCCCGGCTGCGTCTGCGTCGCCGTGATGGCGTGCGTCCCGGACGCCAGCGTATACGTGCCGTTGCTCGTCACGCTGGTCGTCGTCCCCCCGGCCAGCGCCGAACCGATCAGGTTGCCGTCGGCAAACACCGACACCGTCGCCCCGGCCACCGTCCCGCCGATAGTGAACGTCAGCGCCTTGGCCGCCGAACTGTTGTCGCGGGAGGTGATTTTATCCGTGTTCGATACGCCGGTGTCGCTGAGCGGGTCCAGCGCCGGCACGCCCGGCGTCACACTCGGCGGCGTCACCAGGTCCGCGATCAGCAGATTGGCCACCGGCGAGCCGCGCCCCGTCACCAGGTCATACCCCGTCCCGGCCGCAAACCCGTTGTTCCCCGTCGTGATGTCATGGAAGTCCGATGCCGGCAGCGTGTACAGCTTGGGCAGGGTCTGCGTGCGTCCATCCAGCGGCGTCAGACCGCTCAGCACCCGCCCCTGGTTGACGATCGCCATGATCCCCGCCCACATCGGCGTCGCCAGGCTCGTGCCGCCGAACACCTGCCACGGACTGGTCGGCCAGTCCCACGAGTCATAGATCCACACGCCGGAAGCCGGATCGGCGTTCATCGCCACGTCCGGATTCGCCCGCTGCGTGGTGGATTGCGTCACCACCCCCGTCTGATACGACGGCTGCGCTTCGACCGTGCTCAACCCCCCGCCCGAGCCGCTCCAGCCGGATTCCGAAATGTAGGTGGAGCCGGAAACCGACAGCGTCGTCCCGCCCACCGCCACCACATTCGGCGAGTACGCCGGATAGCCGCTGGGCTTCCCCGTGTCGCCCGTGGCCGCGAACGAGGTGATCCCCGTGTGGCCGGCAGGCGTGGTGAAGAGGTAATCGTACGAGGTCTGCCCGGAAAATTCCGGCCCGCTGAAACTCATCGAGATCGCCGACACCCCCGGTTGCGTGCGCGCCCAGCCCACGCCCCACGTCAGAAGGTTCGCCTCCGAATTGTCGGCGGCCTCCACCAGGATGATGTTGGCCGCCGGGGCGATGGCGTGGACCCATTGAATGTCCAGCGCCTCCTCCATTTCCCAGGTTCCCTTGGAGTTGCCCGCCCCGGCCGGATCGGTCGTCACGCCCGTCTGCGAGTAGACCCGCAGCCACGGCCCGGTGTTGCCGCCGGCGCTCCAGGCCTGCAGGCTCGCCAGCCCCATCGTCGCGCTGAACTGATTCACGTCGTTGAGCGCCGTCGGATAGTGATACGCGTCGATGATCGCCACCGTCTGCCCTGTGCCGTCGCCGGGGGTCGATCCGAACAGCACCTGCGTGATGCCATAGGCCGAACGTATTTGCGAGGCCATTAGTCCGTTCGAATTGGGGGACGTGTATTTCGGCTGCAACGCCTTGAGAATCGCCGTGGTATAAGCCACCGTACGCGCCGTCGGCATCACCGGGGCCACCGACCACACGGGCGGCGGCGGCGGCACATGCGCAAACGCCGGCATCGAGGAGAGCAGAACCCGCGACTCCAGCAGTTCCCACAGCGCCCCGCTCCGGCGCACAGGCCGCAGGCGTCGCTTGTTCCGGGCTGAAACAAAAACGGGCATTTCTCCGCCACCGCATACAAGGCCGTGATTCGTCTGGCTCCGGGGGTCCATCGCAGGCATTCCCAGAATACCCAAAGGCACCCCTGTGAAGGAAGTATATTCCCGCAATTCTCCTTTCTCCCGAACAAATAGTATCCGACCTTATGCTCCGAAAATGGCATAAATATCGGCCCTTCATCTCCTTTTCATACAACGCATTTATAAATGTGCCCGCTGACCATCTCTTTTTGAAAGGATGTGCGATGGAAAAAATGCTGTGGACGACAACCGCTGCGGTGACGGCAATAGGTTTAGGGTTGGCTCTCTCATCCTGTAACGGCACGCCCCCCAAAACCGACCCCTCCGCCGACCGCGCCGCGCGGGCCGCCGTGGTGCTCCAAGGCGTCAAATTCACCCATCCCCGCGACATCACCAATCCCTACCTTCCCCTGGCGAACCTCAAACAGGACATCCTCGAAGGCAAGGAGGGCGCCAAGATGGTCCGCGTGGAACGCACGGCCAAGCCCGACGTCCACAAGACCTTCACCGTCGCCGGCCTGACCGTCGAAGCCTTTGTGTTTGAAGACCGCGCCTTTGAGGATGGCCAACTGGTCGAAGTGGCCACCGACTACTTCGCCCAGGACGATGCCGGCACCGTCTATTACCTCGGCGAGGACGTGGACGAATACGACCAAGGCAAAATAATCGGCCATGCGGGAAGCTGGCTCTGGGGCAAGGACACCCCTGCCGTCGGCGTACTCTTCCCGGCCCAGCCGAAACTTGGCCTCAAGTGGCGCTCCGAAGATGTCTCCAAGGACATCGGGGAAATCGATGAAATCGTATCCCTGACGGAAAAAGTGATGACGCCCGCCGGAACCTATGACAATTGCATCAAGGTCCGGGAAGATCTCGCCGACGGCACCACCGAATACAAATACTACGCCCAGGGCGTGGGCGTGGTCCGCGAGGCCGAGGAACTGCTGAAAACGCACACCGTTAAATGACGTTGTGGGCGCATCAGCGCCAACGTCGCGGATGCGGAAAGCTGGGGGATCAGGATTCGAACCTGAACAAGCAGAACCAAAATCTGCTGTGCTACCGTTACACCATCCCCCAGGATGGCGGGTAGAAGTCTAGTATAACAGGGGGGTATGAAGCAAATGTGCATGTCATGCGTTGTCATGCGCCTGGGCGTGAGACAATGGTCAGTGGCCAGTGGCCAGTGGCCGGAAAGGAAAGACCCGCTTCATGGCTGGGGCATCGGCGATTCGAGAACCCGGGGCGCGACAAACCGGTAGTCCACCTCGGCGGCGGGGCCGGTGATGGCGACTTTCTGGGAGAGGCCCGCGGCGGCGCTGGAATTCGGCCCGGCCCGCACGGTAATCGTCCGCGCCACATTGGTGTGCTTCTTTTCCGATAGTGCCATGCCCAACTGGTGGGGTGTGATCGTGAACTCCACGGTCTTGTCCTCGCCGGGCTTCAGCGACACGCGCTTGAAGCCCACCAGCGTTTTGGGCGGGAGGAAGAGGTTCAGCATTATGCCAACTTCGCCCCTCGCGTACGGATTGGTGACAGGCATTGGTGCCTCCGGATTCTCCACATACACCTGCACCACCTCATCCCCCGCCACCGCCCCGGTGTTCTTCACCGCCACGCGCACCACCACGTCCTCGGTCGTCGTGGGATTCTCCGTCACCTTCAAATTCGAATACCCAAACTTCGTGTACGACAGCCCATGCCCAAACGGATACAGCACCGCTCCCGTGAAATACCGGTACGTCCGCCCCCGCGAACCCGACACCCCACCCGCCTCCATCGCATAATCCGTAAACGCCGGCAAATCTTCCACCCCCTTATAAAACGTCACCGGCAGCCGCCCCGCCGGGTTGTAATCCCCGAACAACACGTCCGCCACCGCATCCCCATGCTGCCCCGGATACCACGCCTCCAGAATCGCCGGCACATGCGCATCGGCCCAATTCACCGAGAGCGCCGACCCCGACGTCAGCACCAGCGCCACCGGCTTGCCCCCCCCACCAGTTCCCACCGCCGCCGTCACCGCTTCCAGCAGCCGCTCCTGCACCGCCGGCAGATTCAGCGTCGTCCGGTCGCCCCCCGCAAACCCCTTGTAATGCACCGAATTCTCCTCCCGCTCCAGGTCCGCCGTGATCCCCAGCACCAGCACCACCGCGTCGGCCGCCTTCGCCGCGCTCACCGCATCCTGAAACAGCGGCAACCCGGTCACCCCCGCCGCCTCAAAGTCCGCCGTCGGCCGCGTCCACCGCAACTGCACCCCCGCCGTGTCCCGCGGCGCGGCCGGCGCGTAACCCGTGTTGGCCGGGGCCGTCGAAGGGGCCGCCGCCGCCGGATGCGCATACTCGATCGTCACCTCATAAAATGTTCCCGCGTCCAGATGCACCGTCCCGCCGGAACTCCGCTTGTTCCCCTGATACCACTCATCCACCACCATCCGCCCATCCAGCGTCAGCCGAAACACGTCCTTCCCCGTGAAGCCGATTTGATAATCCCCCGTCGCCGGCGGCACCAGCACCCCGGTCCACTTCACATAAAACCCCTCCGCATACGGCAGCGAATCCTTCGCCGACTGGTCCGGATACGCCAAATCCACCGCCGGATCGATCCGCGTCCGCGACGGCTGGTTCAAGTTGAACACCGACCGGTAATACGTCCCGTACAAGCCATGCACCTTCCGCGTCGCGTCCGTATAAAAACACGCCCCCGGCACCGGTTCGGCCAGCGGAATGTCCTCCGTCACCAGCGGGCAGCCCGGCGTATACAACACCTGCGTCGTCAGCGGCACCGCATTGCGGATGCCCTGCAAAATCGTCACCGGCCGCGACGGCGTCCCGTTGTAATTGCCATACAACGCCGCCGTCGAATCCGCCGTCGGCCCGATCACCGCGATCGACCGCACCTCCTTCTTCAGCGGCAACGCCCCGTTGTTCTTCAGCAGCACCATCGACTCCCGCGCCATCCGCCGCGCCACCGCATCGTTCGCCGGGGTGTCGTTGGCCGTGGGCGGAATGTTGGCGTACGGGTTGACGGGGGCATAGGGGCTGCCGGCGGGAACGTCGAACTCCCCGAGCTTGAACCGTGCCGTGAACAGCCGCCGCAGCGACTTGTCGATATCCGCCTCCGTCAGCAGCCCCTGGCGCACCGCTTCGGCCAGCGCCTTGTACGTCGTCCCCCCGTTGAGATCGCACCCCGACCTCACCGCCGCCGCCGCCGCCGCTTCCGGCGTGGCCGCGAACTGGTGGCTCTGATAGACGTCGCTCACCGAGTCCACATCCGAGGTCACATACCCCTGGAAGCCCCACGTCGTGCGGAGAATATCCGTCAGCAGGCGCGGGCTGGCCGTGGCGGGCAGGCCGTCCACGCTGTTGTATGCCGCCATCACCGAGAACGCCTTCCCCTCGCGCACCGTCGCCTCGAACGCCGGCAGATACGTGGTGAATAAATCCACCTCCGATACCTGCGCGTCGAACCGGTGCCGCTCCAACTCCGGCCCGCTGTGTACCGCGAAATGCTTCGGCGTGGCGATGGTCGCAAAAAAGTTCGGATCGTCCCCCTGCAAACCCCGGACAAACGCAATGCCCAGCCGCCCCGTCAAATACGGATCCTCCCCATACGTCTCCTGCCCGCGCCCCCACCGCGGATCGCGGAAGATGTTGATGTTCGGCGACCAGAAATCCAGGCCGGTGTAGATCGCCCGCGAAGGCGGAAGCCGCCGCAGGGCCTCGGCATGTTTGGCCCGCCCCTCGTCGGCGATCACCTTGGCCATCTGCAGGTGCAAATCCGGGTTCCAACTCGCCGCCATGCCGATGGCCTGCGGGAAGACCGTCGCCTCGCCGTTGCGGCCCACCCCATGCAACGCCTCATTCCACCAGTGATACGCCGCGATCCCCAGCCGGTCGATGGCCGGCGCGTCCATCTGCATCTGGGCGGTTTTTTCCTCCAGCGTCAGCCGGGCCAGCAGGTCGTCCAGGCGCTCTTCGAGGGAATAATAGGGATCAAAGAAGGGATACTCCGGACGACTGGGCGTGCGGCCCCCGGGCCGGCCGTATCCGCCGCCGGAACCGCCGGCACCGGGATTGCCCGCGCCGGGATTGCCCCCGCCGCGCGGCGGGCTGGGTTGCCCGGGCCGCGAGGCCGCCGCACCACGGCCCGTCGCCGGTGCCGTGGCCGGCGCCACCGGCATATTGGTGCAGTTGATGACCGCCGCCGCCCCGGCAACCGCCGCCAGTATCAAACTCGCACGCCTGGCCCAACCCATGACAGCCTCCCACGGAAAAGTGGTGCCTGAAATCCCCCGTGTTGTAAGCATTTCCCCGCATAAACACAAGGTAGCACAAGGTAGCAGGCCCAAAGTAGCAGGCCCAAAGTAGCAGGCACACTCCGTGTGCCGTAGGCTTCGTCGTCCTGTTCGCTTCGGGACTGAGTTCCTCGCGCTCGCTCCCCAGGCGGCATATATCCCCCCGGCCAGCTTGCCGGTGCCGCCGGCAGTGATACACTGCATCCCGCCGGCACGCCCACAAGGAGCCCTCATGTTCATATTCGACCGCATGGATGCAACCCTGGTCCGGGCCGCCCTGGAGGCCCTCCCCGCCGAGATCACCGTCATCGACGCCCACGACGAGGTCGTCGCCTGGAACAAGCACCAAGGCCGCCTCTTCCACCGCCCCGAAACCAGCATGGGCCTCAACTTCCGCCAATGCCACCCCCAGGCCAGCCTCGCCAAGGTCGAGCAGATCGTCGCCGAAATGCGGGCCGGCACCCGCCACAAGGCCCGCTTTTGGATACAAGCCAAAGTCGGCGACGAGCGCCACCTCGTCGTCATCGAGTTCTACGCCCTCCGCGGCGACAGCGGCGAATATTTGGGCTGCATGGAGGTCACCCAGGATCTGGAGGACATCCGCGGCCTGACCGGCGAAAAACGCCTGCTGGATTGAGATTATTGAATCATTGAACCCATTGAACCATTGATTCATTGTGTAAATATTTCAATGATTCAATGACTAAATGATTCAATGATTCAATTTCACAACGCCCCCAGCACCGCCCGCGCCAGCGCCCCCAGCGCCGCCGCCTGCAACGTCTCCACCGCCGCCCGCGCCGCCTGCGCCTCCGCCGCATGTCGCTCCGCCAGCGCCGCCATCTGCGTTTCCGTCAACGCCAGCAACGCCGCCACGCCGCGGGCGTCCAGGTTCTCCGCCACCGCCCCGGCCACATCGCCCCCACAGGCCGCCGCCCCCAGCACCGCCGCCAGCCCCTCCTCCCCCACCCCCGCCACCGCCGGCCCCGCCGCCTGCAAAAACGCCGCCACGATTTCCTTCTCCCCCGCGCCGATTTTGTCCGACCCCCGCACCGCCCCCATCACCGTTTCCAAAGCGCCCATAAGAATCCCCTTGTAAAATTAAATGATTAAATGATTAAATGATTCAATGATTCAATTTCCCAGATACCTTTCCACCTCCCCCCACAGCTTCCGCATCCGCTCGAGCGCCTCGCGGTTCAGCGCCGCCTCATCCTCCCCCGCCGCGATCAACTCCCCCTGCCGCCGCGCCAGCGCCGCCGCCTGGTCCACCAGTGCGACAAAGTCCGCCCCCACGGCAACGCCCAACACCTCCCGCCGCCGCGCCATCCCCGCCAGCGCCTCCCACGCCTCCGCCTGCCCCGCCAGCGCCGCCCGCACCGCCGCATCGTCTGCCGCCGCCGCCCCCCGCACCGCCGCCTCCCGCCGCGCCAACCCCCCCGCCTCCCGCGGCACCCCGCACCCGCTCAACGCCACCGCCGCCAAAACCACCCAAACAAACCGCATCACACACCTCCAAAAGAACGATCATCAATTACCAATTACCAATTACCAATTACCAGTGCCCCCTTGCCCCCTCCCCCCCTCCCGCATTAATCTAACCCCCATGCGCATCGCCTCCTGCCTCCTCGCCCCCCTCCTC
>CAIPTQ010000393.1 GCA_903868035.1 uncultured Phycisphaerales bacterium
CCCGGCGTGCAAAAGCCGCACTGGGCCGCGCCCCGCGTCAGGAAGGCTTGCTGGATCGGATTCAGAGCATCGGTGTTCAAACCCTCGATGGTGACGAGATGCCGCCCGGCCACCTCGCCCAAGGGCAGCAGGCAGGAGTTGACCGGGCGATAGAAGACGCCGTCGGCCCGGGGCTCGCCGAGCAGGACCAGGCAGGCGCCGCAGTCGCCTTCGCGGCAGCCTTCCTTGGTCCCGGTGAGCGCGCGGTGCTGGCGCAGGAAATCGAGTGTCACCGTGCCGGCGGGAAGGTCGGTGGCGACACTCTCGCAATTGAGGATGAACGCGATCATGGAGGGTTGCTCAGTGTTGCCGCCAGGCTCACGGGCCCTGAACGGTCGGTGGGGCGAGCGTGTTTTATGGAAAGGAAACACCTGCGAAGCTCGGACGTGAGTTGGGGCCATGAACCGATGCCCCTCACCCGGCCTGCGGCCACCCTCTCCCCCGCCGCGGGGGAGAGGGTTGGGGTGAGGGGGCCGTTGGGCTTGGCAGGGTTCATGGAAAGCTCTTAGGCATCCGGTCGGTGGAAGTGCCGGCAGACGGGTCAGTCCTTCAACCCAACCTCCCGGTTAAACGCCTCGATCATTTGATCGAAATAGACGACCTCGTCTTCAAACAAGGAGCGCCAATACTCCGGATCCCACTGGGCGGATAACTGGGCCGCCGTCTTGCCCTGCTGCTCAACCCAGGTGTAATACTTCAGATTGTGAATGGCCTTGCGCTCCGGATAAGTGAGTTCTTTGAAGTAATCCACCCCTTGGTGCGCCAGCGGCCCGGCGAAATCCGCGATGGCGTCCTGGGCGCGATACGCACCGCGTTCGGACCGCAACTCTTCCAAGCGCGAACCATAGAGATCGGTGGAATCGGTGAACACGGTGAATAAGACGTCGCGCTCGGTGAGTTCGAAATGCTTCGCGGTCTTGATGGCCGCCAGCAGGTTGCAGATGCTTGAGATGCCGAGCAGCGGCAGCGACGCCAGTTCCGCGGACTGCACCCCCAGCGAGGCGAGGTGCTCCTGCCCGGCCGCCTCATTGAACAGACGGAGAACTCGCAGGCAATCCTCGTCGTCGATGGTTGCCACCGCATCGGTGTTGCGGACGTTATGCACCCAGGGGATGTGCTTGTCGCCAATGCCCTCGATGCGATGATCGCCAAAGCCGTTCAGCAGGAGCGTCGGGCATTGCAGGGCCTCGGTGGCGACGATCTTCAGCGACGGATGCCGCGTCTTCAAGTAATCGCCGGCCGCGATGGTGCCGGCGGAACCGGTCGCGGAAATGTAAGCCGCCGCGCGCAACGGAGCGCGGTCCTGCCCCGTGCGCTCGACGGCTCCCCTCTCCCCCACCGGGGGAGAGGGCAGGGTGAGGGGGCGCGGCCCATTTCTCCCACTACGTTCCTTCTTCACCAACTCCTGAAACACCTCCTCGATCGCCGGGCCGGTCACGTTGTAGTGAAAGATGGGATTCCCGAACTCCTCGAACTGGTTGAAAATGACGTTTGCCGGATCGCGCTTGAGCTCCCAGCACTTGTCGTAAATCTCCTTCACGTTCGATTCGCACCCGGGTGTGGCGATGATCTCCGCGCCGATGCCCTTGAGCCACTCGAAGCGCTCCCGCGACATGCCTTGCGGGAGAATCGCGATGGACGTGCAACCGAGGACCGCGCAATCGAACGCGCCGCCACGACAGTAATTGCCCGTCGATGGCCACGCCGCCTTGTGTTTCTCCGGGTCGAACTCGCCGCTCACCAACCGCGGCACGAGGCACCCGAACGCCGCGCCGACCTTGTGCGCGCCCGTCGGGAAATACTTTCCCACCAAGCCGATCACGTGCGCCTGCACGCCGGTGATGGCGGGCGGGATTTCGACGTAGTTGACTCCACCGTAGAGACCGGTTTTCACGTCGTTCTTCCAGGTGATGCGGAACAGGTTCGCCGGGTTCACGTCCCACAGCCCGACGCCCTGGAGCTTGCGCGTGATGGACGTCGGGATGAGCGCCGGATCGCGCAGTTGTTTGAAGGTTGGCAGCACGATGCCGCGCGCGCGGCAGCGCGCCGCCGTGCGCTGGATGACCTCCGGTTGCGGCCGTTGGATGATCTTGGACATGGTGAGTCTTTCGCGTTACTTGAGCAGCTTGCCGAGCGCGGCCAGCGGCGAGGCCACGCGCGCCAGATAAATCATCGCCGCGATCACGAACGGCTTGAAGCTGGCCTCCCGATAGGTCGCGATGCGGTATTTCTCGAACACGCCGGCCGACACCTCGCCCTGCGCGCAGCTCACGCCCGAAATATCCGCCGGCAGGCAGTGCAGGTAGAGCGCCTCGCCGCCGCGCGTGAGCTTCATCCTATTTTCGTCGCACTCCCAGTTCTTGAAACGCGCGTTGTTCGCGAGGCATTCCTTCTCCAGCGCTTTCAAGCCGGCATGATCGCCCTTCTGCAAGAGTGGCGTGCGGCGCTGCATCACGCCGTAGGGCGCCCACGACTTCGGATACACAATATCCGCGTCGCGGAACGAATCCTCCATGCTCGACACGACTTCGAACTTCCCGCCACTC
>CAIPTQ010000394.1 GCA_903868035.1 uncultured Phycisphaerales bacterium
GGTGGCCGCGGCCGCCGTGGCGGCGCCCCGGCCACCCCCGCCCCGGCACCCGGCGCGGCGACGGCTCCGGAATTAGCCGGAGGCCCGGCCGCCGCGCCCCCCGCGGCAACCGGCGCAGCGGTCACGCAACCGGCCACGATTACGGTGACGTTGGCGGAACTGGGCATGACCGGGCCGGTGACGGTTCGCGAACTGTGGACCCACAAAGACCTCGGCCCGGTGAATGACGCCATCAGCGCCACGGTGAATTCGCATGGTGCGGTGCTGTATCGCGTGTCGCCGGCGAAATAGGCCATAAATGTATGCATGATCAAGATTATTCGGAGTATCACGAATGACCCATTTGCTCACCCACGTGAAACCCGCCACGACGGTGCTGCTGCTGGCGGCGGTTTGGGGATGTACGTTGCAGGATGGCGCCACGCCGGCCACGCCCGGAAACACGGGCGCGCCGAACGCCACGGTGCGGAACTATGCCCCCAGGACCGTCACTCCGCCGCCGGTGGTGGCCAAAGTCATCACGACGCGACCCTCCAGCCTCAACGTCCCCGGGCAGCTTTTCCCCCAGGTCAACAGCGACCTGTCGGCCACGTTCCAGATCAACGCCCCCAATGCCGCCAGCGTGGCCATTCAGGTGGATAAACGCTACGAACTGACCAAGAATGGCAACAACTGGACCGTCACCACCACCCCGCTGCCCGTCGGCTTCCACTACTACACGGTCTACATCGACGGCAACAACAACCTGAACCTCACCGATCCCGCCGCGGAAACCTTCTATGGCATCAGCCGTATGGCCAGCGGGATCGAAATCCCCGACCAGACCGACTTCTATGACGCCCAGGATGTGCCGCACGGCGAAATTCGGCAGAAGGTCTATTTTTCGAAGGTCACCAACGCCTGGCGGCGCTGCTTCATCTACACGCCGCCGGGTTATGACGCCCAGGCCAGCCAGCGCTATCCCGTACTCTATCTCCAGCACGGAGCCGGCGAAGACGAACGCGGCTGGGGCACCCAGGGCCGCGTCAATTTCATTCTCGACAACCTTCTCGCCGAGGGTAAAGCCAAACCGATGCTGATTGTCATGGACAACGGCGGCGGCGGCGGTCTGTTCGGCCCGGGTGGCGGCCGGGGCGGACCACCGGGCGGCGCGCCGGCCGCCAGCGCCCCGGCGTCCGGCCCGGCACCGACCGGTCGCGGCGGCGGGGGATTCAATGCCCCCGGAGGCGGTGACTTCGGCAAAATCCTCCTCACTGAAATCATCCCCCTGATCGACTCCACATTCCGCACCCTCCCGGACCGGGACCATCGCGCCATGGCCGGCCTGTCGATGGGCGGCATGCAAACCCTCTCCCTCACCATGGCCAACCTCGATAAATTCTCCTACATCGGCGGCTTCAGCGGCGGCGCGGGCGGCGGCGGTCCCGGCGGACGCGGACGCGGACCGGCCACCGCGCCGGCGCCCAGCGGCGCCGAACTCGTCCGGACTTTCCAAAACGGCGCGCTGGCCGACCCCGCAGCCTTCAACCAGAAGGTCAAGGTGCTGTTCTTCAGCATCGGCTCGACCGAAAATGCCGCCCCCGTACGCACGTTCCATCAGGCCCTGGATGCCGCCGGCGTGAACAACTACTACTACGAATCCCCCGGCACCGCCCACGAATGGCAGACCTGGCGCCGCAGCCTCTATTGCTTCGCGCCGCTTCTATTCAAGGATTGAACGCCCATGAAACGAATCCTTCTCCCCCTGGTCGCCCTGGCCATCGTCAGCGTCCAAACCGCCCGCGCGCAGACCGCGCCGGCCGATGATTCCAAGCCGGCCGCCAGCAATGTTGCCGGCCAGCCGTATCCCCGCATTGATTCCCAGCTTCGCGCCGCCTTCCGCATCAACGCCCCCAGCGCCCAGCAGGTTTACGTCCAGGTGGATAAACGCTATGACATGGCCAAGGGCGCCGACGGTGCCTGGACCGTTACGACCACGCCTTTGGTTCCGGGCTTTCATTACTACACGTTGTACGTTGATGGCGCGGTGACCACCGATCCCGGCAGCGAGACGTATTTTGGAATGAGCCGCAACGCCAGCGGCCTCGAGGTGCCGGAGCAGGGCGTCGATTTTTACGACGCCAAGGATGTGCCCCACGGCGAAGTGCGGGCGCGGTATTACCCGTCTAAAACCACCGGAGCCACCCGCCGGGCTTTCGTTTATGTGCCACCCGGTTACGACAAGGACAACATGACGCGCTATCCGGTGCTGTACCTGCAGCACGGCATGGGCGAGGATGAGCGGGGCTGGACCGTTCAGGGCCGGGCCAATTTCATTCTCGACAACCTGATTGCCGCGGGCAAGGCCAAGCCCATGATCGTCGTCATGGACAATGGCGACATTCCGATGATGGGCATGGGCGGCGGGCGCGGGAGGGGTGCGGGGGGCGCTCCGGGTACGGCTCCGGGAGGCGGCGGTGCGCCCGGGGGCGGAAATCCCCCGGCCGGACGCGGGGGCGGCGTACCCGGCGGCTTCGGCAACAGCTTTCAACCCATCCTCATCAATGAAATCATCCCCCTGATCGACGCGACCTATCGCACGATCCCCGACCGCGACCACCGCGCTATGGCCGGCCTGTCCATGGGCGGCACACAAACCTTTCAGATCACGCAGGGCAACCTCGACAAGTTCGCGTATATCGGCGCGTTCAGCGCCCCCTTCGGCTATCCCGACACCGCGACCGGCTACAACGGGCTCCTGGCCAAACCTGATGAGTTCGCCAAACAAGTCAAGGTGTTCTTCATCAGCATGGGTTCCGTTGAACGCACGGGCGGCGGCACACGAAATTTCCACAATGCCCTGGATGCGGCCCATATCACACACACGTATTACGAATCTCCTGGCACGGACCACGAATGGCAGACTTGGCGCAAGAGCCTCTTCAACTTTGCCCCACTGCTCTTCAAAGACTGACGCATTTTGCAAGGTACAATCATGCCGCGCTACGCAATTTTGGCCCTGGCCATCCTGGGCGTTCTATCCAACCTCGCCCTGGCGCAGACCACACCGGGCACGGCCCCGGCCCGGGCCGTGATACCCGCGCCGGCGCCGCCGTTCTCCTCGGCGGCGGATATCTACTCGGGCATCAGTGGTCCGGGCAAACCAGTCGTCGGCAACGGCGGCGGCGGGTGGCGGTCCAACCAGATCACCATGCGCTATGACGGTCCGGATTCCAAACCGGGCTGGCAGCCCCTGGGCCAATACGCCTGCACCAGTTCCGCCGTCAAAGACGGACTCCTTCCGCCCCTCAAGCCCATCTGGGATCTGCACCTCCGCGACACCGTCATCAACATCGGCGGCGACGGCCTGTACTACATGACTGGCTCCTCCGGCGACAACATCTGGGACCGCAACGATGGCATCGAACTGTGGCGCTCCCAGGATCTCAAAAAGTGGGACTACGTCGGACTCGTCTGGTCCTTCGACAAGGACGCCGCCGCCTGGGCCGCCCGCTGGGGAACCCCCGCCAACCGGCACGTGGTCCGCGCCATCTGGGCCCCGGAAATCCACTACCTCAAATCCAGGAAGAACTATTTCCTCACCTACAGCCTCGCCAGCGGCGCGGGCACGGGCCTCCTGGCGAGCACCACCGGCAAGCCCGCAGGCCCGTACGTCAACCCCCTCAAGCCCGACGCGCGCCTGGGCGGGGGCATCGACGCGACGCTCTTTGAGGATGACGACGGAAAAATCTACGTCACTTCCGGCCGCGGCGGATACATCGCCCTCATGAAGGATGACATGACCGGCATTGCCGAGCAACGCAACGTCAAGATCGACAAGACCGACGCGCGGGCCGCCGACGGCACGAAAAATATCCCCGCCGCGAATCTGGCCCGCACCGAAACCGGCGATGAAGGGGCCTCACTCTTCAAGCGCAACGGCAAGTATTACCTGGGAGCGGCGACTTTCTGGGGCGGTTCGGGCAGCGGGCGGTACGACTCGGTCGTCGGCATCGCCGACAACATCTGGGGGCCGTACACCAAATGGCATGAAGCCGTGCCGTGCGGCGGGGGGACCAATTACTTTCAGGACCTGGAGGGCAACTGGTTCTGCTGCTACTTCGGCAACGACGAGCAGACGCCGTTCCGCGAGAAGCCGGGAATCGTGAAGATTGACTTTGACAGCGACGGCCGCATCTTTATTGCCGACGAACAGCCGGCGTGGATTTTGCAGGAGGGCGCGCCGACCAGGTGGCGCAAGACCCCGCGTCCCACCGCCACGGCCCCGAACACCGTGCCGGCAACCAATCCGGCCCCCAGCCGCGCACCGGCAAGCACGGTCCCCGCCACCCCGAGTGTTCCCCGAGGTTAAGCCGCCGACGGCTTAGGAGTATTCGTATGCGATTGAGTTCTCGTTCGTGGTCCATGGTTGTGCTGGCAGGGTTGGGGCTCGCCGCGCTGGCTGCAAGGTTGCCCGCCGCCGAGCCGACCGCCGGGGTTGCCGGAGGGGGTGGGGCCTTGGCGACGCATGATATTCGGGCGTATGGGGCTGTGGCCGACGGGAAGACGGTCAATACCAAGGCACTGCAGGCGGCGATTGACGCGTGTACGGCAGCGGGGGGCGGGACGGTGCTGGTGGCGGGAGGGAAGTATGTGACGGGGACGTTTTATCTCAAGAGCAACGTATGCCTGCGGGTGGAGGCGGGGGCGGTGATATTAGGCAGCCCCGCCATCGCCGATTACACAACCGACACCGACCGCACCATGTACAACGGCGAACCGTACATGAACCGCTGCCTCATTTTCGTCAAGGACGCCGCCAACGTCTCCTTCGAGGGCCTGGGCACGATTGACGGCCAGGGCAAATCCTTCCCCGAAGCCGGCGACCGCCAGCGCAACCGCCCCAAGCTCATTCGTTTTCTCAACTCCACCCGCCTCCGCATGCGCGACATCACCCTCCAGGCGCCCGCCGCCTGGACCACCGAGTGGCGTTACTGCTCCGATATCGCGGTCGATGGCATCACGATTACGGCCCGCGCCAACTCCAACGGCGACGGCCTGGACTTCGACGGCTGCACCAAGGTCCGCGTCAGCAACTCCACCTTCGACACCAGCGACGATTCGATCTGTCTCCAGACCTCGCTCACCGACAAGCCCTGCCAGGATATCACCGTGATGAACTGCAGCTTCACCAGCCGTTGGGCGGGCATGCGCATCGGCCTGCTCTCCCGCGGGGATTTTGAAAACGTGGCCGTGACCAACTGCACGTTCCGCGAGCACCAGGATTCCGGCCTGAAAATCCAGATGAACGAAGGCGCGGAAATGAAGAATATGGTCTTCAGCAATCTCGTGATGAAAAACGTGCCCCGGCCGGTGTTTCTCACTTTCTGCCAGAAGAACGCCTGGGTGGACGCCGGCCGCGAGCTGCCGCCGATGAAGCGCGTCAGCAACATGCAGTTCAGCAACATCCTGGTGGATTGTTCGGAAATCACCGGGGCCCCGGCCAAGACGTGCGGCTTCCAGATCACCGGCATGCCGGACCACCCCGTGGAAAACGTCTCGTTCAGCGACATCCGCGCGGTCTTTCCGGGCGGAGGCACGGCGGACGATGCGAAGTCCGTGCTCAAGGAACTTACGCCCGACGTGCTGGCAACCCACTGGCCGGAATACAGCAGCTTCGGCGGCACCGTGCCGGCGTTCGGTTTTTACGCCCGGCACGTCAAGGGGATCACGCTGCGCAATGTCGATATAAGCACCAAGGCCGCCGATGCCCGGCCGGGCGTGGTGTTCGTCGATGTGAGCGGTGAAAAAGTTGCGGATTCGCCGGCGCCGGATAAACGCAAGGAATGAGTCCGGCCGGAAACTATGCAAACCGGCGCGATAATGCCACCGGGACTTGCGTAATTTGAGGATGATACAGATGTCCATCACCCGCCGCAATTTTCTCGCCGCCTCCGCCTCCCTTGCCGGCGGCCTGTTCATCGTCCGCACCTGCCTGGGGCAGGCCCCCACCACCGCGCCCGGTGTAATCCTAGATTTCGCCCCCCCCGGCGAAATGAAAAGCCAATACTTCGGGGCTTTCTCGGAACTCCCCGTCGGCGCGGTCGCCCCCCGCGGGTGGATCAAGGACTGGCTCCAGCGCCAGGTGGACGGGCTGACCGGCCACCCCGAAAATCTCGCCTACCCCTACGACACCTGCATGTACGCCGGCAAAATCCCGCCGCCCCCCGTGGCCCACGGCCAATCCTTCTGGCCCTACGAGCAATCCGCCTATTTTCTTGACGGGGCCGTCCGCCTGAGCCACCTGATCGACGATCCCCTCACCAGAAAAATCTCCGAGGCCGGCCTCCAATACATCTTCGCCCATTCCGGCCCCGCGAAAATCGGCGAATCCACCTTTGGCTGGGCCAATGCCGTCGCCGGCCGCGCCCTGATGGCCCAATACAGCGCCACCGGGGATGTCAAAGCGGCACAAGTCCTCAACACCTGCGTACTGGGAACCCGCGGCATTGGCGGCCGCGACGGCGACATCGCCGAGGAAGCCTTCTACCTCTATGGCCTGACCGGCGATCAACGCCACCTCGACCTGGCCAAACGCGCCTACAACAGCTACTTCATTTCCGACACCCGCTCCTTTTCCCACATCGATAAAATTCGCGGCACCGCCCCTCTGCGCGAACACGGAGTCACGGCGGCCGAACAACTCAAGCTCCTGCCGCTGATGTATGCCTACACTGGCGACGCCCAGGCGTTGGAACTGGCCAAGCTCGCCTACCGCAAGGTCGAAGCCGACAGCCTCATGCCCGACGGCGGCATCGTCAGTTCCGAATCCATGAGCACCACCGCCTTCAACTCCCTCCACGAAACCTGCGACATCACGGACTGGTCGTGGAGCTTTGGTTACATGCTGCTGGCCAGCGGTGAGGGGCACTGGGCGGACCTGATCGAACGGGCAACGTTCAACGCGCTGCCCGGGGCGGTGACCAAGGACTTCAAGCAGTTGCAGTATTTTTCGGGGGCCAACCAGGTGCTGGCCTCGAGCACGTGCTGCCCGCGGATCGCGATGACGCGCATGTCGTACCGCACGGCCCATGAGACCGAATGCTGCTCGGGCAACGTCAACCGCGCGATGCCGAATTATGTGGCGCGGATGTGGATGCGAGCCGCCGACGGGCTGGCGGCGGCGCTGTATGGCCCGTGCGAAGTGCGCGCCAAGGTCGGCGGGAAGGATGTCAGCATCACGGAGGAAACGGACTATCCCTTCCGCGAAACGATCAGCTTTAAGGTGAAACTCGCCCAGCCCGTTTCCTTCACGCTGCATCTGCGCATTCCGGAGTGGTGCCAGGCATCTGCCATCAGCGTCAACGGCAACCGTGTGCTGATTGAAACAAATCCGGGCACGTTCGCCGCCGTGCAGCGCGAGTTCCGCGACGGGGATGTCGTCACGTTGCGGCTGCCGATGGCGGTGGCGCTGCAGGACTGGTTCGGAGGCAAGGCGGTGAGCGTGCGGCGCGGGCCGTTGGTGTATGCGTTGAAGATTGAGGAGAAGCGCGTGGAAAGCAAGACGGAGCCGGATGCGATCCGGCGGGTACTCAAGGGGAATAATGTGCAGGGCTTTCCGGCGGTGGAATTCTTCCCGGAGAGCGAGTGGCGGTACGGGATGGAGGCGCGGTTGAAGAAGAGCCTGGAGCAGATCACGATGATCGAGGCGCCGATGCCGGCGAATCCGTTTGTGGTCGAGACCGTGCCGGTGCGCTTGAGCCTGCAACTGCGGCCACTGCCACAATGGGCGGCTACGTGGAAGGCGGAGCCGAATCCGCCGCCGGCGAACCTGGCGCAATCGCCGCAGAATCCGGCGACGTTGCCGGGGGACGGGGAATTGCAGGCGGCGGGAGCGGGGCAGAGCATGACGCTGGTGCCGTATGGAGCGACGCATCTGCGGTTGACGACGCTGCCGGTGATACCGGGATAACTTCACGTAACCACGAAGGCGCGAAACACACGAAGACGCACGAAGAATTTTGGAAGAAAGACGAAAGGCGAAAGTGATCAATATGTTGCGATCCCTTAAATATCTGGCCCTGGGATTGGTGTTGGCCTCCTGCGGATTTCTCGCGGCGCAGACCCAGCCCGCCACGTCCTCGCGGCCGACGTCGCAACCCACGCCCCCGTCCATTGGTTTGAGTGGGCCGGGGGCGCCGTTTTCGACCACGGCACCCGTTTATCGCCGGCGTGCCGTCGCCAATGCGGCGGCGGTGCGCAATCAGCTTATTCCGCCGATTGTGCCGATCCTGGACCTGCATATACGGGACACCATCATTCGCCTGGGCCCCGATGGCAATTACTATCTGACCGGCTCGGTGGGCGATGATATCTGGAAGCGGGCCGACGGGATTGAATTGTGGCGTTCGGCGGACCTCAAGAGGTGGGACTATCTGGGGGTGGTGTGGAGTTTCGCCAAGGACGCCACGTGGGAAAAACCCAAGAACTTCCGCGGGGTGATGGTGCAGTCGATCTGGGCGCCGGAGATCATCTACATCAAGAGCCAGAACACGTACTTTCTCACTTTCTCGATGCCACCCGGCGACCGGGGCTTGCTGAAATCCACCACGGGCAAGCCGGAAGGCCCATATGTCAACGCCCTGGCCAATGACGGGAAACTCGAAGGGGGCATCGACTTGAACCTCTTTGAGGACGACGACGGCAAAGTCTACGCCACGTGGGGGCCGTGTCTGATGGCGCGCATGAAGGATGATTTGAGCGGCCTGGCCGAGGCGGAGCGCAGCCCCGTCCTGCTGGACCCGGACCGCGACCCGACGCATCACGCCACCAACTGCCCCCCGGCCCGCAATTGCAATGACATCGGACATGAAGGGCCGAGCCTGTTCAAGCGCGACGGCAAGTATTACATGACGGGCGCGGACACGTACCAGGGCCGCTATAGCAGCATGGTGGCCATTGCGGACAACGTCTACGGCCCGTACAAATGGCGTCATGAGGCGGTGCCATGCGGCGGGGGGACGAACTACTTTGAGGACAAGGAAGGCAACTGGTGGTGCGCCTATTTTGGCAACGACGGCCAGTCGCCCTTCCGCGAAATGGCGGCCATGGTAAGGATTGATTTCGACAAGGATGGCAGGATTTTCGTGGCGGACGAACAGCCCGCCTTCATACTCCAGGAGAATACGCCGACGAAGTGGCGCAGGACACCGCGCACCACGACGGCGGCATCCGCACCGGCGACCAGGCCGGCCGCCACGCAGCCTTGATCCATTTTCTATTCTTACACAATGAGGGTCTCATGCGATTATGCGGTCTATTTTCCAGTGTCAGCCTCATCGCGCTTCTCCTGGGCTCGGCCGTTACGCATGCCGCCGATGTGGCGCCGCCGGTCAACAGTGTGTGGGGCCGGCCCACGCTGGTGCCCATTCCCACCGCCGCGGGCAATCTGCCCCTGACCTGGAACGGCAACAACGCCACGGTGACAGTCCCCGCGGACATGGCCGGCAAACGGCTGGTCGTGCGTTTCGAGGCCGTCGGCAACGGCGCCAAACTCTCGGTGAACAACCAGTACGTGCGCGACCACTGGGGTCCGAATCTGCCCTGGTCGGCGGACATCACCGACAAGGTGAAGGCCGGGGAGAACACGATCGCCCTGGAGATGGAGCAGGGACGGAGCGGGGTGAATGGCTTCATCCGGGGCGGGGGCATGGGTAATGCGGTGCTGCTGACGCTGCCGCGGGATTACATTGCGCGGGTACACGCAGAGACGACTTTTGACAAGACCTACAAGGACGCCACGCTGCATGTGTGGCTGACCATGTCGTTCCATGGCGGCGAGAACGCCAAGGTGAAGCTGGCGCTGAAGGATCCGGCCGGGAAGGCCATTCCGCTGGGAACGGTGGAGCTGACGCCCACGACGGCCGACCGCATTTTTGACTTCCCGGTGCCCAACGCGATCAAGTGGGACGCCGAGCATCCGAATCTGTACACGATGGAAACAACGCTGCTGGACGCCAATGGGGCGGCGCTGGAAACCATCACCAAGACCATTGGGCTGCGGCAGGTGGAGGTCAAGGGAAACCAGATGTTCGTCAACGGGCAGGAGGTGAAGTTCCGGGGCATCTGGAGCGGGAGCGTGCAACAGGTGAAGAGTTGGAATGGCAATCATACGCGGCAGAAGTGGGCCAACGAGGGATATCTGGCGGATGCCGACCGTTTGGGCCTGTATGTCCTGGATGAAAACCCGGTGGATTTCGCGAAATACGGCGCGGAATCGGACCCGCAGTTCATGTATCAGTGGATGGGCTTCATCACGGACATGATCGAATACGATCGCGACCATCCGAGCATCATCATGTGGGGTCTGGGCAACGAAAGCTGGACGGGGCCGAACATCCTGAAGATGTTCAAGTATTCGCAGATTGAGGATACGCAGCGGCCCTGCATCTTCAGTTTTGGCAACCGCGTGCCGGCGGATCAGGAATTGCCGTTCTCGGTGTTCAGTTCGCACTATCCGAACCTGGGCGATCCGAAAATCGACCTTTCCGACTTCGTCGTCGCCAAGTGGCAGGCGCAGTCGCTGCTGGTGCGGCGGAATCCGCGGCCCGTGATGCCGGTGCTGAATGATGAAAGCAACCACATCTGCCAGAACACGGCCCTGAAGGCCCGCGATCCGAATGTCCGCAGCTTCTGGGGCGAGAGTCTCAGCCGGTCGTGGGAGAAGATGTTCACCACGAAGGGTTCGCTGGGGCTGGACATTTTCGGCGTCACCGGCGGTTTCGACGGCACGCCCACCGAACTCTCCCTGATCGCCAAAGCCTACACGCCCATCCGCATCGCCAATGAGCCGCTGCCCAACCCCGGCGCGGGCAAACCGCTGCCGGTGCCGGTGAAGAACTGGTTCGATCACACGAACTTGAATGAGCTGACGATCGCCTGGGCGGTGGGCGGAGAAACCGGGACGCTGCGGGGGGACGCGCTCGACACGGTAGCGCCGCACGCGGACGGAAAGTTCAACCTGCCGGCGCGGGCCTGGAAGGATGATGACAAGGTCAGCCTGAAACTGTACCGCAACAACGTGCAGTTCGATGAGTACCTGCTGGCGGTCAATCCGCCCAAGCCCAGGCTTCCGGCGGCGCAGGGGCCGGTGCCCAAGATGGATGTCGCGGGCGCCAAAGTGGTCATCTCGGGCGAGCATTTCAAGGTGACCTTCGACAAGTACCGCGGCCTCATGGAAAACGCCTCCTATGACGGCAAAACCGTCATCTCCGAGGGGCCCTTCCTCAATCTCCTCGGCTCGGGCATTTCCTACAAGGAATGGTGGGTTGATGACTTCAAGGCCAGGGTCGAGGGCAACGAAGCGGTCATCAACATCAAGGGCAACTTTGCCATCATCAATGTGAGCTTTGAAATCCGCATCGACGGCCAGGGCCTGATCACCACCAAGTACACCGTGGACAACGTTCCGGGCGACGGGCCGCCGTCCACCTTCTCGCCGTGGAACGCCACCAGCGAGGGCGGCTACAGTGAAGTCGGCGTTTCCTACATGTTGCCCAGCACCGTTTCGACGCTCGCCTGGAAACGCAAGGGGTATTTCAACATGTATCCCGCCAATCACATGGGACGGCTCGAAGACAGCATCCCGAACGCGACCTTTGCGGGTGGCGGCGGCGGCGGCGGACGCGGCGGCGGCGGCGGACGCGGCCCTGGCGGCGGCGGCGGTGCTGGCGGCGGCGGCGAGGAAATCGCCACCAAGGAGAACATCTATTTTGCGACCGTCGCCGACGCCAGTGGCGCCGGTGTGACGGCGCTGTCCGACGGACGGGACGCGGTCCGCTGCTTTTCCGACAGCCCCGAGGGCATGACCCGCGGCATCCGCCTCTGCATTAACAATGAATGGAACTACCCCGACATCGGCATCGGCAACTGGTGCAAGCCGCCGATCGTCGTGAAAAATGGCTACCAGGGCGCTGCGTACATGCAACTGGGCGTCAAAAAAGCACCCTGAGGATCGCTAAATTACGAATTCATATAACTACATTACATTGGAGAGACCTTATGCCTGGCAAACGTTTCCTGCTCCCGCTGGCGTGTCTGGCCGGCATCATTCTCGGCGGCGCCCAGCAGGCCCGCGCCCGCGATCAGCCGTTCATCCTCGGCGCGGACATCTCCTGGATACCCGAAGATGAGGCCGCCGGCGCCGTGTATTACGACCGCGGCGTGCCCAGGGACATCTTCGACATCCTCAAGCAATACAACATCAACTACATCCGACTCCGCATTTTCGTCAATCCCGCGGCCGCCGGCGGCTACAACCGCCAGGGCTTCTGCGACCTGGAGCACACCAAGGCCATGGCCAAGCGCATCCAAGCCGCCGGCATGGGCTTTGAACTCGACTTCCACTATTCCGACACGTGGGCCAGCCCCGAAGGCCAGGGCAAACCCGCCGCCTGGCGCAATTTCACCGTCGAGCAGCTCGAAAAAGCCGTCGCCGACCATACCCGCGAGGTCCTCAAGGCCCTCAAAGACCAGGGCACGCCCCCGGAGATGGTCCAGATCGGCAATGAAGTCACCCACGGCATGCTTTGGCCCGAAGGCCGCGTTTGGTCCCAAATCCCCTCCGGCAACGCCGCCACTGACGCCAAAACCGCCGCCCTCGGACCGGGCATCGGCAACTACGACAACTTCGCCAGGTTCCTCAAGGCCGGCATCGCCGCCGCCAGGGAGGTCGATCCCAAGGTCAAGATCATCCTCCACAACCACCTGGCGCGCCACACGCCCCGCATGGTCGAGTGGATGGACGAACTCCTCAAACGCGACGTGAAATTCGACATCATCGGCATGTCCGCATATTCCCAGGGCAAGGAGGGCGACTGGAAAGACACCTTCGCCGAACTCGCCCAACGCTACCCCACCCACAAGCAACTCGTCCTGGAATATTCCAACCGCAAACGCTACCTCAACGATCTCATTTTCAACACCCCCAACGATCTGGGCCTCGGCAGTTTCATCTGGGAACCCATCCACTACCGCGAAGCCCTCTTCAACAAGAACGGCGCCAACGCCGGCGGCACGCAGGCTTCCGATTTCGTCAACGATGTCGGCATCAACCAGGGTGCCGGCGGCGGACCCACCACCCGCACCGCCACCCTTCCGCCCCTGGTGACTCCCACCGCGCCCGCGCCCGCCACCGCCACCGCATCCGCGCCCGCCACCGCCACCGCATCCGCGCCCGCCACAACACCCGCCCGTGGCCGGGGCGGCCGGGGTAATAACAGCGGCCGTTTCGACACCAACGAGCTGCTTGAGCTATACCCCAAGATGTACCAGGACTACGGCAACGACAAGTTCCCGCCACGGGCGGCCGCCGCCACTCCCCCAAAGTAGGATGCATCTGGTGCCGGCCCGCCCGCGCACTCACTCGATCACCACGCCGGCATAACCCACCACCCGCGAGGCATCCCCGCTGGCGGCGGCGCTGTTGGTATAGTCCACCAGGCGGGGGTGGATGGCGGGCGTCTCCTGCTGGAGGGCCTGCATGATCGTGACCGCCGGGAGCAGGCCGCACATGCTGATGTCGTGCTGCATGCAGGTTTCGTACAGGTGCCGGGGGTTGCCGGTCTGCATGGCTTCCAGGGCCAGCATATCGCGCCGGCGGTTCTCGGCTTCGGGGGCGAAGTGGTTCATGTCGCTGGAGATCACCAGCAGCGGCGCTTCGGCACCCTGGGCTTGGGCGTCGCGGAGGATTGCCGCCAGTTCGCCGGCGAGCGCGGCGAGCGCCTCAAAGGCGCATGACCCCAGCGCGATGGGCACAATGTTCAGGTCCGGCCGCAGACGCAGCAGGAACGGCAGCAGCACCTCGACGCCGTGCTCCTGGCGATGGGCCTCCGGCTCGCAGGCGAGCTGTGGCACGGCCCGGCTCAACCGCTGCACAATGGACGTGGCCACGGGGATGGCCGCGCCGGGAATCTGCCACGCGGAGTGATTGGCCACCGACCATTCGGGGCCCAGCGGCGTGTGCTTGGGGCCGATGATGATGAGCGTCTGGGGCAGCTTTACGCCGGCGAGGGTTTTGCCCATCGTGCCGCCGCAGAACCGCCAGCCGGCATGGGGCAGCATGATGGCGCGGCAGGCCAGCGTGGGCGTGTGCCCCAGGCCGCCGGCGCGCAGATAACCGTCCACTTCGTTCATCGCCTGCGCGGCATCGGCCGGGTAGAACATCCCCGCCCGGAAAGCCCGGCGCACCGGCCCTCCGCCGTTCCCCGGAACCGCCCCCGCCCCCCCCACCCCCCCCGTGCCGCCATTCGTCCGCGCCCCGGCCGCCGGAAGCGGCGCCGGCACGGGCGGCTGGGTGTGGCAATGAAAGACGTTAAATGCCAGCAGGCGAATCCGGCCCGCGCGGTCATCGCGCCACTGCTGCGGCGTGACCTGGAGCGTCGCGAGCGCCTCGGCGATGCTGTCCGTCTGGCCGTTGGGCCGCGGGAGCGCCAGCGCCCAGCGGCCGGCGGTCTGGGCCAGCACGGCCGAGTTGGCCAGCATCTGATGCCGGGCGGGGTAATCCGCCGCCGCCAGCAGCAGCGGTTGCCATAACACACTCATGATGTGTACCGGTTCGGCCGGGCCGCGATCCTTGAATTTGTTGGCCAGCGATTGTGCCGCCATCTGCGCCAGGGTGAGCAGACTGCGGTGGGGCGCGATCGAGGTGGCGGTGACGCCGGAAGCGGTCCGCAGGCACAGGCCCAGCTCCTGGGGGTGAATCTGATGGAGCAGGGGGGCCTGGGCGGGAGTGGGGATGCCGGGGTTGCCGGGGGTTGCGGCCTGACCGCTGAGGAATTGGTGTACGGCCCCGAAGAGCTGGGACAGTCCATTGGCGCCCAGTTCGACCAGGTTCAAGTCGGAGGCGGGCGGCGGACTGGTGAGGATCCGGGCGCAGAAGGTCATCAGCTTGGCCTGGTCCTCGCGCCAGGCCTGGGGCGGCAGGCCGGCCTTATGGCAGGTGTGTTCGAGGAAAGTTTTGCTGTCCCACTTGGCCTCGACGGCGACTTGGGGCAGGAGCAGTCCGCTGCCGTGGGGATGCCGGATGACCAGGCCGTGGGTTCCGACCTGAACGCTGCGGATGCGGTCCTCCCCGCGGGCGGTGACCAGTTGCGGGTTGTGCATGAGCGAGACTTCGACGGTCAGGTACGGCAGTTCCGCGGGCGTGATCCGCGGGAAGCGCGGGTCATTGGTGGCCGCGTCGCGGGCGACGGACTCCAGAAGCTGGCTTAAGGGCGCCAGTCCGCCGGCCGCCGAGCCGCCCCAATGCCCCTTGCAGGAGCGCAACTGCGCGCCCCGGTGCAGCGAGACAAACATGCCAAAGGCCGGCGCCTGGGCCAGCGGCTCGGGCAGGCGGGCATTGAAGAAGAGCTGGTTGTGCAGCGCGGATTCCATGACCGCGCGGGTGAAGGCCAGGAGGTGCGCGTCTTGTTCGGCGGTGAAATCGATCTTCGGAGCCGGAACCGACGGTGCGGCACTTGGTGGAACGGGTGACGGAGGCGCGCTTCCGGGGGCCGGGTTCCCTATCACAATCGGCTGGCGCTTGCGGCCCCATTTGCCCGGCCCGGCGGCATCAAACACGCCGGGGATGATGGCTCCGCAATGGCCGCACGCGTTGCCGCGGAGATGATAGGCGCCCAGTTCATACCAGTCGCGCTGGATCAGCAGCTTGCCACAGGCGTGGCAGTAAGTGCTCCCGTGGGCCGCGTCGTTGACGTTGCCCACGTAGGCGTAGCGGATGCCGGCCGCCAGCGCGATCTGCCGCGCCCGCACGAGGGTTTCCGGCGGCGTGGGGGGCGTGTCGCGCATCTTGAAGTCCGGGTGAAAGGCCGTGAAATGCACGGGCACATCGGGCCCGAGGTTTTCGACGATCCAGCCGCACATGGCCTTGGTTTCCTCGGGAGAGTCGTTCTCGCCGGGGATCATCAGGTTGGTCAGCTCAAACCAGACCTTGGTCTCGCGCTTGAGGAATATGAGCGCGTCGAGGACGGGGTCGAGTTTCGCCTGACAGAGCTTGCTGTAGAAGCCCTCCGTGAAGCCCTTGAGATCCACGTTGGCCGCGTCCATATGCTCGTAAAACTCGCCCCGCGCCTCGCGGCTGATGTAGCCGGCCGTCACCGCCACGGTCTTAAGCCCATGCTCGTGGGCGACCTTGGCGATATCCAACGCGTACTCGGCCCATATGACCGGGTCGTTGTACGTAAACGCCAGGCTCCGGCAGCCGGTGTGCAGGGCCGCCTCGACGATGGCGTCGGGCAGGGCCAGTTGTCCCAGCGTATCCATCTCGCGGCTCTTGGAGATGTCCCAGTTCTGGCAGAACTTGCAGCCCAGGTTGCAGCCGGCGGTGCCGAAACTCAGGATGGGCGTGCCGGGCAAAAAGTGATTGAGCGGCTTTTTTTCGACGGGGTCGATGCAGAATCCGGAACTGCGGCCGTAGGTGGTTGATTCGAGCCGCCCATCGACGTTGGCCCGGACAAAGCAGAATCCGCGGCTGCCCGCGGGGATGTGGCATTGGCGCGGGCAGAGGGTGCAGACGACCTTTTTGTCGTCCACCGCATGCCACCACCGTGCCGGGGGGAGCGCAGGGGCTATCGCAGACATGATGAACTCCTCGGAAGGACATCCGCCATTCTACACAAGCCGGAGGACAAGAGGGAGGAGGTTTTGGGCAATGGAGCGCGCGTGTGATTTCAGAGCCGCGACCGTACGGGAGCGACCATCATTGCTGGTGTACCCGTCATTTCTGAGGGAACGACCCACTAGGCCCGCGTGATCTTCAGCGCAATGGCGTGCTCGCACGGCTTGGCGGCCGGCATTTGCACTCTCAGGCCGGCGGCTTCCTGGGTCCATTGCAGCTTGCCGGCGAAGCCGAGGAGTTCGACGTTTTCGATTTTGCCGGGGTCGGGCTTGGCGGCGGTGGCGAGGGAGGTGAGGAGAGCCTCCTTGTCCGGCCAGCCCATGAGAAAGGCGTAGAGGGTTTTGCCTTTGGAGGTGAAGCGGACGTCCTTGGCGGTGTAGGCGGTGCCGCTGTCGCGGGCGCCGCTGGAGCGCGTGGCGCCCGGCGAATTATCCGGAATGGCCGGCAGCAGTTTGAAGACGCTGGTGTCGCGGATGGAGTTCCCGAGGCTGGGGCCTTCGCCGCAGACCAGCCAGGGGCGCGTGCCGTGGATGCCTTCGGCATTGATGGCCATCCAGGCGGTGATTTCGGCGACGATCTTCATTTCGGCGTCATCGAGGGTGCCGTCGGATTTCAGGGGGAAGTTCAGCAGCAGCGTGCCGTTGCGGGCGACGATGTTGACGAGGAGGTCGATGCACTGCTTGGGCGTGCGGTATTTGGCGTCGCGGTTGTAGTGCCAGTCGGCGATGCAGGTGTCGGTCTGGAAGGGATTGGGCCAGATGCCCTCGGCAATGCCGCGCTCGAAGTCGAGGACGCCGGTGCCGACCTGGCAATCCTCGATGCCTTTGCTGGTGTAGACGGCCTCCACCTTGCCGCCGTTCCATTTGGCGCTCTGGTTGTAGAGGTGGGCGACGAGGTTCAGGCCGTACTGTTCGAAGCGAATGACGCCGTCGTGGTACATGAGGTCCGGCTGGAGCTGGTCGATGAGGTCCTGGAGGCGCAGCAGATACTCCCGCTTCCAGGACTCGGGCACCTTGCTGACGTCGCCGGCGTTCGCGTTGAGGGCATGTTTCTCATGATAGAGGTCGGCATACTGGGGATCGTTGGCGTCGTAGGGCACACCGGCCTGGGGGCCGGTTTTGTCGCTGCCGAAGCAGGTGGCCATCCATTCGTAGCTGGCGTGCAAATGCTGGCTGACGCCAAAACGCAGGCCCTGCTTCACCGCGGCATCCTTGAAGAGCTGGGCGATGTTTTTCTTAGGCCCCGTGGCGACCGCGTTCCAGCGCGGCTGGTACTTGGAGTTCCACAGGTCGAAGTTGTCATGGTGGACGCCCATGCTGACGAAGAACTTCGCCCCGGCTTTTTTGTAAAGGCCCAGAAGGTGGTCGGGGTCGAAGTTCTGGGCCTTCCAGGTGGGGATGACGTCCTTGTAGCCGAACTTGGAGGGGTGGCCGTAGGTCTGCACGTGGTAGAGGTTCTGGCGGCTGCCCTGCATGTACATATTGCGGGCGTACCAGTCGCCGGTCTCGGGGGCGGACTGGGGGCCCCAGTGGGCCCAGATGCCAAACTTGGCGTCGCGATACCAGTCGGGGATTTGGTAGGTTTGAAGCGAGGCGCGCGTGCCCTTGAACGGGCCGGCGGCGATTTCCGGCATAGCGCCCGCCGTCGCGGGAGCCGTCTGTCCCCAGACTCGTGGCGTGCGCAATTGGGAAGCCATGCCCGCCAGGACGCCGCCCGCCAGTGTGCCCATCGCCTGCCGCCGTGTGAGTTTCATGGAACCTCCCGTGAGTTGGAACCGGACATTACACATGATCGAGAGTGTAGGCCCAGGGAGTGCAATCCCTGGGTTTGTGGGACGCGGGATTCTATCAATCACAGGCCCGGCGCGGTGGCTGTGGCTGGGCCTCGGCCCCCACGGCCTTGTGGTAGCGGGGGAATGCCTGTGCCTGAGGGCTGCCGGAGGTATTCCGGTGCCGCGTCGGGGTGCTGCAAGTCGATCTCCTTGAAGTCATCGACGATGTATTTGGCGAGTTCGGGGACATTGCGTTTGATGCCGGTGACGACGACTTTGGAGAGCAGATAGCCGCCGTAGCCGTTGAGATGGGTCTGGTCGCCGAAGGCCGTGCCAACATTGGGCCCCAGCGTGGTCCAGAGTTCCTTGCTCATCGCCCACTGGTCGACCAGGGCGACATTCTGCTCCTTGGCGACTTCACGCATGGCGCGGGCCCAGGGGCCGACCGAATCGGCGTTGGCCTGACGCTCCATCGGCGTGACCAGCACGGGGGTGGCCCCGCGGCGACGGGTTTCGGCGATGAAGACGCTCAGGTAGGCCTTGAAGGAGGTTTCGGGTTCGGTGTAGGACTGGGGCCAATTGGACTTGGAATCGTTGTGGCCGAACTGGAAGAGGAAGAAGTCCCCCTTCTTCATCTGGCTGAGGACTTTGTCCATGCGCAGGCCGGTGACGAAGCTCTTGGAGGTTTCGCCGCCCTCGGCACTGTTGCAGACGGCGACCTCGGGCTTGAAGAACTGGCACATCTGGGTCGGCCAGTTGCCGCCGGGGCCGCGGCGGGGATCGCCGACGGTGGAATCGCCGGCGGTGAAAATGGTGGGCACGTCGTCGGCCTTGGCGATTTCCATGGCGCAGAGGCTCGGGTGTGTGCCGTTGAACTCGATCGTCAGCCGGTCATCCCAGCAAATGGCCACATCCTCGCCGGCGAGGAACATGTGGACGATCGTGCCGCCGGGCGCATTCGCGGGCGGCGCCGGCAGCGTGGGCCGGCGCACGTTGGCGATGACGGTGCGGGTCTCGTACTTGCCCGGGGCCGTCACGATGTTGGCCGCCATCAGGTGGCCGGCCTCCGTGCGGATGGTGGTGCGCGTTTCGGCCTGGGCGTCGCCGAGGGTCACGGTGATGCGGTAATTGCCTTCCGGAACCTTGACGGAAAACAGGATGGGGTAACTGGTGGTGGTGACAAAGCCGTCGCGCAGCGGATCCGTGCCGCCACGCTCGACGCCGGTGGGCTTGGAGCCAAAGTCGAAGCCGTAGCCCTTGTCGGACGTGTAGACCTCGTCCGCCTGGACCTTGGTGTAACCCTCCGGGGCCTTGCCGGGGCCAAAGTCGAATTTGAAGGTGGTGGGGGCTTGCGGTTGGGGCGGGCGCGCCTGGGCGAACGAGGCGCGGGCGTTACAGGCCAGCGCGCCGGCGGCAAGGGCGCAAACGAGCAGTGTACGATGGGCCAGGCGGGTGTTCATGATATGCGGTCCTTTGGTACGTAAGACGTCAGACAAACATTCCCGGGATAACGTTCGCTCATTGCGGGGGCGGGGATTTGCTGGGATCCACCAGCGTTCCCGACCCGCCGGTGTCCGTGGGCAAGGTGACCGCATTTGTCATGGGAACCGGGCCGGCAAATTCGAGGGCGGCCACGGACACATCCGGGTCGGGCACCGCGCCCGGTAGAGTCAGCACCAGACCCTGGGGCGTGACGGCGCAAGCCACCTCCGCCCCGCCGGCCAGCAGCTTGCCCGCGCGGGGGGCCTGCTTGAGGCCGGTCAGGAGCACCTTACCATCGGCGGGCCATTGCCACACATGAACGTAGAGGGTCGTGCCGCCATCCGCGCGGACTTTCTGGGTCGTGCGTCCCCACGCCTGCGTCTGCACGTAAATCCCGCCCCGCGTCGCGTAGATCGCCTCGCCGTT
Source organism: uncultured Phycisphaerales bacterium (assembly GCA_903868035.1). The sequence continues at coordinate 20,334 of CAIPTQ010000394.1, forward strand.
GGTCTTTATCCACTTGCCCATCGCCAGCAGCCGATCAATCTCGGGCTGGGGGATGGTGCCGTCGGCCATGGGGCCGATGTTCAGCAGGTAGTTGCCGTCCTTGCTGGCGATGTCGGAGATGTTGCGGATGAGCTCCTGGGAGGTTTTCCAGCGGAGGTCGCCGGCGTTGTAACCCCACGAGCCGTTGATGGTCATGTTGACTTCCAGCGGACGCCCCTGCTGCCCGTTGGCGGGGATGCGCTGCTCGGACGTGCGGAAATCGCCCAGCACGCCGCCGCCCAGGCGGCTGTTCTGGATGATGTTGGGATTGGCGCAGACATAATCGAAAAACGGTTTGGCCCGCTCGGGCATCATCGAATATTCGGTGTCCCACCAGAGGATGTCGGGGTGGAACTTGTCCACAATTTCTTTCACCTGCGGCAGTGCGATGGTCTTGAGATACGTGTCGAAGTCGCCCTTCTTCTGCTCCTCATCCCAGGGCTGGGTGTTGCCCTTGCCCCCGCCGAGATTCGTCCAGTCCTGCGACTGCGAGTAATAGGCGCCGAACTTCAGCCCCTTGGCCCGCACGGCCTCCACGAGGGGCGCGATCAGGTCGCGCTTGGCCCCCGAGGCCTTCACGGCGTTCCAGTCGGAGACGGCGGAATCAAACAGGACAAAACCGTCGTGATGCTTGGTGGTGATGACCATGTATTTGGCGCCGGCGTCGGCAAAAAGCTGCGCCCAGGCCTTAGGATCGTACTTGGCGGCGGTGAAGTCCTTGGCATACTCCTTGTAAGTCGCCACCGGCACCTTCCCCTGATTCATATACCATTCCCCGCGCGCCGGCACCGCATAGACGCCCCAGTGGATGAAGATGCCAAAGCGGGCCTCGCGGAACCATTTCAGACGCGCCTCGGTGACCGCCGCCGGTTCATTGCGGACGACCGCGGGCAGCGCCGGCAGCCCGGCGGCGGCCCCGGCCATCGGAACCGGGCGCGTTTGGGCCTGTGCCGCGGCACCTGCGGACAACACTCCCAGCAAGGCGCCGGACGTCATAAGAAACATCGGAAGTTTGGATTTCATGGGTTTTAGTCCTCGCTCTCAATCAGTTGTTAAAAAAGACCCGGATTTCACAAGCACCGTCCATTGTATCCCGGGCGTGGATTATCGCTACGGCTCCTGCACCAAAAACACCGCCGTCACCGCATCCAGCTTCAAGGGCACCGTCGTCAGGTCCTGGCCGGCGGCGTTCTTGGAATGCGCCGCCGCGACCGGCTGGATTTTGCCGTTCATCGGATCCCAGAGTTTGACATTGATATTGCCGCGGAGCGTGACCTTGGTGTCCACCGCCTTGTCGGAGGAATTGGCGAAGTAGTAGATTTCGCGGCCGTCCTTGACCTTGTGGATATAGGTGAACGACCCGGCGTAATTCGCTCCGGTGAGCACGGGCCACTGGGGTTCGGCGAACGCGACATCGGGCACGGGCAGGGCCTCTTTCATGAGCGCCTCGAGCGCGGCGGGCGTATAACTGGGCAGGAAGCACGACCGGCCGCCCGTGGTGTCGTTGCGGCGGAGAACGGGGCTGGCCTGCGGCGGGCCGAAAATCTCATCCATGATCTGGCGCACCTCCGCATCGCGGCCTTTTTCGACGGACTGCCTGGCCAGCACTTTGGTGGCGATCACCGTGCCGCCGGCATCATAGAAAGCCTTGATTTTCCGGGCCGTGTCCACCGCAAGAACATTGCCGCCGGGAATGACCAGGACGGAGTATTCCTCGCGGTTGATGGGGTTGTTGAGGACCAGCTTCTTCCCCTGGATGACGCAGCGTTCCTGGAAAGCCTGGGGGTGCAGGAACGTGAAATCCTGCCGCAGGCCCCGGAAGATCAACTCGCCCAGTTCGATGTAGTCGATTTCCGGCGTGGCGGGGCCGCCATCGCGGGCCCAAACGACGTCCGTGCCGGGGTCGCCGGCGGTGCGGAAGTGAAAGGCGGCCTGCAGCGCGGCGATGGGGTAGAGGATCGCCACGTCGGCGACATGCCGGCCGTGTTGCAGCATGTAACACAGCCGCCCGATAAAGCGGTCAGACTCGGGCGTCTTGCTCCGCGGCACCGCGCCGACCTGGAAGTTCGTGCCCATCGCGGCCTGATCCATCGCCACCTTGTAGACCAGCGGCGGGTTCATCGTGCGGTAGCCGGCGTAGGTCTCGGCCATGAAGATGGGATGATCCCAGTTGCAGGCGGCGGAACTGACGATCTTGTAGGCGCGATTGGTGCGGCCCCAGGTCCAGATGTCGTCGATGCCGGGGGCCTGTTGATACTTGAAGGTGAGCATCAGGTCGCCGCAGACGCCCACGGGACTGGTGAGCTCCTCCTGGTCCTGGTGCCCGCTGCACAGGATGTCGTGTGCCCCGCACCAGTCGGCCAACTGCTTGATGTAACTCTCGGCATACAGCTTGGCGCGATAACCCCACAGGGCGTTGCGAATGGCCGCCGTGTCGGGGCCGATGTCGTACCACAGCGCCGGGTAATACTTCATCGGGTTGTAGCCGTAGAGTTTCTCGAAGCCCTCGTTGAAATGCGGCGTCCAGGCCTTGCCGTTGGCTACGTGCATCGCCGGCTCGTCGTAATGGGTGATCTTGAGGACTGTTCCGAAGTATTGCTTGAGGTGGTCGTAGTGCGACTGAAAATTCAGGTCGATATACGCCTTGACCGCCTCGGCATCCAGGTAATCCACATAGCCGCTCTTGTTGCCCTGGTTGAGCGAAGCCTTGGGATTCAGATAGAAGCCCAGCAGTTTCCACTTCCCCGCCGGCACGTCGCAGGTGAGCTTGCGGTCGGCGGCGATCTTGCCGCTGACATCCACCAGTTCGTGCGTCTCCAGATTCATCATCACCGCCCCGACCATGATCCCGTCGGGGATCGCCAGTGCCGCGCCGGCGACCGGGCCGGTGACGTCGAGTTCGACTTTTTCGAGGCTTTTGGCCGCGTGCTGGGGGAAGCGCGAGTACAAATAGCCGCCGGCCATGCCGCTGGGGTAGCCGACCTCATCGTAGAAGACCATCGGGGGGTTGCCGTTTTTGAGGCCGGCCTCGATGGTTTTGGCATAGATGTTGAAATATGCATCACTAAGGTATGCGGTGCCGGTGTCGTTCCGCGTGCGGCCCGAACCCCGCAGGTATTCGTCGGAGATGCCCAAGGTGCTGCCGGGGCCCATGCCCAGATAAAAACCGCCGGTGATGTCCTGCTGGGCCCAGCGCTGGACCTGGCCGGCCATGCCGGCCTCGGTGGCGTTGGCGATGCCGAAGCCCATGAATCCCTGCTGGCGGCATTCCTTCGGCGGCTCGGCGAACAACAGCGGATCAATGCGGCGGGAACGCTCGAAGCCCTGGGGAAGGGCGGGGGAGGTGGCCGGGGCGGTGGGCGTGGCCTGGCCAAAGGCGCGGGGCAGACACAGGGCGGCGCCCGTGCCGGCGAGAAGCTGAACGGCGGTTCTGCGGGTCATTTGCATGGAGTTCCTCCGAACTTGTTGTGACCTGAAAAGGACGTGCATGGGTTTCTCAGGGCACCTTCGTATTTTCGATTATTCATCGAAAAAGACCATGGCTGCCGTTGACGCAACATGGCGGTATTTGACTTCCGCGGGCGGACCCAGGTGGCAGGCATGGTGCAGGCATGGTGGCAGGCAAAGCGCAGGCAAGGTGGCAGGCACATTCCATGTGCCGTTGTGCGAGGCGCTTTGCGTGGTTCGGGGCGACGGCACACGGGGTATGCCTGCTACTGGGGTTCGACGATGTCGCCGGGGTTGAAGCCGGGAATCGTGGAGAACGTGGGCATGGCCGGCGACTTGAAACTGGCCGGCCGCGTGGAGGGCCAGAGGGCGTTGGCCTGATCTGTCGTGAGGGTGACTTTGGGGGCGAACTTGTCGCCGGCGGCATATTTCAGCAGCGAGTGCTGGAGTTGCCGGGCGGCGGCGCTTGGGGTATCGCCCTGCAGGTTGACGGAGGAGACGAGGAGTTTGCCGGTCTTGCCCTGGACGGTGACGTTGCATTCGAAGACGACGCCGAGCTTGAAGCCGCGGTTCCAGTCGTCGATGGCCTGGACGATGGGTTGGAGCTGGGGCGGGGCGTTTTCGACGTTGATGCCGCGGACGTTGGCGACGATGTCGGACCATTGCCAATCGCCGAAATTCTCGGTGGGGAATTCGGCGAGGGCGGGGCTCTTGGAATCGACGAGCAAGCCGAGGTAGCCGCCGGCGGAGAGGCTGCCGCCGGTGTTGTTCATGACGCGGTTCCAGAAGATGGGGCGGGAGGAGAGCGGCGGGCAGGTATTTTCGGGCGTGGTGGAGTTGGGGGCGATGAACATGTTGTTTGCGGGCGTGAAGGCGACCTTGCCGCCCTCGCCGAGGCGCGCCAGGGCCGCGTTCCAGTCACTGGTGACCAGCACGTCGCCCGCGGCCGGGGCGGGCAGTTGCGCGGGATAGAGCCAGAAGTTCCAGTCGTTTTCGATCTTGGTGCCGGTGAGGCCGACGACGAGCTTGTATTCGCCGGGCGCGGCCAGCTTGGAGAGGTCGGTGGTGACGTTGCCCAGGGGGATGTTCTTGCCGCGGGGGAGGTCTTTGCCGGGGAGGGCGCCCTGGACGAGGACCTTGCCGGCGAGGTCGGTGATTTTCCAGTAAGGGGCGGCGTTGGCGATGGGGCCGTCGGAGTAATTGGCGATTTCCACGGGGATGTCGAACGTGTCGGAGGTGCGGTAGATGTAGTTGTTGCTGCGGAGGCGGGCCAGGGGAACGACGGGGGCGCAGAAGCGGCGGAATTCCTCGCCGGTGATGATGCCCTTGGATTCCCAGAAGGTATCGAGCACGCCGACGAGGGCCCCGCCCTGGCCGAGGTAATCGTGGAGGTCCAGGAGGACGAGGCCCGACAAGCCGGGGGTGCGGAGGTTGGCTTCGATTTCCTCCTTATAGCACTTGGCGGAGAGCTTGCCGGAGGCCCAGGCGAGTTGCTTGTTATTGGGTAGGACGCCGTGCATGGCGGCGAAGTCGCGCCAGATTTCGTAGTTGCCGGGGCGGAGGTAGCCGGTGAATTTCTTGATGATGTCGAAATCGGGGTAGACGCACCACTGGCCGACCTCGTGGCCGAGCACCGGCACATTCCCCGGGATATTGCCGTAGTCCTTGCCGAACCAGCCGTTGGGTCCGCGCGACACCGATGTGGTGTAACTGTACGCGGGGCTCTGGCCCGTGCGTCCGGTGCCTCCGCAGTAGAGGCGGCGAGGATCGCTGGCCACCCATTTCTCAGCCCAGGGCGGCATCAATGTCGCGTAGCTGCCCGCCGGCTCATTGCTCGGGGAGAGCATGATGTAGGAGGGATGGTTGCCGTAGGCCCGTTCCATGCGTTGGGTTTCGGCCTCGAGCATTTGCATCATGGCGGGGTTGAAGGAGTTCCACATGCCGGCCTCGGGCTGGATGTAGAAGCCGAGTTCATCGGCGGCCTGGAAGGCGGCTTCGGGGGGGCACCAGGAGTGGAAGCGGAAGCCGTTGAGGCCGTAGTCCTTGCAGGTCTGGATGATTTTTTCCCAGGAGGCGACGTCGGTGGCGGGGTAGCCGGTGAGGGGGAAATCTCCGCCGGAGTGGGTGAAGCGGAGGTTGATTTCACGGCCGTTGAGGAGAAGTTGTTTGCCGTTGCGGGAGATTTCGCGGAGGCCGAAGGAGACGGTGCGATGGCCTCCGGCATTTACGCCTTGAAGATTGACGCGTCGCGTGATGAGGTTGGGATGGAATTCATCCCACAAGGGGAGGTTCGGCAATTGGATTTCGCGTTCAATATCGGCGCCAGCGGCGGTCCAGGCGACGTCTCCGGCAACGCCATCGCCATTTGAATCTAAAATTTCCACAGCCCCGTTACCCGGTTTGCCGGAGACGTTGCCGATGTGGATTTTGACAAGGGCAGATTTCTTGGCGAGGTTGGGAAACACCTGGACGTCGTCGATGAAGACCGGCGAGGTGGCGGCAAGTTCGATTTTGCCGGCGATGCCGTTCCAGGCCGCGCCCAGGGCGTCGGAGACGCTGTGGCCGTCGGCGCGGTAGACCATAATCATCCGGTTATCGACGCGGATGGAGAGCGTGTGTTTGCCGGCGGCGAGCATGCCGGCCTCGAATTCGTGCGGCGCGACCAGGCTGTTCTGCGTGCCGATTTTTTTGTCGTCGATCCAGGCGTCGGTTTGCCAGTGGGGGCGTTCGAGCGTGAGATGCACGCGCTGGCCGGCCCAGGCGGCGGGAATTTCAATGTCGCGCTGATACCAGGCCACGCCCAGGTAGTGCTTGGGCGGCTGCGAAAGGTACGGCATTTTGACGTTGCCCGGCTTGGTGTAGGGGGCGTACTGGGGCAGGTTGAACCATTTCATGTCGCGGGGGAGGGCGGCGACCCAGAGGGTGTCCACGGAGATGTCATCGCCATAGCCCTGCGCCTGGAGGATGCCGGGGAGCTTGATGGTGTCGGTGCCGGCGAGGTTTTTGCCAAACCACTGCTGGGTGACCCCCGTGTCCCCCCGATCCATGGCGAAGCGCCAGGTGCCGGCAAGGTTGAGTTCGATGGGCGGGGTAGCCTGGCCGAAGGCAGCGGGTGAGGCGAGCTGCGCGGCGGCGGCGAGGGCGAGCGGGAGCATCCAACGGAAGGGAGTGCGAACAGGCATGGCGGCGTCCTTGTGAAAACGGAGAAGGGCGTTGAAAGCCATAGTAGGAGCGACTTGGGCCAAGATGTCAACAGTGGTCAGTGGCCAGTGGTCAGAAAGATATACGAGGGCTAGGTTCGTTCCGGCGTGATCCATTTTTTTCCGGCCAGGGGTTTCCAGGCGCGCATCAGGGCGAGTAATTCCACTGGTTCGGGGGCCGTAAGCAGCAGGGCGCGGTGCTTGGGCTTGATGAGAGCGCGGGCCGTGGCGTGGTCGAGGAAGGCCAGGAAGTGGTCGTAGAAGCCGGCGGTGTTGAGGAGGCCCAGCGGTTTGGCATGCAGGCCGAGCTGCGCCCAGGTGAGGGTTTCGCAGAATTCCTCCAGGGTGCCAAAGCCGCCGGGCAGGGCGATGAGGCCGTCGGCGAGTTCGTTCATGAGGGCCTTGCGGGCGTGCATGGATTCGACGATGCGGAGGTCCGGCAGGTCGATGTTGCCGATCTCCTTGTCCATCATGAAGCGCGGAATCACCCCCGTAACCTGCCCCCCCGCCGCCAGCGCCGCCGTGGCCAGCTTCCCCATCAGCCCGATGTTGCCCCCGCCGTAGATGAGGCGGATATTTTGCGCCGCCAGCAGCGTGCCCAGCGTTTCGGCGGCCGAGGCGAGGGCGGCGTCGGCGCCGAGGGATGAACCACAAAAGACGGCGATGGCGTGCATGGGGGTTACACCAATTTATCAAACGCCTTGGCCGCCTTGGCCAGGCTGCCCGGTTCGCTGTCCAGCAGCCCCGACAACAACCGGTGGAACGTATTGAAAAAATCCCGCAGCTCCGTCACCCGTTTCAGATACGCTTCATGGGCGGCCTTGTCGTGGGCCGCTCCGGCGCCGGCCCCCCTGGCTTCCGCCTTCTTGCCCGCCAGCGCCAGGCATTGGTCCAGCCGCGACAGCAGCGGGTCGAGCTCGCGCTTTTTGCGCTCGCGCAGGATGATCTGGAACATCGTCCACACGTCCGTCTCGGTGGTGAAGTAGTCGCGGCGGTCGCCGGGGAGTCCGGTGCGGCGGACGATGCCCCAGTTGATGAGCTCGCGGAGGTTCATCGACACGTTGCCGCGGGAGATTTGGAGATCCCGCATGATCTCTTCGGCGGTGACGGGCTGGTGGGCAATCATCAACAGCGCGTGAATCTGCGACATGGTGCGGTTGATGCCCCAGTGGTGGGCCATCTGGCCCCAGAGGCCGACAAACTCGCGGCGTGCCGCGGCCAGATGGGGCGGCAGGGGAAGGGCGGTGGCATGTTTTTCCGGCATGGTTCAATCCCGCAAGGAAAAAGGTCGCCGGGATTATACACCGAGTGGCATTCCCGTCGATTGCCGCCGGTGACTGGTCACAGGAGATTCAAAAATTCATCTTCCGTAAGGCCCGCCCGGCGAATTTGCGACCGGAGCAGAAACGGCGCGACGCTGCGATGTGCCGGAATCGTCAAGGAGGGGAATCCCGGACGTTCCAGGATCATGTGGCTACCGCGCTGCCGCACGAATCGATAACCCGCGCGGATGAAAGCCTTGACCGCGTCGCGGCCGGAAACTCCCGCCAATCGCCCCATGTCACACTTCCACCGTCGTCGTCAGCGCCATCCGCGGTTTTCGCCGGCTCCGGGGCAATGTGGACACGTACAGTCCGATCGCCTCGCGCACATTCGCCAGCGCCTTCTCAACGGTTTTCCCCTGGCTCATGCACCCCGGCAGTTCCGGCACATCCGCGACGTACCCCTTGTATTCCGGGTCATAAATCAAATTGACAAGCAACTGCATCGTGCGGCCTCCTATGATGATGCCATCATAGCAAATCCCGTCCCCGATTCGCTACTTCGCGTAATACTCCTGCAGCGATTTCACCCCCCACTCGCCGCTCTGCAACGCCGCGATCGCCTCGGCCACCGCGCTGGCGGCGGTCAGCGTCGTGATGATCGGTATCTTGTTCATTACCGCGGCCGCCCGGATGCGCCCCTCGTCGGTCTTAGGCCCCTTGGTCGTGGGCGTGTTGATCAGCATTTGCACCTGCTTGTTCTTGATGGCGTCAATGATGTTCGGCCGGCCTTCCTGAATCTTGTTGACGCGCTGGGCGGGCACGCCTGTCTCGGTGAGCACGCGGTGCGTGCCGCTAGTGGCCAGCAGCGTGAAGCCCAGTGCCGCCAGCTTGCGGGCGATGGGAACCACTCCGGACTTGTCGGCATTGCGCACCGAAATGTAAATCGTGCCCGAGGTCGGCAGGCTGCCGCCGGCGGCCATCTGGCTCTTGGCGTACGCCAGGGGGAAGTTCGTATCGATGCCCATGACTTCGCCGGTGGAGCGCATTTCGGGGCCGAGGATAACATCGACGCCGGGGAACTTGGCGAAGGGGAAGACGGATTCCTTGACGGCGACGTGTTTGGTGGGCACCACCTCGCCGGTGATGCCGAGCTCCTTGAGGGTCTTGCCCATCATGACCTTGGCGGCGAGGCGCGCCCAGGAGACGCCGGTGGCCTTGCTGACGAAGGGGACGGTGCGGCTGGCGCGGGGGTTGACTTCCAGGATGTAGACGAGGCCGTCCTTGATGGCGAACTGCACGTTCATCAGGCCGCGGACCTGGAGTTCGCGGGCCATCAGCAGCGTATTGCGGCGGACTTCGTCGATGATTTCTTTTTTGAGCGAATACGGTGGCAGCGAGCAGGCCGAGTCGCCGGAGTGGATGCCGGCCTCCTCGATGTGCTCCATGAGGCCGCAGACGATGTAGTCGGTGCCGTCGCCGATGCAGTCCACGTCCATCTCGATGGCGTCGCCGAGGAAGCGGTCGATGAGGACGGGGTGTTCGTCGGCGACTTCGACGGCATATTGGATGTAGTGGTTGAGCTGCTCCTCGTCGGAGACGATCTCCATCGCGCGCCCGCCCAGGACAAAGGACGGCCGCATCAGCACCGGATACCCGATCTGCTTGGCCACCACGCGCGCCTCCTCCGCCGAGCGGGCGGTGCCGCCCTCGGGTTGACGGAGGCCGAGTTTCTTGATCATGGTGTTGAAGAGTTTGCGGTCCTCGGCGGCTTCGATGGATTCGACGGCGGTGCCGATGATGGGGACGCCGGCATCCTTGAGGCCGCGGGCGAGGTTGAGGGGGGTCTGGCCGCCGAATTGGACGATGACGCCGTGGACGAGGCCGCCCATGTCCTCAAATTTCTGCTTTGCCCGCTTTACAGCGTTCGTATCGTCAAGCAGCCATGCGGTCTGATCAGTTATTTCCACCTCTTGAACGTCTTTGAGCTTTGCGGGTCTCTCACAGTTGAACCCGACACTCCAGACGCGGTCTTCATGCGTTAACAACGTGAACTGTTGGCAAGGGTCGGCGACGGGATCGGCAGGCGCGAATGATACGCCGACAATCGCCGCTGGACCCAGACGCCGTTCCGCTGCCACTTGTTCCAACTGTCGAAGAATGTCCGGCGGAACATTGAATTCGTGCCCGGTTAGGTCCAAGTCTATCTTGGCAACATCCTTCAGTTTCTTGGGGTCCTTCTCAAGGCCGGTGCAGTCAAAAACCAACTTCTCGGCGCGAAGTGGTTTGCCATTGAGGCGCTCCACGATGTTCAACACGTCTTCGTGCGTCAGCGGCTCGAAGAAGAGGAGGTCGGAGGTGTCATAGTCGGTGGAGACAGTTTCAGGATTGGAGTTGACCATGACGGATTCGAAGCCCAGTTCCTTCGCAGCAAACGCCGCCTGCACGCAGCAATAGTCAAACTCGATCCCCTGCCCGATCCGATTCGGCCCGCCGCCAAGAATGATAACCTTCTTCTTCTGGGAGACGCGGATTTCGTCATCGGATGAGTTTCCAGTTTCCGGTTTCCAGTTTCCAGAGGAGTCTTTAGCGAGTTTGGTGGTTGGGGATTCGTAGGTGGAATAGTAGTAGGGGGTGGCGGCTTCGAATTCGGCGGCACACGTGTCGACGAGTTTATACACGGGTTCGATGCCGTGTTTTTTGCGAAGGGCGCGGATATCAGACGGCTTCATGCCCCAGGCGGTTCCGATTTGAATGTCGGAATAACCCAATTCCTTAGCCTTGCGCAGTATGCCCAAGTATTCCTCGGCCTTGTGAAGTAGGAACCGCGTTTCCTGGGCATTGATCCCAGTCTGCGCATTTCCTCCCTCAGATACTTGCTTGAGCGCGGAAACATATTCCATATGGGCGCCAATAATGGCCGATTCGCTGTCCACAAGCTCCTTCATCTGCGTTAAAAACCACGGATCAATCTTAGTCAATTGAAAGATCTGCTCCACCGTCCAGCCCATCTTCAACGCATACCGTATGTAATAAATCCGCCCCTGGCTCGGCACCGACAACTTCCGCTGCAACTTCTCCTCGGCAATCGGCCACGTCTCCGCCGCCTGCTCCTGCGTCGCTACACGCGTCATATCCGACCCCCGATCCCCCAGCGTCTTCTCATTCTCCCCGCCTTCTTGCTTCTTGCTTCCTGCTTCTTGCTTCTGCCGTTCCGCCCGCCACCACTTGTCAATCTTATCCAGCCCCAGCCCAAACCGCTTCACCTCCATCGACCGTATCCCCTTCTGGAACGCCTCCTTGAACGTCCGCCCAATGCTCATCGCCTCCCCCACGCTCTTCATCTGCGTCGTCAGCGTCTCGTCGGCATCGGGGAACTTCTCAAACGTCCACCGCGGAATCTTCACCACCACATAGTCAATCGACGGCTCAAAGCACGCCACCGTCTTCTTCGTGATGTCATTGGGCAATTCATCCAGCGTGTACCCCACCGCCAGCTTCGCCGCGATCTTGGCGATCGGGAACCCCGTCGCCTTCGACGCCAGCGCCGAACTCCGCGACACCCGCGGGTTCATCTCCACCACCACCATTTCCCCATCCGCCGGGTTGATCGCAAACTGGATGTTCGATCCCCCCGTCTCTACGCCAATCGCCCGGATCACCGCAATCGCCCCGTCCCGCATCCGCTGGTATTCCTTGTCCGTCAGCGTTTGCGCCGGCGCCACCGTGATCGAGTCCCCCGTGTGGATGCCCATCGGGTCGAAGTTTTCAATCGAGCACACGATCACCACGTTGTCCGCCCGGTCGCGCATCACTTCCAGTTCATATTCCTTCCACCCGATCAGCGACTGGTCAATCTGGATTTCCGAGATCATCGACGCGTCCAGCCCGCGTGCCGCCAGCGTCTCAAACTCCTCCATGTTGTACGCGATCCCCGACCCCGTCCCGCCCAGTGTGAACGACGCCCGGATGATGCACGGCAGTCCGGTCATCTTCACCACTTCCCGCGCCTGCTCCATGGTGTACGCCAGTCCGCTGTTGGGGCACTTGAGTCCGATCTTCTCCATGATCTCCTTGAAAATCTTGCGGTCTTCCCCGCGATGGATCGCCTCGCGGTTCGCCCCGATCATCTGCACGCCGTACTTCGTCAGCACCCCCGCGTCAAACAGCGCCACCGCCGTGTTCAAGCCCGTCTGCCCGCCGAGTGTCGGCAGCAGCGCGTCGGGCCGCTCCTTCGCAATGATTTTCGTGATCGCCTCGACCGTGATCGGCTCAATGTACGTCGCGTCGGCAAACTCCGGGTCCGTCATGATCGTCGCCGGGTTGGAATTCACCAGGATGACGCGGTACCCCTCCTCCTTGAGCGCCTTGCACGCCTGCGTGCCCGAGTAGTCAAATTCGCAACCCTGCCCGATGATGATCGGGCCGGCGCCGATGATGAGGATCGAGTGGATATCCGTGCGCTTGGGCATTGGGGAAATAACCTTCCATGAGCCGGTCGGGACAAACCCGCAAGGTTATAGCGGTTTCCGGCGCGAGCGTAAAGATGCGGGCGGAAAGCAGGCGGAAAGCGGACGGAAGGCATTGCTCCTGGCCCCTGGCGTCATGACTTCACGGTTCCAATACCAAGTGATGAACGTCAATGATCCAGCCTGCCGTCCCCAGCGCTGCAACGGCCGGCGCAAAGCCCAGACAGAAGAGCAAAATCGCCAGATACCAGATGCGTTTCCAACGCCAGCCATGAATCAGGGCCAGGATCGACAAGACCGTGGAAAGCAGCCATGACGCCGCGCTGCCCATCAGGTCCCAGGTCGCCAAAGCCATCGGCCGGATCGGCGTTCCGGGAGGCACACTCCATAAGGACGAGAAGTTCAAATAGACCAGCCACGTGATCGCGATCAGGTTGATCGATGCACCGACGGCAAGAACAACCAGGGCCGCCCGCGAAGAGCCGTCCTCGGCCTTGGGTGTCGAATATTCCAGCGGTACGGTCATGTCAGCTTCCAAATCCCAGGTTTTTGGCCCGATGCGACCTCATTTCATTTTTGTGCTTTTAGCCAACTTTTTGGCGGCAGCCTTGGGCGCCCCCGCCTCCAGCAGCTCCCGCGCCTGCGCCAGTCCCGTTGCCGTCACGTCCTTGCCCGAAATCATCTCCGCCAATTCCCGCACCCGCGCCTCGCCTTCCATCAGCGCCACCGTCGTCACCGTCTGCCCCGCCTCCGTCCGCTTGTGGATCGTCAAATGCCGGTCCGCGAAGGCCGCGATCTGCGGCAGGTGGGTGATGCACAGCACCTGGTGAATCCCCGCCAGCGCCCGCAGCTTCTCCCCGATCACCGTACCCATCCGCCCGCCGACATTCGCGTCGATCTCATCGAAGACCAACACGCTCACGCGGTCGGCCTGGGCGAGGATGCCCTTGAGCGCCAGCATCACGCGCGACAGTTCGCCGCCCGAGGCGATCCGCCGCAGCGGCCGCGCCGGCTGGCCGGGATTGGGGGCGATGAGGAATTCGACGGTCTCCAGGCCCGAGGCGGTCGAGAAGTCCGCCAATGAAAGGGGTGCTGGATTTGGGGGAATTTTCGATTTTCGCCCCCCCCCATTTTCGATTTTCGATTGTGGCTGGGCATCGTCCGGTGTGCCGTCGAGGGCGATGGGTTGGAATTCGATGAGGAATTTCGCCTCTTTCATGCCCAGGTCGGCAAGCTGGCCGTGTACCAGCGGCAGCAGCCGGTCGGCGGATTTCTTCCGCTCCGCCGTCAGCGCCTTGCCGACGCTCCGCAACTCCTTCTCCAGCCGCGCAATCTCATCCCCGATGGTCGAAAAATCCTGGTCCTGGCTGCGTAGTTCCTCGATCTGCCTGCCGATCTGCTGGCGGTAGGCGATCACTTCCTCCACCCCCGTCATGCCCGTCGCCGCGCCGGTGCCGCCGCCGCGCGGGCCGGTGTATTTGTCCACCATGCGGTTGAGCAGGTTCAGCCGCTCGTTGACCAGGGCCAGTTCCGACGGATCCAAGTCCAGCCGGTCCACATACCGCCGCAGCGAGAACGCGGCATCATCCAAACTGACCGTCGCCTCCTTGATCTGCCCGGCCAGCCCCGCCAGCGAATCATCCAGCTCCGCCAGTTCCAGCAGCACCACCATCGTGGCCTTGAGCCGTTCGAGGACGCTCCCCTCCTCCTCATACAGCGTGCCGTACGCCGCCCCCGCCGTGCGTTTGATCTTTTCCAGGTTCGTCAGCAGCTTGCCCCGTGCTTCGAGTTGTTCATGTTCCCCGGCGACCAGTTGGGCGTCGTCGATTTCCTTGGCCTGGAACTCATACAGTTCCAGTTGCTGCCGCCGCAGCGTGCGGCTGCCGGTGAGTTCCTTCTGCTGGGCCAGCAATTCCTGCCGCCGCCGGAACACCTCGGCAAACTGCTCCCGCAGTTCCACGCACCCCTTGCCGCCGAATGCGTCGATCACCGCCAGTTGATTCGCCGGCTTGAGCAGATACTGGGCGTCATGCTGCCCGTGTACATCCACCAGGATTTCCCCCACCTGCTTGAGCATCGTCCCCGTGATCGGATGCCCGTTCAAACTCGCCGACGTCCGCCCCGACTCATACAGCCGCCGCCCGATGATCAGCTCCGGCTCCTCCGCCAGCGGCAGGTCCGTGGCGTTGGCGATTTCCTCCCGCAGATTCTGCGACGCAATGTGAAACACCCCCGCCACGCGCCCCTCCGCCGCCCCCTTCCGCAGCATGTCCGTCGCCTGGCGCAGGCCCAGCAGAATCTCCAGCGCCCCGATGACCAGCGACTTGCCGGCGCCGGTCTGGCCGGTGAAGCAGTTGAGGCCGGGGTGCAGTTCCACGGTGATGTCCTGGATCACCGCCAGGTTCTGAATATGCAGTTCGCGCAGCAAGCGAGCCTCCATGCCAAACTGATTCTCGCACGGGGCGAATCATATCCCGAACAACTGACAAATGGCTACTGACCACGGACTACTGGCCACGGACCATCAGATCATCACCATGCTGTCCGCCTGGCTGGTCATGTCCGACGAGTGCCCCGGGAACACCTTGGCGTGCGGGTCGATCCGCGTCTTGGCCACATTCACCGCGATCGCCGCCTCCCCGAAGCCCGTCACGATCAGCTTGAGCTTCCCCTCAAACGTCGAGACATCCCCCACGGCAAACACGCCCGGCAGCTCCGTCTCCATCAGCCGGTTCACCGCGATGGCCTTCTTCTCGATCTTCAGCGGCCACTTCTCAATGGGCCCCAGCGACGACGAAAACCCATACTGCACCAGCACGGCATCCACGTCCAGCGTCGTCCGCGCTTTCGTCTGGCTGTTGAGCAGCACCACCCCCTTAAGCACGCCGTCGGTCGTGATGAGGCTCTCAATCTCGCAAAATGTCAGTATCTTCGCCTTGGTCGCCTGCAAGCGCCGCACCGATTCATCATGCGCCCGGAACTGGTTCCGCCGGTGGATCAACGTGATTCCCGAGCCGTCCCCGCCGCGCGTGATGTCGCGCAGGTTCCACGCCCAGTCAATGGCCGAATCCCCGCCGCCGGCGATCAGCACCCGCTTGTCGGCAAACGCCGACTTGCTCTTGCACGAATAGTAAATCCCGTTGTTCTCCAATGCCGCCGCCTCTGGGAGCGCCAGCTTCTTGGGCGAGAATGCCCCCGAGCCCGCCGAGATAACCAGCGTCCGCGTGTAGTGTACGCCCCGATCCGACGTGACTTTATACACCGTCCACCCCTGCGCCAGCACCCCCTGCACCTCCGGCGGCTCGCCGGGCGCGTGGCCGGTGAGCACGTCCAGCGTCAGCACGGTCTCACCCAGGCAGACGGTGGGGCGGTATTCCATGGCCTGCTCGATGAGGTTTTTGGCCAGGTCGCGGGCGTAAATCTTGGGGAATCCCGCCACGTCGAACACATATTTTTCCGGGTACAGTGCCGTGAGCTGCCCGCCGAGTTCCTCCAGCGAGTCCACGATTTTGCACGTCATCTGCCGCAGCCCCGCATAGAACGCGGCAAACAACCCCACCGGCCCCCCGCCGATGATCGTCACGTCAAAGACATGTGAGGCCACCACCGGTGATGCCCCGGCGGATGGCGGCGTGAGGTGCGGCATGTACGAAAACCTCGCAACGGGAGCGAATTGAAACGCACAATTGTAGCAGCGTATCCAGAATTGGCCACTTGCGCGACTACTTCAATTCCACGGACCAATACGCATGGTCCAGAAAGTGCTTCCACGAGGCGTACTTGTCCGAACCCAGCCGCAGGTTGATCACCGGATTCCGCTTGGGCTTCACCGGCAGCTTGTGCAGGGTCATGTGCGCCTGATGCGGCGTCCGGCCGCCCTTTTTGGCGTTGCAATAGACGCACGCGCACACCAGGTTGTCCCACGTCGTCTTCCCCCCCATCGACCGCGGCACCACATGATCCAGCGACAACTCCTGCGTCGAAAACTTCCGGGCGCAATACTGGCACGTCGAGTGGTCGCGGGCGTAGATGTTCCGGCGGTTGAGCTTCACATCCTGC
The DNA here is from genome assembly GCA_903868035.1 of uncultured Phycisphaerales bacterium. The sequence continues at coordinate 36,810 of CAIPTQ010000394.1, forward strand.
CGGGGAAGCCGGTCATAGCCCAGCAGCCGGATGATCCGGGGCACGGCAATCTCAAAGCGCACCGTCCGCACGAAATCATGATTTTCGCGTTCATACTGCGCCTTGAGCGCCGAGAGCTCAATCCACGAGACCATGTCGTAGGACATGTACCCCGCGTTTTCCACGGATACGACTTCCGCCAGATTGCGTAAGAGCAGGGAAAACGCCCGCCGCGCGGACACCACCCGCACCGCCATGTACAGGCGGTTAAGCACCAGCACATTACATGACAGGGCTGAAGGCAGGGTTGCGACAGCGGCTTCCACCGAGGGTTCTCCGAAAGGGTATCATTCCAGACGCCTTACGGGCCGAGGATATCCGATAGAGATTAGTGCTAGCACTGGCGCAAGTCAATATTTGGCGAAGGTACGTTCTTCACAAAAGTCAATGTAGCAGGCATCGCTCCGCGTGCCGTCCGGCGCTGGCACTCAAAGTAGCAGGCATCGCTCCGCGTGCCGTCCGGCGTTGGCCTCCGCGCTCAGCCGCCGGCTTTCATGCAGCAGCTCCCGCCCATGCCGCAGGTCGTCTTGCCCGCCGCGTCGGTCTTGCAGCAGTTGACCATCTTCTTGCAGGCGTCGCCGCAACATGCCGGCGTGGCCGGCTTGCTGGTCGTTGTGGCTGGCGCGGTGGTCGCCGGAGCGGTGTCGGCGGCGTACACGATGCCCATAAGGCCCAGGGCCAGAATCATGGCTCCAATATATTTCAACATAAAATGCTCCTATAAAGCAGGTAAATCAGGGATACGGCATTAAAATTTAAGATTAGCCGTCAAATTCATCAGTTTCTCCGCCGGCAACTGCCCGATGAGGCAAATCCGATGCGGCCCGCGGTCCACGGTGATCATGTTCAGCTCGCCGCTGGTTTGCACATAAAATACCTCGCCATTGTGCGTGACGGGCGGCGACGCCAGCGGCCGCAGGGCATCCAAATCCGCCACCGTCAGCGTCACCGGCAGGTTTTGTTCTTTGAGTAAAATGCAGGCCACTTTCTTGTTGCCCACATCCTGCATGCAGCACGCCATGAGCTGCATCTCCGGAGGCGCGGCAAGCTGCACGTCGCCCTGCCCGAATGCCGCAAACGCCTTGTTGACATCATCCACCGAATCCACCTGCATGGACGGAATCTTCCCGGAAACCATGTCGCGGTGCAGTTGCAGCATCAGTTCCGGCGCGGCCTGCGCCGGCCGGTTCTGCAACAACGCCAGACCCACCAACGCCACCAGTATCAGACTCGCGGCGATCCCGGCAATCGAACGGAACAGGCGATAACGCGGCACCGAGGATGAAGGCGCGCCGATCTCCGCCCGCACCGCGCGCTCCAGATGACTCGTATCCACCGGCATCGCCCCCAGCTTGGCCAGCCGCCGGGAGATTGCCGCCTCAAACTTATCGGGTGTATCAGGGGTCATGGCATCTCCTCCAATGCGGAGTCAGGTCCATCAAACGCTTTATTACTCAGGCACTCCCGCAGCATCCGCCGGCCCCGGTGCGCCCGCGACTTCACGGTCCCCTCGGGTATGCCCAAAATTTCCGCCGCCTGCGAATGGTCCAGCGCTTCAACATCCACCAGCAGCAGCGTCCAGCGAATCTCCTCGGGCAGCGTCCGCAGCGCCTTGATGATGTCCGCATCGGTGAACCGTTCCAGCAATGCCGCCGGATCGCCGGGGTCGGCTTCCAAGGTTGCCGTGCGACGATCCGGCACATCCACGTCGTGTTCTTCGACCGAAAGCGCCGGCACGTGCCGCCCCGCGGCGCGGAGGTGGTCGATCCAGGTGTTGCGGAGAATCGCCGAAATCCACCCTTTGGCATTGGATGCCGGGTCGAAAAGAGCAATGGATTTGAACGCTTTCACCAACGTCTCCTGGGCCAGATCATCCGCCTCCGCGTACTTCCGCGTGAGGAACCGGGCGGTACGCAGCACCATGGCGCGGTGCGGCCAGATGTGGGCATAAAACCGCCTGGTCGCTTCGTCATGGTCCATGGCACATTCTTCCAACGCTGGCAGGGTGCTGGGGGGTTCAATGGATAAGGGTATAGGGTTTAGGGGTCAGGGTACAGGGGGGGAGACCGCCAAGGAGTGCGGTTTTGAGGGTGTGGGGTTGGCGGTCTCCCTAACAAGATACCCCATTTTGACATTTTTGGTCGTTTTTGGAGTGCAAATGGCAGGATGGGAAATTTTGTGCTGGTTGGGGATGCCCGGAGCCGGAGTTCGGCACGCGCACCATCGCCCGGCATTTGCGGCGGCCGGGGGGGCGGGGCGATCAGCCGGTCCACGGTACACGTATTGTGCGCGAGCCCAAGCCCGCGCGACCGCCCAAACCTGTGCGGCAGCCGATGGCGGTTGCCGCCGGGGTTGAGTCGTATCATTTGCTCAAGCCCGAACACGTCAATCAGTTCAATGTGGGACTGACGCACATGAAAATCCGCCATGTGCGCGGCCCTGTCCGAGCGCCCTTTTTCAATGGCAAAATGGAGCGGGCGTTTCGGACCTTTCGTATCTGGTGGCGGATGGTTCTGGTGGCCGCGTGTGGTCGCGGCATGCAGCGCCGCATTGATTCCTACCGGCATTGGTACAACACGCATCGCAGTCTCTTAACGGATCTTATTGAACTCTGACACGCCTGCCTTTATGTCCTCGTACAAACAATAGGTGAAGTATACTAAATGCTCAAGAGAGGGTAGAAAATCTTCGTACGTATTCTTGCCTTTAGTCTGGGTTACGATGCCGATGCCACCGGTATCGTTACACAAAATCGCCAGATGCTCACGATCCTCCGAATTTAGTTCGCCGAACACTATCGCTTCTCCCCGATCCGTAGAGATTTGATCTAACTTGTCTATATCAATAACACGATCCACTTCTTCGTATGCAAGCACATCAAATTTTTCGAAGAATTTGCTAAGCTGCTTTCCGTCAGGACCACTCAATTTAACGGCAAATTCCCTTCGTGGTGGCTTGCCCGGAATCTTTCTGCCGAATTGTGACATGAGCGAATTAGCCCGTTCTGTGAGTTGCTCACGCGGCACCGTCAGTATCCGCTGCAATTCCTCACCCCAAAGTGAAGGCGGGGGAATAAAAAATCGGCGGCGTAGGGCAACGATCAATTTGTGGGCGAAGAAAAGCGAAGAAAAGGCGAAGAAAAGGGGACAGGAACCTTTTCCCGTGTATTTCCAAGCATTCCGCCTCATTTTGCCTCCATTTGCCACGCATCCACATCCTCCAATCTATCACTTTCCTCTTTCCGCGGCCGCCCGCGCCGCCGCAGCGTATATTGCAATCCAAACTCCTCCACCGTCTCCGCCTGCCACTCGTCCGACCCGAACGGCGCCCCCCGATTCACGCTCCGCCGCAACGCCGCCAACTCCTCGGCCGTCTGCGGCTCGTTCACAAACGCCACCCAATCCGCCGGCAGCGCGAGCGGCCACGCCGCCAGCAGCCCCGTCCCCACCCCCTGCTCCCGCCGCCACAAACTCCCCCACCGCCACTGCTCGGCACGCTCCACCAGGTTCGCCCGCAGCGCATTCCGCTCCACATACCGCAGCACCAGCAGCAAATGCACGTCCGGCTGCACCGGAAAATTCTTGAACCGCCCCTGATACAGATGCCCCGTCCCCGCCGTGTGATAGTGCGCATGCCACCGCTGCGTGTGCGTCTGCGTCAGCCACTGCATAAAATCGGCCACCTGGTCGTCGTCCCGCGGCTGCACCACAAAATGCCAGTGGTTGGGCATCAGGCAATACGCCAGGATCGGCAGCGGCACCCGTGCGTGCGCCTCCCCCAGCACCCGCTCGAACGCCGCATAATCCTCCGCCTTGAAAAACAACTCCCGCCGCCCCACGCCGCGATTCAGCACGTGGTACACACACCCGCCCGGAGCATGTCGGGGTTTCCTTGGCATGACGCACCAGCGTAGAGCCGTGGGCCGTCCGCGTCAAATCCATCAAGCCGACCCCTGGGGTCGCGCTCCTGCCCCTTTGTTCGCCTGGCAAGTGAAAGTTGTTATACTTGATCATGTAGTTGTGTTTGAAATGGTTCCTGTCCTTCCTGTCCCCGTCCCTTTTCCCGTCCGACATGGTGGGGGGCGGTTTACCCACGGGAGGGCGTTCAGGTTCCGGAAAAGGAGACGTGCTGCTCAAGAACGGCCTTGGCCACTCCCTGGAAGTGTAGAGAAAGGAAGCGGATCGACATTCCGGAGGCGATACGTGTGCAGTGGGGGAGGCCATTGAGGAACCAGATTTTCTTTCTGTCGTCGCGGGTTTCGTAGCCGTCGGAGACATTGATGTTGTGATCCCAGACGGTGCCGTTGACGATGTGCATCATTTCGCCGACTTCGGTGCAATGCTCGTGGCAGTAGTGCCTGAACAGAACCATGTCGGAGAGGCCACCGGGGAGGTTGTGCTTTTGCCGGACGTGGTAATTAGCTGCCATCAGGTCGAATTCCAGGGAATTCTGGTTTTTGTACGTTTCCATAATGAAGTTGCAGAGTTGTTCCAATCCGCCGAGGGTGAAATAGGAGTTATGGGCGACGTGTTGTCTGGTGAGGGTGAAATCATATTGCCTGAAGTCGGAGTAGGCTTCCTCGACATTGCAGAAGAGGTAACCCTTCACACTTCTCAAGGCCCCGCAGGTAATAGCTGAGGCGTGGGGAGGCGTTTGAACGTGCAGGCGAGGCTCTGTGCGATGAATTGATAGGCCGAGCGCCCCTGGATGCGGCAGGTGGCCAGCACGGACCAGAC
>CAIPTQ010000395.1 GCA_903868035.1 uncultured Phycisphaerales bacterium
GGGAGGAGAGGGGGGAGAAGATGAGGACGAGTTCGTTGCCGGCGAGGGCCTGGTCGGTGGCGGGTTGGGCGGTTTTGGAGTCGAGGAGTTTTTGGACGGTGGCGCGGTCGGCGGAGATGAAGAGGTCCACGGGGGCACCCTGCTGGATTTGGCCGGCCAGCGCGCCCGAGGCGCCGAAGTTGAAGGCGATTTTTTCGCTGGCGGCTTGTTCGAGGAGGGGGCGGGCTTGTTCGAGGGCGGGCTGGAGGGAGATGGCGGCGGAGATGGTGACGTCGGCGAGGGCGGGGGCGGGGAGGAAGAGGGCGGCGAGGAGGGCGAGGAGAATTTTGGGCGGGGAAAGGGTCATGGGGCGTTCCTTCGGGTAGATAGGGGCCGTTTTATCGGGCGCGAGGGTGGGGGTCAAATTTCACCGCGCCAAAATAACGGACGATGTTGGGCGTTAGCCGATGGTGCTTGTTGCCACATGATAGGAGCCTGATGACCGCGCCCGAAATGCCTTCCTCCACGCCGCCGGTGGCCAAATTGGCCGCCAAGGTGGCGCATGAGCTGAACAATCCGCTGGATGCGGTGCTGCGGCTGGTGTCGCTGGCGCAGCGGAAGTCCAAGACGGGCGACTATGCGGACGTGGACCGGCATCTGGCCGATGCCCAGTTCGGCCTCCAGCGGATGGCGGAGATTTTGCGGGAATTGATGGACCTGGGGCGGCAGACGCATGAGCTGGCGGCGCGGGCGCAGCCGGCGGCACTGGGGGATTTGATGACCCAGGCGGCGCGGACAATCGCCGCGCAGGCGGAGCAGAAGCAGGTGGCGGTGGTGGTGGAAAACGCCGTGCCCGCGGAGAGTGTGGGGGGGGGGCCGCGGTATGACCTGCGGCTGTCGCAGGTACTGGTGAATTTGCTGAAGAACGCGGTGGAGGCGGGGCCGGAGGGTTCGACGGTGCGGCTGACGGCGGGGCGGGAAGGGGACGGGATGAAGATTACGATTGAGGATGCGGGGCCGGGGATCGATGCGGAACTGATGCCGCGGTTGTTCATGCCGTTCGTGACGACCAAGCCGCGGGGGCAGGGGCATGGGTTGGGGCTGGCGATCTCGCGGGAGCTGGTGGTGACGCTGGGGGGTACGCTGACGCTGGAGAATCGGGCGATTGGGGGGTGTGTGGCGACGGTGTGGCTGGGATGATTTTCGATTTTTGATTTTCGATTTTCGATTTTCGATTGGGGGCGTGTGGCGATTGGGATGATGCGTCGTCGTTTTCTTATCGCTGACCACTGACCTACTGAGGGGAATGTTGCGGGGGGGCATCGGCGGGGGGGAATGGGGGCGGAGCGGGGAGCGGTGGTTATAGGATGTTCTTGGCGCATATTATCGGAACGTTGCTTGGGGGCAACATATCGGGCGAAGGTGTTGGGGGGCTTTGTCCGATAGATGTGGTGCTATGGCACATGTTTCGTTCGATCAACATACCCGGGGAGGGCAGGCGGCGGGGGTGCCGGCTGCCGCACATGCCGCAGCACGGGCGGCCGAGCCGCCGGCACGGTTGCTGCTGGTGGATGACGATCCGCTGATTGTGAACTCGCTGTCGGAGTTTCTGCGGCTGGAGGGGTATCTGGTGGACACGGCGGCGGACGGGTCGCATGCGGTGGAGATGCTGGCGGCCACGCGGTACAACCTGGTGCTGACGGACGTGAACATGCCCCGGACGAACGGGCTGGAGTTGCTGCGGACGATACGCAACCAGTATCCGGATGTGGTGGTGCTGGTGATCACGGGGTATGGGACGATCGAGAATGCCGTGGACGCGGTGAAGATGGGGGCGTTCGAGTATCTGACCAAGCCGATCATCGACGACGAAATCCGGGTGACGATTCAGAAGGCGCTCAAGCAGCAGACGCTGTTGTCGGAGAACTTCCAACTGCGGCAGCAACTGGGGCTGCGGTTCGGGCTGGATAACATCGTCGGGCATGACTACAAGATGCGCAAGATTTTTGATTTGGTGGAGGCGGTGGCGGATTCGCGGACGACGGTGCTGATGACGGGGGAATCGGGGACGGGCAAGTCGCTGATCGCGCGGGCGATTCACCACCGCTCGCCAAGGGGGGGCGGGGCGGGGAAGGCGTTTGTGGAGGTGAGTTGCGGGGCGATTCCGGAGGGGCTGCTGGAGTCGGAACTCTTCGGCCACGTGAAGGGGAGCTTCACGGGGGCGACCAATGACAAACAGGGGCGGTTTCTGGCGGCGGATGGGGGGACGATTTTCCTCGATGAGATCAACTCGGCATCGCCGTCGTTCCAGGTGAAGCTGCTGCGGGTCTTGCAGGAGCGGAAGTTTGAGCCGGTGGGGTCGAACAACACAGTGGCGGTGGATGTGCGGGTGATTCTGGCGAGCAACCAGGATTTGGCGAAATTGGTGGAGGAAGGGAAGTTTCGGCAGGATTTATATTACCGGATCAACGTGGTGAATATTATTTTGCCGCCGCTGCGGGGGCGGCTGGGGGACATTCCGCTTTTGGCGGAGTCGATTTTGAAGAAGTTCACGCAGGAGATGGGGCGGAAGATCATGGGGTTCACGCCGGAGGCTCTGGAGGTGATGTGCCGGTACGACTGGCCGGGAAACGTGCGGGAGCTGGAGAACGCGGTGGAGCGCGCGGTGGTGTTGACGCGGCGGCCGCTGATCACGGTGGAGGACTTGCCGCAGCAGATATTGGATGCGACGGGTCCGGCGGTGCCGGGGGCGGCAGGGTCGCGGGCGATGAACGGGTCGGGGAATCCGTTTGAGCCATGGGTGGCGACGGCGTTGGACAAGGCGATGGAAGTGCCGGAGAAGCAGATTTTGCTGGCGGCACTCAAGGCGAACAACTGGAACCGGCAGGTGACAGCGGAGCAGTTGGATATCAACCGGACTACGCTGTACAAGAAGATGAAGCGGTATGGGATGGATGTACCGGAGGGCGGGGTGTAGGCGGGATACGAGCGCGTAGGCCCAGGGATTGCAATCCCTGGGCTTGATGGGCGTTGCTTGACGGGGTTTGCTTGACGGGGCTTACCGCAGGCGGAAATAAAACACAGCATCCTGGGGCGCGGATGGATAGCCTGCTGGTGACAGGGGGGGCATCATCATCTTGACCGGGGCGCTGCGGCTGGAGCCCACCTGCACGACGACTTCGTGCGCGCCGGGCGTCAGGGTTGCCGGGATGACGTATACCGTGCGCGGGAGGAGTTCCCAGTAGCGCAGGTCGGATTGCGAGCTGGCGGCCAGGGCGGCCCCGAAAATCGTGGTGCCGATGCCGGCCCACATCAGGCCTTTGTCATTGCGGGCCGCGCCGGCGGCGGTCATGCCCGTGCCCGCGGCCATGGCGCCGGTGCCGATGACGGCCTTGAGTTCCTTGATCGTGTCGATGTCCATCCAACGGCGGTCCTGGGCCATCGCCAGCGTATCGATGGTGTCATAGGCCACCTGGGCGCGGGTGATGGGCCGGCCATCGACGAGCGCCGCGGGCGCGGGAATTGGACCCGCCTCCGCCGGGGTCGGACCGAACACCGATTGCTCGTTGTACCAGCCCTTGCCGTTCTTCTGCGGACCCCGGCCCCAGTCGATGAAGAGCAGCGCGTTGACGCCCGGCCTCTTCACATCGGCGATCAGTGGCGCCAGGCGCGAATCGTACTTGAGCGCCAGATTGAAGTTCTGGTCCGCCAGGTCCGGGCGATTCATCCGCAGATTGCAGAACCCCAGGCCGAAATAACCCAGGGCGAAGCGCGACTCGGCCAGCGTGTAACTCTCGAGGTCATCTTTCTTGGCGTTCTCCCGGAGCTTGAAGAGCGAGTCCGTGAACGCCGCCCGGGCGTTGCCGTAGTTGTGCTTCATGAGATAGAGCATGCCCAGGTAGTAGTCGGCCATGGCCCGTTCAAAGGGTTCGCCCTTCCAGACCTTGACGCCCTCAAAAAAGATGGAAGCCTGCAACTGCCGGCCCTCGTCGTTGGTGTTGCCGGAGTTGATGACCTTGTAAGCGTCGTAGAAAGCGCTTTCGGCCTGGGCAAGCTGGCCGGCGGCGATGGCGCAACTGGCGTAGCGGCAGTTGTTGAGGACGTAGTTCTCGTCCATCTTGGTGCGTTCCTGTTCGATGGTGGGTTGCAGCGCTGCCGCCGCCTCCTGATAGCGCCCGGCGTCATAGGCCACGATCGCCTGGCGCGCGGCGCGGGGCGTTTGATTGCAGCCGGCGAAAGAGAGCGTCGTGATCAGGGCCAGAGACAAGCCAATCGATTTCATCGTCATCGTGAAGACTCCATTACATCCGGCGCTACGGTTTCGCGTATGCCGCCAACCCGCGCCGTTATCACTACATCGGCAGATTACCCGGATGGGCGCACCAAACGCAACCATTCAAGTGGTGCCGACGCCCCCGTCGGCTGTGCGTGGGTAATCGGCCTCCTCCGCCAGCGAATAACTGGTGCTGCGCCCGCCCGCGGCATCTTTCCGCAACACGCCCCGCCGCACCAGATCATCAATGTCCCGCAGGGCGGTATCCGCCGAGCATTTCGCCAGCTTCGCCCACTTCGAGGAGGTCAGTTTTCCTTCCAAGCCGTTCAGCAGCCGGTTGATGACGGCACGCTGCCGGTCGTTGAATGCCGCGCCGGTGTGGCGCTCCCAGAACCGGGCCTTTTTGAGCACGGCGGCGAGCGTTATTTCGGCACCCTCAAAGGCGCGATCCAGACAGCCCAGAAACCACTCCAGCCAGGCCGTGATGTCCAGGCCACCCTTCTGCGTGGACTCCAGAATGTCGTAGTACGCCTTGCGTTCCTCAAGAATCTGTGCCGACATGCTGTAGAAGCGCTGGGCGGTCCGCTCCGAGCGTGCCAGCGCCATATCCGCAATGGCCCGGGCGATGCGTCCATTGCCGTCGGCAAACGGATGAATGGTGACGAACCAGAGGTGGGCGACCCCCGCCTTGGCCACCCAATCGCCGGGATCCTGGTTGAACCACTCGAGCAAGGCGCGCATCTCCTGATCAATGCGTGCCGCAGGGGGGGCTTCATAGTGAACGCGCTCGCGGCCGATGGGGCCGGAGACCACGCGCATCGGGCCGATGCGGTCATCGCGCCAGGCGCCCACGGTGATGGCGGTCATGCCGCTGCGGCCGGTGGGAAACAGCGCGGCATGCCAGTCGAAAAGTCGCCGGGCCGTCAGCGGCGCGGCGAAATTTTGCGTGGCATCGAGCATCATCTCGACGACGCCCTCGACGTTGCGGTCGGCGGGGGTGAGGGCGCCGATATCCAGACCCAGACGGCAGGCCAGCGAGGAGCGGACTTGTTGCTGGTTGAGCAGTTCGCCTTCGATCTGGCTGGATTTGAGCACATCCTGGGTCAGCGTTTGCAGTTGGGCCTCGGCACGCAGGGGAAAGCCGAGCGTTTCCATGCGCCCCAGCAAACGCCCCTGACGATGGCGCACGGCGGCGAGCTGTTCCGCTAGGCGTTCCTGGTTCCAGGAGAATCGGGGCCAATTTTTATGCTCGTGAATATAAGCATGCATAATCGCCGCACCTTTTGCGGAGATTATCGATGATATTCACCGCAAAGGCAAGGATAATCTCCGCATAATATGCGGCGAATAGGGCCATATTGTACGCATCATCCTCGGGTACAATCCCGGCCTGTCCGGTCAGTCCCATTTCTGGAGAATCCTATGAAGCCGACGCGTTTCTTGCTTGTTGCTCTCTTGCCCCTGGTCACGCTTGCCGCCGCCACCGCGCCGACTACCGCACCGGCCACCGCACCGCTTCTCCCCATCAGTGAGCTTCAGGGCGTCACGGCCAACGACAGCGCCTTCAAGGCTTCCGGCTCGACCAAGCCATTGGTCTTTAAGAGCGAGAAGGATGCCACGGACTATTTCTCCAAGGAAGAGCTGGCCAAGCTCACCAAACAGGTGGACTTCAAGAGCCAAATCGTCCTCCTCTTCGCCTGGCAGGGGTCCGGGCAGGACAAACTCAGCTATACCATTGCCGAGTCATATCCCGAACAAATCAAGTTCACCTATACTCCCGGCCTGACCAAGGACCTCCGCCCCCACTTCCACATCTATGTGTTGCGGTCCAACGTGGTCTGGAGCGTTAAATAGCGACGGTAGTCTTACCCTACCCCAGCCACTGCGCCAATTCCCCAGCATAATACGTGAGTATCATACTCGCCCCCGCGCGCTTGAAGGCGTGCATGGTTTCTAGCACCACGCCCTTCTCATCAATCCACCCATTGGCGGCGGCCGCTTTGAGCATCGCGTATTCGCCGGAGACCTGATAGACGGCGGTGGGGACGCTGACGGCGTCGGTGACGGCGCGGAGGATGTCCAGGTAGGCGAGGCCGGGCTTGACCATGATGAGGTCGGCGCCTTGTTCGACATCGAGTTGGGCTTCGTGGAGGGCTTCCTTGACGCCGCGGCGGAAGTCCATCTGATAGGTTTTGCGGTCCCCGAACTGCGGCGGCGATTCCGCGGCATCGCGGAACGGGCCGTAATATGCCGACGCATACTTGACGGCGTAGGAAAGAATCGCGGCGTCCGGAAAACCCGCGGCGTCCAGCGCCCCGCGTATCCCCGCCACCATATTGTCCATCATCCCCGACGGCGCCACCACGTCCGCACCGGCCCGGGCGTGCAGCACGGCCTGCGCCCCCAGCCGCGCCACCGTCGCGTCATTATCCACGCGGCCCTCCGCCGTCAGCGGGCCGCAGTGGCCGTGGCTGGTGTACTCGCAGTAGCACAGGTCGGTGATGGAGAGCAGGGAGATGCCGGCGTCTCTGGCGGACTTCAGCGTCCGGCACACTTCATTGTCCGGATCGTGCGCGTGCGAGCCCACGGCATCCTTCTTGGCCGCATCCGTCACGCCAAACAATATATAGCCCCCCACGCCCAGCCCCTGCAGCCGCTTTAATTCCTCCACCGCCGTATCCACCGAAAGCTGAAACACCCCCGGCATCGACTTCACCGGCGCGCGCACGCCCGTGCCCGCGCGGATGAAGAGCGGGGCGACAATATCGCAGGGAGCAAGGCGCGTCTCGGCGAGCATCTCGCGCAGAAGCGGATGGGAACGCAGGCGGCGGGGACGGATGGGGGGCATGGGGAACCTCGCTGGAATGGACGTGTGGATGGTTAGTGTACCCGGGGGCAATGGGGCATCGCTACTTGTGGCCATAGTCCACCGGGGTTCTTGGCGGCAGCGCACGGCTGGCGATATCATGCCCGCCATGAATACCAGCACATCCTCCCGGCGGTCGTTTTTGGGCACGGCGGTCAAAGTCGGCGCCGGCGCGCTGCTGGTGGAGTCCTCGCTGCGCGCGGGCACTCCGGGCGCGGCCGGCGGAGCGCCGGGAGCCACGGGCGCGGTGGCAACTCGAACGGGGTCCAACATGCTCACCGAATTGCCGGGGTTTCCCGCGCGGGTGTTTGTCGATCATGACGGCACGCGGCTTACGCCTGCCGAACGCCAGGGCTCGCGCTTCACCACCACGCAGGCCACGGTGAACCTGGCCGCCGCCGATGGCGGCATGACCGTTGCGGTGACCTGCCCCACCGGCACGCTGGCGCGGGTCGTCCTGCGCTGGGACGCCGCCTTCCCCGAAGAATCCCTCTTCCTTGGCGATCACTGGGAGCGCGGTTACGGCGATATGCAGTGGCAGTTCCTCCGCCCCGAACGCGTCATGCCCTGGTATTTCGCCGCCCACGACGCCACCACCAAACGCACCTTCATGGCCGGCGTCAAGGTGCAGCCGGCGGCACTGTGCTTCTGGCTGGTCGATGGCACGGGAATTTCCCTGTGGATGGACTTCCGCAACGGCGGCCTGCCGTGCCAGCCCGGCAACCGGGAAATCTCAGCCGCCACCGTTGTCTCTCTCGCCGCCGCCGATGAAACCCCCCTGGCCGCTCTCCGCCGCTTCTGTAAAGTCATGTGCCCCCAGCCACGGCTGGCCGCGGCCCCGATCTGCGGGAACAACAACTGGTACTACGCGTATGGGCGGAACTTTGACGCCAACGCCATGCGGCGCGATGCGGCGTTTCTGGCGGAGATTTCCGCGGGCCATGCGAACCGGCCGTTCTGCGTGACCGACGCGGGCTGGACGCCGGGGGGCGTGTGTCCCGGCGGGCCGTGGACAGCGGGCGATGCGCGGCGGTTTCCGGACATGCCGGGGCTGGCGGCGGACATCAAAAAGCTGGGCGTGCGTCCGGGCATCTGGATGCGCGTGACGGCCCTGACCACGGTGGACAACCGCAGCCGCCTGCGCTCCGGCCCGGGGGTCAATGGGGCCGAAAAGCCGCTGGACCTGACGCTGGCGGACAATCTCAAGCTGATCCACGACGATGTGGCGCGGGTGTGCGCCTGGGGCTATGACCTCATCAAGCATGATTTTTCCACCTTTGACGCCCTGGGCAAATGGGGCTTCGAGATGGGCTGCGAGCCGACCGACGGCAACTGGCGCTTCAGCGACCAGACGCTGACCAATGCCGAGATTCTGGTGCGGTTGTATCGCACCCTGCGCGCGGCGGCGGGCGACACCATTTTGCTGGGCTGCAACACGATGGGGCACCTGGGGGCGGGGATTTTCGAGATACAGCGCACGGGGGATGACACCTCCGGGCAGGTCTGGGAGCGGACGCGGCGGATGGGCGTCAACACGCTGGCGTTCCGCCTGCCGCAACACGGGACGTTCTTCGCCAGCGACGCCGACTGCGCGGCGCACACGAACCAGACGCCGTGGGAATACGACCGGCAGTTTTTGGACGCCGTGGCCCGCAGCGGCACGGCGCTGTTTGTGTCGGTCGATCCGCGGACGGTGCCGGCGGAGCAGAAGGCGGCCTTCACCGCGGCGATGCGGATGGCGCTGTCGGGCGGCGCGCCGGGCGGCTGCGAGCCGCTGGACTGGCTGCACACCACGACGCCGCGGATGTGGCGGATGGGTGCGGAACAGGTGACGTACAACTGGGAGGAGGGGAGTGGGGCGTATCCGCGGAAGGTGTGACGCGGAAGGTGTGAGTTAGCCAACGCAGGGTCGTAGATTGAAGGTGTCTTACGAAAAGCGAGACTATGCCGCCCAAAGGGGATTCCAACGGTCGCTCCCTCACGCTCGTGGCTCGGATCGGCGCGCCGGCGCGCCCGGCCAGTGATTACTGGATTCCCGCGGCGCTGCTGGCGCTGCTTGTGGCCTGCGCGCGGCTGTCCCGGGGCTATTACGAGGCCGACGAGCTGTCGCATTTTCTCATGGCCCGGACCGTCTGGACCGACTGGCGTTTTCTGGTGGATATCTGGGGGCGTCTGGGCTGCACGGCCCTCTACGCGCCGCTGGCGCCCCTGGGGTTGACCGCTGCGCGGCTGCTGGCCGTGGTGGTGAGCGCCGCCATGGCCGTGGGCATGGGCATCCTGGCGCGGCGCCTGGCGGAACCGGCGCCCGGCGCGCCGGAGCGCCCATCATTCACGCGGCGGCATGCCGTGGCGCTGGCGTGGTTGCTGCTCTTCGCCCAGCCCGAGTTCCTGAAAAATTCGTTCACCGTGATGACGGAACTGCTGCTGGCCTGCACCTGGGTGTGGGCGGCGGTGGCGCTGGTGTGTCGCCGCACTGTGCCCGGGCGGGGCGTGCTGGTGGCGGGTTTTATCCTGGGCCTGGGCGCGTTGATGCGGCCCGAGGGTTGGATCGCCATCGCCTGCTGGCCGTTCCTGTGCGCGCTGTGGCTGCGCCGGGAAATGCCTGCGGGGGGGCGGGCGGGGGCTGTGTGGCGGTGGGCCGGCGCGGTGGCGCTGGCGGGCGTGCCGACCTTCGCGTGGTATCTGCTGGGCGTGCTGGCATATCGCGACGGGCTGTGGTTCGCGTCCCACTGGCCCTGGCAGGTCAAAAGCCCCTACGGGCCGACGGGCGCGGCATTGGTCCTCGCGCTGCTGGTGTCGCAGGCGGGCTGGATGTGGGCGCCCCTGGCCTGCGGGGCCGTGGCCGTCTTACGCGGCAGGGCGACGGCGCGCGCCTGGGAGGCCCGCTGGCTGCTGCTGGCGCCGGTGGCGGGTTTCATCGCCATGCACGCTGCGTTCGGCGTGTTTGGGCTGTTCGGCTCGATGTCGATGACGCGGTATTTTTTGTGCATTGCGCCGCTGACGGCCCTCCTGGCGGTCCTCGGGCTGGATGCGCTCGAGCAAAGGTGCCGCGCGCGCTGGGGGCCGCGGGCCGGCGGGATCATGGCGGCGCTGGCGGTCGCGGCCGCGCTGGGTACGCCGGCGTGTCTGTTGGTCATGGGCGACGTGCCGGCGCCGAAAAACGGCGAGACCCGCCGGCTGGATCTGGCCGTCGCGGAAGTCCGCCGCCTCCTGCCGGAGGACCAATGGGAGAAACTCGTCATCATCGGGCATCCCTACCTGGTGATGCAGTTGGGACTCGCGACCAATGCGGCGGCCTACGCGCGCGGCTCATCGCGGCAGGCCATGCGCGCCGCCCCGCCGGGCACGGTGCTGGTGACCGACTCGCAGCTCTGGTTCTATGAGGGCCGTCCCTTGCCCGAGGAACTGGCGGCATGGGGATATCACAAAGACGAGGACTTTGCCCGGCGGGTGGATGCGCTGACGATTCAAATGGGCGAAACGCCCGAACAAGTGCCCGGGCGGGTACGCATCTGGCGAAAATAAACGGCTGGCTCTCCCGACTCCCGACTGACCACAAATCCACAAATCCCCCATCTTGCCGTAAAATGAACCACCATCCACCCCTTTCGGCATAATGGGTAACTTTGTACCCCCACACCGCCAACCCCACACCCTCAAAACCCCCTCGCTTGGCGGTCTCCCCCCCTGGCATCCCAGCCTACTCCCCCGGCCCCAGCGTCGTCACCGTCATCGGCCCAAAGCCCCACTTCCCCGCCACCCCCACCAAATCCTCCCGCTTGATCGCCTCCAGGATCGCCAAATCCTCCTCCAGCGACCGGTACTCCCCGTTGTACATCCAGCGCGAGGCCAGCCCGCGCATGCGGCCCAGCGGCGATTCGCCTTGCAGGACGGTGCCGGACTCGATTTTGTTTTTGCTGCGCTGCACTTCATCCTCGGCCAGCCCCTCCTTGAGCACCTTGCCCAGTTCCCCCAGGAGGATGCCTTCCACCTGTTGCGCCCGGTCGGGATCGCAGGAGGCGTAGACGAGGAAGGAGCCGGTCTGGTCATGGGGGTAGAAGGAGAAGTCGGCTTCGTCGGCGAGGCCGGGCTCCACCAAGGCCCAGAACAGGCGCGAGCCTTCGTGATCGCCGAGGACATCCGAGAGGACCATGGCGGCATAGCGGGCATCATCCTGCGCCGACGGCCCCGGGCACAGCCCGGCGATGTAATGCCGCTTGAGCTTGGGATCGCGGATATGCCGGCGCTTGGCCGCCAGCGCCGGCACCGGATACGCCCGCTGTACGTCCACGTGTTTCCAATGTCCGCAGTATTTCCGCGCCAGGCCCACAAACGCGTCAAAGTCGATATTCCCCGCCACGGCCAGCACCATGTTGCCCGGCCCGTAGCGGGCGTCGAAGTAGTTTTTCATGGCATCACGGGCCAGGGCGGAGACGGATTCCTTCGAGCCCAGCACGGAATTGGCCATCGGGTGCCGCGTGAAATGGTCCGCCATGATGGCTTCAAAGAGGACATGCGCCGGCCGGTCCAGGTAGAGGGCGATCTCCTCGAGGATGACTTTTTTCTCCATGTCGAAGTCGTCCGGGCGCAGGGCCGGCCGCATCATGTCGGCCAGGAGTTCCAGCGCCCGCCCGGTGAACTCGGGGAGGATTTGAGCCCAGTAGCACGTCACCTCGTTGCTGGTGAAGGCATTGTTCTTGGCGCCCATGGCGTCGAATTCCTCGTTGACCTGCTGGCTGTTGCGCGTGGCGGTGCCCTTGAACATCATGTGCTCAAGGAAATGCGAGACGCCCGAAACGTCCGCCGCCTCGTCGCGCGAGCCGGTCTTGACCATGAAGCCGACGGCGGCCGAATGGGCGGCATCATTGACCTCGGCGATGAGGTCGAGGCCGTTGTCGAGCTGGGCTTTTTTGAATTCGAGCATTCTGATTATCACTCCGCTAATCGTCTTGTGGAGGCCGCTTGAGTAGCGCCTCGATCCTCTTCACGGCATCGTGGAAGTTGGGGATGAACGCGCAGTCATGCTTTTTGAGTTCTTCACTGATGTTGGCCAAATCTTTATCGCGGCTGGCGAAGATCGACGGAGTTGGGTGGGTGGCATTCCGCTGCGTTTCGAGGTCCATCACGATGGATGCCGCCACAATGGCATCGGACAACTTCAGGTCATAATCACGCTGAAAGGCGGCGGCAAAATGTAAGGTGGGGTAATCCAGGGGAAGAATGCGCGCACAATTGAGCAGGCGGAGCGCTTCGCGGTGGAGGTCAGCGGATTGCTTGTGATCGAGGGATTCCGCGTAATCCATCACTTTCTTGATATCCTGCACCGCGGTGAAATGTTCTGGAGACCGTTGCAGTTCCTTTGAGAAACTGGCCAGATTCGAGTTGATGCGATTGCGCTCCAGGCGCAGATAGGAAATTTTCGAGAAGGGTTCGCAGAGTGCCAGGCAGGGGCAAACCAGCGTGATGCTCTTGTTCTCGGTTAAAGTGAGGATGAGGTGTGCGGCGTACGCCTCTTCCTGCTGAAATACGCTTTCCAGAAGAAAGTTGGAATCCACATAGAAGTTCACGAATTGGACTCCATGGTGACATTGCCTCCATGGAGGGGGGTAAGCAGCGGCGCCAAACCTTCTGGAATGGGAGCCGATGGCCTCTTCCACGCCAACTCCACCAGCCAATGCCACACCAGAATTTCCACTTCAGAACCGCGCAGGCGGCGGGTTTTGTCTTGATCGATGGCGGGACGATAATGCGCCACTACATTATCCATGGGGAATTCCAAATCAGGCGGAGCTTCCGCCGGCGCTGAATCATTCCGATTCCAGAAGTAACCCCGCTCTTGTGAAGCCAGCATCAGATAGGGTGTGGAGGCGCCGATGAGGCGGGGGACGACTTCTTTGCGGAAACGGGTGGCCATTTCCGCCGTCAAGCCGATCTGGTTATTGACTTCGACGGCCATATATGGTTTACCCGTCGCGTCATAGACGATCATGTCAGGTGTTTGAGCTACCATGAATCAGCCCCTTTTTTATGCCGTTCGACGGTCATCACTTATCTCATACTACCACATGTCAGGGGTTCCGGACCAATGGTCACCACGGTCAACTCCCGCACCGGGTTGGCCACCAGGAAGTCATTCACGCGTGGCAGCGTCACGCCTTCGATGAGTTCCCGCATTTCCTCCAGCGTCCGCGTGCGGCCGCGGTGATAGAAATCGTAGGCCAGCGCCCCGGCCCGGGCGCCGCTGGATTCGCCCTGCATGATGACGCGGGACTTCATGCCGATGATGGCGCGGTCCAGTTCATCGGCGGCTATGCCCTGGTCCAGGCGTTTAAGCTCCACGATGTACGAGTCCAGGGTCCGCTGCGCCCGGTCCGGCGAAGTGCCGGCATAGCCAAACACGGCCCCCTGCTTCTTGAGCGAGGCGTAGCCGGCATGCACTGAAT
This sequence comes from uncultured Phycisphaerales bacterium, assembly GCA_903868035.1. The sequence continues at coordinate 13,562 of CAIPTQ010000395.1, forward strand.
AACATAGCCCCTGTTTCTCGCGTATCTCGGTGAACAGCCGCGCCCCCATCCCGCCGGAGAGAACATTCATCGCCGTCTGCAACAATATCGAATCCGGATGCGCATCAGCCACGGCATCCCACGCCAGGCCGATCTGCGATTGGTTGGTCTCCTGCGTCACGTGCAAGTTGCCGCGGACGGCGGGGGTTTCGGCAGGCAATGCCGGCGCCTGGGGCTTCCAGGGGCCGAAGTCCGCCTCCACCGCCGCGACGAGTTGCGGCCAGTCAAACAATCCGGCCACGGCGAGAATCGCCCCTTGGGGCGTAAAGCCAGACTGGTAATTCGCCCGCACCTTAGCCGCCGTCAGCGTTTCGAGTTCCTCGCGCCGCCCCACCGTGGGCCGGCCCCAGGGCGAAGGGTAATGCCGCTCGCGCAATAGCAGCGAAAGTTTGTGCGAAGGCTCATCCTCGATGGCGTCAAGCTGCTGGAGGGCCAAATCCAGCGACGGATCAAAGCCGTCCTCCGGCAGCATGGGCCGCTGCACGATGTCGGCATACACCGGCAACACCGCCCCCAGGTTCTTGCCCAGCAGCGCCGCGGAGAACCGCAGAAAGACCGTCTCGGCCTGCACGGAGCGCTGCACGCCCAGGCCGTCGAGGTAGCCCGTCAAAGCCCGGCTGTCGCGCGTGCCGGCGCCGCGCAGAATCCAGTCCGAGAGCACCGAGGCGCTCCCGGACTCGCCCGGCCGGTCCAGCGCGGCACCGGCGGGCACCAGCAGCGTGATGGCCGCCGAACGCACGGCGGGAATGGACTCCCCGAGCAGCGTAAGCCCGTTGGCCAGTGGATGCAGGTACTGCACGGGTTTGCCCGTGGATGGAACCGCCTGAAGTGTCTGTGCCACAAGATGCTCCTTGCCGCCTCCCGCAAAGCGTGCGTATTGTAGCGCCTCGCGCGTGGATTGCCAATTTCACCTGCATCCGTCATGCTTTTGTAGCACTCATTCTCGGAGTTTCAATTGGCCTGGTTCAAATTCATCATGTTCTTCGTCTGGGCGGCGGCGATGATCCTCTCGTGCTGGGCGTGGGAGGTGGGCCGCATGTTCGCCCGCCGGATGCTTAAGGAATCCCAGCGCCGCGCGGCTCGGGCGGCGGGACAGGAAGTGGACAAGGTGGCGCTCTGGCCGGCGGTGGCGGTGATTCTGCCGATCAAGGGGGTGGATGCCGACACCGAGGAAAACGTGCGTGCGCTGTTGGGGCAGAAGTATCCCCGTCAACGGCTGCTGTTTGCGGTGGAATCGGCGGACGATCCGGTCGTGGCCCTCTTGGAGCGCCTGACGCGCGACGCCGCCCCCGGAGCCATTGAAATCGTGATCTCCGGCATTGCGACCACGCGCGGCCAGAAAATCCACAACCAGCTCGCCGCCGTCGCCCGCACCACCGCGGCTGACGAAGTCCTCGTCTTCATGGATGCCGACGCCCGGCCCGCCGAAGGCTGGATTCGCGACCTTGTCCAGCCGCTCGTGGAGGACGGCGGCGAAAATGGCCCGGTCGGCGCCAGCACCGGCTTCCGCTATTACATCCCCGAACCCCGCCCCCCCCACCCCACCGGCAAGCCCGCGCTCCCCAGCGCCATGGTCAGCGTCATCAATGCCGCCGTCGCCGCGCTGCTGGGCCCCGGCTGGCGCAATATCGCCTGGGGCGGCTCCATGGCCCTCTTCCGCCGCGATTTCTTCGGCTTCGGCGTGCATGACGCCTGGCAAAACGCCCTCTCCGACGACTACGTGCTCTCCTGGTGTGTCAAAAACAAGGCCCGGCGCAAAATCCAATTCGTCCAGGGCTGCCTGGTCGCCTCCTCCGCCGATTTCACCTGGCCGGGTTTTTGGGAATTCGCCGCCCGCCAGTACCACATCACCCGCATCTGCGCCCTGGATGTCTGGCTCACCGCCATCGGTGCCGCGAGCCTCTACCTCGTGGGCCTGGCCTACAGCCTCACCTTTTTCCTGCTGAGCGTCGCGGGCGTCGTGCCCGCCGATTCGCTCACCGGCCGCGTGGATTACCTGTTAGGGGTCATGTTCTTCGCCCTCTACACCGCCCAATGGATGCGCGGGCGATTTCTCCTCACCGGCGGCATGGTCGGTCTGCCCGAGCATGCCGCAAAACTCTGGCAGGCGCGCTTCTGGTTCACTTGGGGCTACCCCCTCACCCTGGCGGTCAATCTGCTGGCCCTGCTCAAATCCGGCGTGGGCCGCACTCTCGCCTGGCGCGGCGTCCGCTATCGCATGAAAAACCGCCTGCACACCACCGTGGTTCGTGCCGGCCGCGCCTAAGGACCGGCGAATCAATAACCGTCAAAAGTGGCAGGCACACTCCGAGTGCCGTTGAGCCCTTGGCAGACGGCACTTGGAAAGTGCCTGCCACTTTGACGGTGACAGTCATTGATTCGCCAATCCTAACCGACGACGGCCAGGGCATGCTGGTGGGGCTGGGACATGACATGGGCGGCAGGCTCGTTCATGCGGCTGAGGCGCAGGTCGCGCAGGGCGTCGTCGGTGCGGCGGAGGAGGGGGAGCCTTCCCTGGACGCCGACCTTGCGGTAGATGGACTTGATGTGGGAGTGCAGGGTGTGGGGCGAGAGGCCCATTTGATCGGCGAGCTGTTTTTCGCCAGCCTCGGTGTTCAGGCCGCGAAGGACCATCCACTCGCGTTCCGTGAGGCGGTCGAAGGGTTCGCCGAGGGTTTTGGGGCGCGCCAGCCAGATGACGATGGCTTCAAGGAAGATGCCAAGCTGCCGGGTGACCAGTTGGAGGATTTCGGCCGTATCCGGCGCCAGGCCCGGAGCGCCGGCGTGCCGGTGGATGAGCAGGAGCAGGCGGTGCTGCTCGTCGATGGCCTGGGTGAAGACCGTGGCTTGGGGGTAGTCGGGGTTGTGGCGGAGTTCCATGTCCTCGGGTTCCAGGGCCGGAGGCAGGGGGCCTGCCAGCGTGGAGTAACGGGTTTGGCGATGGAGGTCCAGGAGGTCCTGCTCGAAGGCGTGGGTGAGCTCGATGCCGGTGGAGGCGCTCAGGAGCACCATGGACCCGTCGGCGACGGTGCGGATGAGGGCCAGGCTGAGGGGCTGGAGGCCCAGGGCGCGGCTCAGGATTTCGGGAATGTGGTGGATGTCCTGGGGTTTCTGGGTGAATTGGGCCAGGGCAGCGGTGAGATCCATCAGCAGTTCGGCGCGGGTTTGGGACCAGCCCGGTTCTTCATTCAGCATGTGACACCCTTATTTTAGGCGACAAAATATCATCCGGCCTCCCCGTCCTGCGGGAGGTTTTACTGCCACTTCACGCGGTTGTCTTCGGGACCGGCCCGCCTGATTGGGGCGGGCGTTTTTCGCTCCACACGCTCTTTCGACTAATAATTTAGAAATCTATATACAATCCAGTCGAATATATCAAAATATGTGCGTTCCCGCCTGAAAAGGGGAGGCCGGGCCGCGCGGCGGAACTTTTCAACCCCCATGTTCGGGGGATTCATCAATGAATATATCCAAACATATATTATATTGTTGATGTTGCGGGGCGGCGTGTGCCGCGCCCGGGATTCCGGCGTGCGTCGTGAACCAGCAATGTAGACCATGCGACATGCCGCACCTGCGGGGCGGGAACTTCCTCAAGGGGGCGAATCCCACGGCCCGGAACATCCGGGACCATTTATTAAGCATCCCTTAGAGCATTTTTCACGAGTCTGTAGCGGTAGGCGACATGCACCTCCACGGGAATCCAC
>CAIPTQ010000396.1 GCA_903868035.1 uncultured Phycisphaerales bacterium
GAATAGGAAAGCGGTGTCGAGCCACGCGCCACTCCAAAGTGCTTCGCACGGTATGATACCGAGGCGCTTCGCCACGGCGGGTGCCGACTCCGCCGCGCGCACTCCGCACGGCAGCAACGCCACCCCCAAAGCCAGCATCGACAGAACCTTCGTCTTCGTCTTCATGCCCCGTCCCCTTTGCGTTGGTTGAGCGTTGTAGGTTGAACGCTGAACGTTCAGTCCCCCCCAATAAAATCGCATACTTCTTTACCTTATTATTCCAAACCACTCCCGGCAATTACAATATCCGCCATCGGTGTAAATTGAACATCGTGGTTTCGCCGGTATGTTGTGCTTGACTATAGAAGGGGAACCCCGCCATGCCACAGGCACGCCCGGAAAAAAAACGTTCCAAATCGAACACGCCGCGAACTCCGCACGCCCCGCCGGCCGCACCCGAGTTCCAGGCGCGCGGCACCCGCTACGCCATCGACACCTGCGCCCCACAATTGCGCGCCATCACCGAGGGCAAGATCAAGTTCCATGCCGTCACCCACGGACACTACCCCGGCATCCCCCTCGCCCCCAGCGCCATCCCCGGCATCAATACTCTCGGCTTCTGGGACGCCTGCGGCCCGCAGGACTGGGGGCTCGATCCGCATCGCAACGAGGGGATCGAACTGGTCTTCCTCGAAACCGGACGCATGCTCTGCACCGTCGACGGCCACGCCTTCCCACTCGAAGCTGGCGGCCTGACCGTCACCCGCCCCTGGCAGCTCCACTGCCTCGGCAACCCGCACATCGGCCCCGGCCGCCTGCACTGGCTGGTGCTCGATGTCGGCGTCCGCCGCCCGAACCAGCCCTGGCACTGGCCGCCCTGGGTCGTGCTCACCCCGGAGGACCTCAAGGAACTCACCCGCAAACTGCGCCACAACGAGCACCCCGCCTGGCGCGCCACCCCGGAAATCGCCGGCGCCTTCCACGAGCTCGCCGCCTGCATCCAGCAAGCCAACAAAACCGGCGGCGCCGTTCTGCCACCACCCGCCAACGCGCAACACGAAACACGCAACGCGAAACGCCCCCCTCCCGCCCTCCCCGTCTCGCGCATGATCATCCAGCTCAACCGCCTGCTGCTCGGCCTGCTCGAGGCACTGCGCCAGCAGTGCCGCGGCGAAAACCCGGAACTCACCTCCCGCCGCCGCGACGTCGAACTGTTCCTGGCCGAGCTCGCCGACGGCGACGCGCACCTGCACAAGCCCTGGACTCTGCGCAGCCTGGCCGCGCACTGCGGCCTTGGCGGCACCGCCTTCACCCAATATTGCCGCCAGCTCACCAACCAAAGCCCGATGGACTACCTCAACCGCTGCCGCCTCGACCGCGCTGCGCAACGTCTCCGCGACGAACCGAACACCCCGGTCGGCACCATCGCCGCCGCCTGCGGCTTTGCCACCAGCCAGTACTTCGCCACCCGCTTCCGCCGCCGCTTCGGCCACCCCCCGCGCGAACTCCGCAAGGTTAACCACTAAATCACACGAAATGCGCACTAAATGGGGCGCGGAAGGCAATTGAACAAGAGGAAGCCGACAACGTCAGGCATGCGGAAATTTGCCCAAAGCTGAGATCAATGAGTGCGGCAATGCCAGTAGTATGGCCGTCGCCGCTGTGGCGCAACAGCCAGCACAATGGCGGCATCATGGGTGTTCAGGTAGAACAATGTAAAGGGGAAACGTCCTACGTTTACGCGATGCGTGCCATATTTTGCCCGCTGCCAGCGGCCAGGGGCTTGGGCGATGCGGGCAAGCGTAATATCCACTTCGGCCAAAAAATCGAAGCCCAGCCCCGATTGGCAACTCTCATAATAAAGGGCTTCAGCCTCAAGCTCAGCCATTGCCCCAACATGGAGACGGACCGGCTTCATGGACGCAGCAGACGGGTGCGGATCTCCCGCATGGCCTCTTCGGCGGGAACGGTCTCCGCCGTGCCATCCGCGACCTCTTGGACACGCTTTGCCAGCACGGCGTCCAGGTCATAGGACCGGCGGCGGGCAGGCAGGCTCACCAACAGCGAATGCGCCAGCGCGGCGCGCTTCCGGGCGGGCAAGGCCAATACCGTCTCGGTGATTTTTTTTACTTCGGCTGTCGTCATGCGGGTGTCCTCATACTCATAGCCATACCATACCACGCCGCCGGACGGCAACAACCGGCCCCGATTCCCACAGAAGGGACCGAAGCGGAAGACGGCTAACCACTAAATCACACTAAATGAGCACTAAATGGGGCGTAGAAGGTTATTTTAGACAGGATTACAGGATCTGCAGGATGGCCAGGATAATTACCCCATAAAAACCATCCTGTAAATCCTGAAAATCCTGCAATCCTGTCTAAAA
>CAIPTQ010000397.1 GCA_903868035.1 uncultured Phycisphaerales bacterium
CCGGAGGCCGACCGTATCTTGACGAAGACGAAGGAGAAATAGATGTTCGAGAAGCTGAAGCAGAAGCTCAAGAAAGTAGTGGAGCGAATCACAAAAAAAACTACCGAAGAAGTTCCAGTAGAAGCTCCGACTGAAAAACCTGTTGAAATTTCACTAGAAGCACCGGTAGAAGCCGCGCCCGAAACTCTACCGGCAACTCGAACACCTCATCCCCCTTGTAGAGCTGAATCGTCTTGCGAATATTGTCCACGACGATCCGGCACGGATTGCACCCCGCCAAATGCTGCTGAAACTGCTCGCACACGCCCGGCTCCAGCGTGCCATCCACGTATTCATTGAGGATTTTAAGCATGTCGTCGCAGTTCATATGCCGTACCTTGTACCTACTGATCCGGCAGGACGTCAATGGTTACAAAAAATTACGGGTGTCGATGCGGAGGAGCGGCTTGCACGGCGTCGCCTAACGCCTGGGTAAGACGTTCCCGGAGCATAAGTCTGGCCCGCATCAACCGCACTTTCACGTTTGCGGGTGTGATTTGCAGAGCCTCAGCGGTTTCCTCAGTGGAGAGTTCTTCCATGTCACGGAGTACGAAGACTGCGCGGTACTTTTCGTCCAGGTCACGTAAGGCCTCGTCGAGCAGATGGCGGATTTCGCCCCGATGAGCCAGGAGTGCCGGATCGTCTTGCCAGGGCGCAATGAATTCGGGATGGGGCAGCGGCTCGTCCTGATCGTCGCCGCTAAAGGACACCGTCTTGAGCCCACGACGTTTGCGCAAGAGCTGCAATGCTGCATTGGTGGCGATCCGCAGCAGCCACGTCCGAAAACTGGATTCCTCGCGGAATTGCGCCAGGTGCTCCAGCACGCTCAGGAACGTTTCTTGAACGACTTCTTCAGCGTCGTGCGTTTCATTCACCATGCGTTGGGCCAGCCGGTACACCCGGCCCTCGTAACGTCCCACCAAGGCTTCGAAGGCGGCAAAATCGCCCCCACGGGCGCGCGCGACCAAGTCGTGGTCGGGATCACCGGGAAGTTTGGGTACCTGATCGGTCATGACTCATACGATAGACGCGGCGGGCGATGCAGACAATATTGCGGGCCGGCGTTGTAACCGGCCCGCGTGTTGGTGGATCAACATGATAGAGGGTTCAACTGCCCATACAGCTGCTTCCCGCGTCACTTCAATGGCATTGATGTTTTGACCCGATTGGCATTGAGGTTCCGTGTCCCCGCCAGCGAAACGCCCACATTCTGCTTCTGGGCTTCGGAAAGACGCGGCCAGACCTTTGTCAACTGATCCAGAACCGAGGAGAAGCTCTTGTACTTGCCGGTATTGTCGGCCACGAGAACGCCGACGTTCTGCAGTGCTTCGATCCCCCGGTCGTCCTTGTAACCCTCCAGCATCATTCGGATGACCGTGCCGACCTGCTCGCCGCTTTGGCGGGTGGTTTCCGCGATGGTCGCCATGGGCAGCCAATTCGACTTTCTGACGCGGATCGCCGGTGTACTCGCGTGCGGAATTGACGCGTTGGATCATCGCTTCGAGGCGCAAAACGGGACATTGGGGACCTCCTTCGTCCGAAATGATCGGACGGTAAGGGACCGGATTTCTGCGCTTGGTACAAGAAAAAACCTGTACCAAGCCGAAATGGGCCAGTGTCCCCGGCCGCGACCTCCCCACGGAAATCGCTATAAGTCCTGCATTTACCAGAGTTTAACGCTACAGCCGACAGGGGGACTCGAACCCTCGACCTAGGCTTTACGAAAGCCTCGCTCTACCACTGAGCTATGTCGGCGACACCGGGCTACTCTACGAATCCGGCCGCACTTTGGCAAGCGGGTTGGAGAGGCGCTCGAGGCGCTATAGGTTATCGGAGCCGAACAGAGAACCCGTCGCAGGTTGCTGGCCGCCCAGCAGCACCGCCAGCAGCCCGCGCTGGAAGTGCAGGCGGTTCTCGGATTCCTGGAAGATCACGCTTTGGGGGCCGTCCATGACTTCATCGGTGATTTCCACCCCGCGATATGCCGGCAGGCAGTGCATGACCACGGCATGCCGGGGGGCGGCGGCGAGCAGTCCGGCGTTGATCTGATAGGGGCGGAAGACGCCCAACCGGTGGGCCTTCTCGGCCTCCTGGCCCATGGAGACCCAGGTGTCGGTGTAGATGATGTCGGCGTTTTGCACGGCGGCGTAGGGATCGTGGGCGGAGACGAAATCCAGGCCGGGGCATTGACGCATGATGCGGTCGACCAGATCCGGCTCCAACTCATAGCCCGGGGGCGCGGCCAGGCGGAACCGGAGGCCGAACTTGGCGCTGGCGACCATGAGCGAGCGCGCCACGTTGTTGCCGTCGCCGACGTAGGCCAGGGTGAGGCCGGCGAGTTTGCCGAAGTGTTCCTCGGCGGTCATGAGGTCGGTCATGGCCTGGCAGGGGTGCGAGTAGTCGGAGAGGCCGTTGATGACGGGGACGGTGGCGGCGGCGGCGAGTTGCCGGAGTTTGTCGTGTTCGAAGACGCGGGCCATGATGCCATCGACCATGCCCGAGAGGACGCGGGCGATGTCGGCGACGGACTCGCGGACGCCCAGGCCGATTTCGCCGGGGGAGATGTAGATGGTGGTGCCGCCGAGGTCGTACATGGCGACCTCGAAGGAGACGCGGGTGCGGAGGGAGGGTTTTTCAAAGATGCAGGCGAGGGTCTGGCCGGCGGCGACCTGCGGGGTGCGGCGGGTTTCCTTGAATTGCGTTTTATAGCGGTGGGCGATGTCGAGGTAGTGGCGCAGTTGCTCCACAGGGGTGTCGATGAGGGAGATGAAGTCGGTTTTGGCCATGGGGAGGGTCCAGTGAGTGGTTAAGTGGTTAAGTGGTTAAGTGGTTAAGTGGTTAAGTGGTTAAGTGGGACAACGAATTACCAATTTAACCACTTAACCACTTAACCAAGTAGTATTTCCGTGCCGACGCCCTGGTCGGAGTAGATTTCCAGGAGCAGCGAGTGGGGGAAGCGGCCGTCGATGATGTGGGCCTTTTTGACGCCGGCGTCGAGGGCGATGATGCAGGATTCGACCTTGGGCAGCATGCCCTCGCCGATTTCGTGCTCCTGCACCAGTTTTTGGATGCCGGACTTGGTGATGGAGCGCAGAAGCGAGTTGGGGTCGTCCTTTTTGGCGCGGATGCCGTGGGTGTCGGAGACGAGGACGAGTTTTTCGGCCTTGGTGGCGGCGGCGACGTGGCCGGCGGCGGTGTCGGCGTTGACGTTGAGCTTTTCGCCGGCGGCATCGCGGGCGATGGGGGCGATCACCGGAATAAAGTCGGCCTCGCACAGGGCCTGGAGAAGGGCGGCGTTGACCCAGGTGACCTGGCCGACCTGGCCGATGTCGATGCGGTCGCCGTTCTCCGCGGAGAGGAACATCTTCTCGGCAAACAGCGCGGTGCTGGTGAGGCTGGTCAGGGGCATGGACTTGCCGCCCATGATGTTCAGGGTGCTGACGATAAATCCGTTGATGTCATTGCAGAGGGTGTGCTCGGCAATCGCCAAGGTGCGCTGGTCGGTGTAGCGGCGGCCCTGGACAAACTGGGCCTGGAGCCCGGCCTTCTTCATGGCGTCGGTGATCGCCTTGCCCCCGCCATGGACGACAATGGGCCGCATGCCCACGGCCTGCATGAAGACGACATCGGTGAGCACCTGGCGGAATTCGTCGTCATTGTCCATGAAGGAACCGCCGAGCTTGACGACGACGATTTTCTCGTTGAAGCGCTGGATGTAGCCCAGGGCTTCGATGAGGGCGCCGGCTTTTTCAAATACGGGGGCTTCGATGCGATTATCCACGTGGGGCAGATCCTTTGTGAGGGCGATGCGGAATAACGAAGCAAGTCAGAATACGAATGGGGGGGAGGGGGTGTCAAGGGATTTGAAAAGTGGTGTGAAAAGTGGAACTCATGGTGTTTTCCGGAGATTTGCACATTGGTTCAGGCCCGGGTGAATTCCGGCCCGACTGGGCGGGGGCATCACTTCACCGCCAGATGCGTCATCCTTACCATCTTGGCCAGAAAGGGCGCGGTCTGCCCGTAGGCGACCACGGGGTCGGCCTTCATGCCCCACGCGATATCGTGGACCACCTCGCGTGCCGTGTGCATGCCGTCCATTTGGGCGATGATCGACGCGGGGAGCGGCCCCAACGCGATGGGAAAATCAAAGCCTTCGGTCTGCCGGATGATGGCCTCGAGTGCCTTCCAATTGCCCTCCATGGGCCTGAGGTTCTGTACCAGTTCGCTTACCGGGCAGATGGCCAGGCGCTGATCGAGTACGTCGGCCTCCTGGCGCAGACCCCGGAGCATAGTTTCGCCATCGAAGAGGCGCTGGGCTTGCGCACCAGTCTGGCCCGCATGGTGGTCGAGGTTGAACACATCCGTGCGGACCCAGTTGGGCGCATCGCCCGCCCGCGGCGTGCGCTTGCGCAGATAGACCACGCCCATGCTGATCGCGCCCACGTTGAGGGTTTGGTAATATTCCAGCCATTTGTGGAGCTCGCCGAGTGCCGCGGTCATCGCCGCCTCGTCCGGGTTGGGCGTTCGTTCGTGCAGCCAGTTGCGCAGCCAGGTGGCCGCGTAGGTGCGGGGATCATCGGTCTGGAGTTTGACGATCCAGGCGTCGGCGCCCCGTCCGGTCACCCACGAGACCGGCCGCGGCGACCAGTCGGCCGGCGTCGGATGGTGCCAGTTGCAGATGGCGGTGGCCCAGCCGCCCTCGCGCAGGAATTCCGGGGCCCGCGTGATGAGGCCCTCGACGAAGGAATCCCCGATCCACCGGCCGCCGATGGCCACCAGATCGTGCGGGGGAGCGATGACAAAGGGCGGATTGCTCACGATGAGGTCGAAGGTTCCCCGCTCGTGTTCGACCGGTTCAAAGAAACTCCCCGCCCGCAATTCGACCCCTTGAATGCCGTTGATC
>CAIPTQ010000398.1 GCA_903868035.1 uncultured Phycisphaerales bacterium
GGGGAATATTCGCAAGTCTATATACCGGCCTTTTTGCATGGGGGTCGGGGGGGGAAGGGCGTTTTTGATAGCGCCAGGGGGGAAAAGCAAAACAAGTCGCAAGCTGCAAAACAACCTCTGCATGCCGTGTACTTGGATATTTGTGTCTAAATGGTTGTGTTGTTGGTTATGTTGCGTAAATGTGAATTATGGGTTTTTGGGGTGGGTTTTTGAGGGGTATTTTTGCGATGGGAACCGCCCGGAGTCGGCCACTTCAATTTTGTATAGAAAAGTTATACTTTTGTGGTCATGGGGGCGGCTTTTTGGCGGGGGTGCGGGAAGGGGCGGGTGTCTTCTTGCGGTTGCGGGTGATTTCAACAGACGGGGGCGCGGGCGGAAGAGGAGGTGCGGGCGGTGCGGGCGGGATGTTTTGCCCAAGCTTCCTTGAGGCGATTTCACTGGCCCATGATTTGGCGTCTTTGATGTCCGCAACATGAACCGAACTCGCAAATGGACCTGGCCAATCTGTTTTAACACCTGTCCATGTTTCAATAAGTAACCTAAAAAGCTCGATGGGAATGGTGTTTGGAATCTTGGTATCAGGCAATGTGGCGGCGGTTCGGCGCATCACATCGGCGAAACCAGCGTCAGCTTGAATATTCTGAATTCGACCTTTGATCCTCCCCGGATCAAAGTCAGTCAGAGGCCGGTGAGAGCCAGGCATTGCGGCATGGTTTTGATCGGCAAAAAGCCGTGGTGAATAATCGTCCAAGCTGCTTTGGGAATGGTACGCATGCAGCAAAATGTGACGGAGTTCATCCGGTGTGGCATCATAGGATTTTGAGGTAATCATACGCTCCGCCAGGTCGAGTGCCTCAAGTGTGCTAAGCATTTCCTTGCGGTGGTGACTGGCAATTTCAAGCATCAAATCCCGATCCGTTAATTTGGAGGGCGAAGGCGCGGGATTCAATTCCGGTGCAGGCCATCCGGCTGCATCGTCCACCAGCCATTCCAGAGGCACCTTCAATGCACGGGAGAGCGCTAAAGCCTTATCCGCACGTGGCAGGTATCCTTTGTGCAAGTAGTCGTTGATCGCAGTTGGCGAAAGGCTGGCACTGCGAGCGATGAGCGCCTTGCTTTTGCCCTCAGTGAGTCTCTGAAGTTTTTCCAAGAATTTCATCTCGTCACTTTACCACACAAATTTGTGTGAGTCAGGGGGGAAACTTTTATTTTATCAGGCACCCCTTGACGATGATAAGGTAAACAGCTAAGATTCGCACGTGTAACCTATTTTCATAAAGGATAACCGATCATGACCATGAAAAGGAAGCTCAAGGCGCTCCTCGCTGATCGGAAACAAACGGTGGTTGCTCAACGCGCTGGAATCCACCCAATGACCCTCAGCACTTATGTGGCGCGTGGAGTCAATCCCTCATCGGGTATCGCCGTGCGTCTGGCCGATGCTCTCGGCGTAGACGCAGGCTGGTTAATTGATGATCGACAAGAATGGCCCCCTGTACCCTGCAAAAACCCAGTCATTCCACCGGCACCTGTTGCGGCTTGAACATGGTTTGAAGCGGGGAGCGCCGGACCGCTGAACCTGGCGCGAAGACAAATCGAAAGGCTACACGATGAAAGAACTCAACAAACACGGGCCGAAAACGGTGGTGATGCTTCCTGTTGGCACCCTGATTCATGACAAAGCTACAGGTAGCGGAGGCATCATCGTCGGGGCGTTCAAGGGTGCATCCTACGCGTTGCACACCTACATCCGGCCCGATGGGGAGGTGGATGTGTTATTCCCGAGCGACATTGAAATTGTTGAGGGGAATGGGTGTGGGATTCCGGCAGTGGTGGACCTGAATGGCAACGATCCTCTGGCAAGCATGCGTGGCGGCAAGCCAATCACCGGCAAGGCACTGGCGCGGCGCGTGGCGCATTCCAGACGGCGGGCGAGTGTGGCGGCGGCGGCGTGAGTGGGCAATAAAAAAGCTCCGCCAGTCGCGGAAAACGGCTGGCGGAGCATAAATTGAAGCGAGGCCATATTATGACATCCGCCCTTGCAATTTCAAGAGAATTTTCAACGCCGGCCCAGGCGCAGGGGCCGGCGCGGTTGACGGTGGGGGAGGCGGCGGCGCGGGCGAGGATTTCCGAACAGGCGATACGGGATTTGTGCAAAACACGCTGGCGATTCAACGGGATGGCAATACCACCTGGCAGCGGGAATTGGCAATGGTCTATCGACCCACGGGCCGACAAGCGGCTCATGCCGCCGGAGTACCGGCGTGGGGAGGAAATCGCCCTGGCACCGGGGATCGCCACGGAATTATCCGCGCTGCAGCGGGAGAAATTGCCGAAAGAAGCGGCGTATTTGAAGCAAGCGGAGGAGGCGGGGCGGGCGGGGGTGCGGGCGGGGATCGGGCGGTGTGAAGCGATCAAGAGGTTTTTGGAGCGCGAGTCGCGGCCGGGGTGGAGTTGGTCGCAATTCAAGGCGAAAAGCAAGGCGTATCGAAGGGAGGGGCTGGCGGCGCTGGCCGATGGGCGTTGGACATCGCGGAAAGAGCGGTGTGCGGATACGCGGATGTTGGAAGAGGCCGCGCGGTTCTACCTGGATGCCAGCGCGCCGTCGATTTCAGAGTGCTACCGCGCTGCCGAACAATGGGCGATCAATGAGGGTTGTAAGGTGTGGAAACAGGGGGCGGTGAGGAAGCACATCAAGGCTTTACCGCCGGCGGAAGTGACCTTCAAACGGCACGGCCTGGAGGCGTTCAAGAACAAGCATGAGCCGTATATCCAGCGGACGTATGCGTCCCTCAAGTCGAATGAGATTTGGCAGTCGGATCACATGCGGTTCGACGTGCAATGCGTATTGGGAACGAAGCTGGACCGGGCCACGGGCGAGCTTGTGCCACAACTGGGCCGGCCCTGGTTAACGACCTGGATCGACGTGCGATCGCGCAAGATTCTGGCGTGGGAAGTGCGCGCGGCCGATCCGGATAGCGGCGTGATTGTGAAAGTGTTCCGCCGTGCGGCCCTGGAATATGGGATACCGGAGTCGGTATATACGGATTGCGGCAAAGACTACGATCATCACGATTTTACAGGGGAAACCAAGGCGGAGCGGCGGGAGCGGCGGCGGGAGCGGCCGGATGAGGAAGCGCCCCTGAGCGGCCTCTTTGCGCTCATCAAAATCAAGCACATGCACGCCGAACCATACAACGCGCGGGCGAAGCTGGTGGAGCGCATGCACCGCACGATCAAAGAGCAATTCAGCCGGGGATGGGATACGTTCACGGGGGGTACTACGGTGGAAAAACCCGAGCGGCTGGCGGAGATGGTGGACAAGGGCGCGGCACCGGCGCTGGAGGATTTCGCGGCGGCATTTGGGGAATGGGTGACGCTGTACAACGGGCGGCGGCACACCGGGGAGTCCATGGGGGCAGCGCCGGATGAGGTGTATGCCGCGAACCTGGAAAAGAAGCGGACGGCGGTGCGGGAAGAGTTGGACTTGATGTTGTTGCGGCGCATTGGTCCGGTGAAGGTGGGGCGCAATGGAGTAAGGTATCACGGATTATATTTTGGAGCCTATGAAACTGGTCAATGGCATGGCCAGGACGTGTACATCCGCGTGGACGATGCCGACATGAGCAAGGTGAGCGTGTGGGATAGTGAGGATAAGCACTTCCTGTGCCTGGCACGGGCGAATCGAATGGTGCCGGCGAATGCGAGCCGGGAGCTTTTACGGGAGGCGATTCGCGAGCAAAAGAAGGCCAGCCGGGCGCTACGCAATGCCCAGTCGGCGCGGACGCATATTCACGAAGACCTTCCCGCCACGATGCATCGCCTGGAACAAGAACGCGCGGAGCGGTTGGCGCGGAGCCGGCCTGTCACATCTTCGCCGGAACCTACGATTGTGCCGGTACGAAGCGCGATCAAAGGGGAGTTGCCGAAGCTTCAAAGGGCGCTTGACGCGCTGAAGCCGAAGACGGCGGAGGAGAAACAAAAAGCTCTCCTGCGGGAGGCGGAGTGGTATGAGGCCATTGAAGCCGCTGCGGAGGAAGGCGAGGCGAAGCGGGAGGCGGAGCGCGAAAAACGGCGGGAAAACGAACGCCTTTTCATGGCGGCATGCGGGCCCAAGGATGATGAAAAAGCCCCAACGTTTGAATACCACAGGCCGGATTACATACCCAAAGAGGACCAAGAGGAAACCCCAAGGTTTACATACCAAGGCATCCCCATCCGCAAGCGTCGGATCGGCGGCGATGTGGCCGTGCCGTCACTGGCGGCGATTGGGGGCGCGGCATGAAAGACCTGATTGGGAACATGGTTGGGGCGGATCGGGTGACGGCGTGCGTATGCCGCGAGGGCCAGGCGGTGACGGCGGAGATGGCGGCGGAAGTGGTGTCGCGGCTGGTGGGGTATTTGCGGAGTACCGGCAAAACGCAGGCGTGGGCGGCGACGGCCATGGGGATCGGGGGGGCGGCGCTGGCGGCGGCGGTGGGCGAGGCGTACGCGGCGGAGCATGAGGAGACAATCCGCGCGGTGGATCGCTGGTTGGAAATGGAACTGGGGCGGCAGGCGGAAACGAAGTATGTGCGGACGGGCGTGGCGGAAAAGATCGTGGCGGCGGGGCGGTTCGCGGTGCGCTCCGGGGGGATCGTACTGGTGACGGGGCCGGCGGGGATCGGCAAGACGCTGGCGGCAAAGGCGCTGGCGGAGGAAGTGCCGGGGAGCATCTTCACCACGATACACGCGGCGGGGATTACCTCGCCGGCGGTTATGGAAGGGATCGCGGAGGCGATGCCACTGCGATTGGGCTGGAAGCTCACCAGCGCGCGGATGTACACCACGCTGGAAAAGGCGCTGCGCGATACGGGGCGGTTGCTGATTGTGGATGAGGTGCATCGGCTGGCCGCACGGCGGAAAGATGAGGCCCTTCACGTTTTAAGAGATTTGGGAGACGGGGCGGGAATCCCGCAGTTGTGGTTGGGGATGAGCGCGATCAAGCAATATATCCAGGCGGGGCGGAGCGATGGGGAAGCGCTGGATCAACTGGCCTCGCGCATTGGGCTATTTTTGGACCTGGCGGAGGATGCGCAGGCGGATGATGGCGGGCGGCGGATGACGTCGGTGGAGGATGTGCGGCGCTTCCTGGCGGCGCGAAAAATCCGGGTGACGCCGGGGGCGGAAGGGTACTTGCTGGCGCTGGTGAATGAACTGGGGGCGGGGGCATTCCGGGCCGTGGACAAGATACTGCAAATGGCGGTGACGCTGGCGCGGGGCGCGGTGATTGACGAAGAGCTTTTGCGCGGCATTCAGATACGGCGGCTGGGCATGAACGCGGCGACATCGCTGGAAAGCCGGATGGCGGCGCGGGTCGGAATGGCGGTGGGCGCATGAACGCATTAGCCACAAATCAGGAGTTGCTCAATCGGGCGTTGCAGGCGACAGGCGATCCGGAGCGCTTTGCGCAGACGCTGCTGTCGGCACTGGTGAAGTCGGGAATGGCGGGGCCGGAGATGCAGGATTTTGCACCGTTCGTACGCGCGGATGAGAAACCGAAATTGCGGCTGGTGGGTACAGAGGCGGCGCGGGCCGTGGGAGCGTGCGCATGAACGTTTTGCCACAGGCCACATACTGCGAACTTTTGCAACGGGCGCTGCAGCGGACGGGGGACGCGGAGAGCATCGCCAAGGTGTTTCTTGAGACACTGGTGGAAGACCCGGACGGACACGGCTATAGCGACCTGTTGCGGGAATTTGCGCCGTTGGTCCAAGCGTTTCCGGAGTTGCGGTTGGCGAGTGCGGAGGCCGCGCCGCAAAATGATGATCGTTCAATGAGCCTCCTTTCTCCGGCTGGGGATGCTGGTTGCATCGCTGGCGCTTGCCGGTCCGGTGTCCATAGTAGCCGATGGCACCGGCCCGGCATTTTTGAGGCGAGGTGACCTATGCCCACACCCTTGGAATATCGGTTGCTTCACCTGGCCGTACGGCAGGCGGGGCTGGAGGAAGAGCATTACCGGATGATCCTGCGTAATGTGGCGGGGGTGGAGAGTTCCAAAGAGTTGACGCAAGTGGACCTGGAAAACGTGATGGCGGTTTTGGAGGATTCGGGCTTTCGGCACGTGGGCAAGCCGGAAGATTACTGGCGGAGCAAAGTGGCCATGCGCGGGTCGATTTGCGGCGAGCGCATGGTGAAGAAAATCGAGGAGTTGGCGGCGGGGCAAAAGTATGACCTGGCGGGCCTGTGCCGGCGGGTCAGTGAGGATCGGGTGGCGCGGGTGGATAAGCTCAGGCCGCGCGAGGCGTACCGGCTGATTGAGGCGCTGAAGGCGATTGTCCAGCGCGCGGCGGGGGAACAAACTTCACGCGTAGGCGTGAAGCGGGGGCACGGATGCCCTCGGGGACTGGCGTATAAGGGATTGTGCCATGGCGAAATATCGACGCAAGATCGAACAGTTGCTCACCCCGGAGCATTGGGTGGAGTTCCACGAAATACTCCTGGATCGGCGGGCGATGGGCAAAGACGGCCTGGCCTGGCTCCACGCGCGGGGCTATCGGGTAAGCCACAACGCCTTTTACCGATACCGCGCGAAGCTGCTGGGTGGGAACTGGCCGGGGGCGGGATTGAGCGCGCCGGAAGTGGCGGCGGCGCGGCGGCGGGTGACGGATTATGCGGCGCGCTGGGATGCCGGGCGGCTGGCGCTGCTGGCGGGGTTGGGTGATTTTGTGGCGGGGGCGGGGGGACAAACTCCACGCGCAGGCGTGGGGCCTCACTGCCCAGGGGAGGCGGAGCGATCCGCCTCCCCGGCCTGCGGCCCGGCGGCGGCGATCCGGACGGGCGTTATCCAGGCGGCGAAGGCCGCTGGCGGCTTGCCTGCGGGCCGCGCAGAGGCGGGGACGGCTTGTAAGACCTCCCCGGAGTTGGCGCGTTTATAGGGCAAATGGCGGCGGAGGCCGCGCGGCACGGATGCTGAGGTTGTCTTGGTTGGATAAACTCAAGCCCACGCAAGGCCGGAGACGCGGGTGGAACCCGCGCCGGCCTCTCCGCCCGCGCCCCCCCCGCCCTCTCCCGCGCCATCGAAAACAGAAACCACGCCCGCCGATGGATCGGCGGGGCAAAAAAGAACCAAGCCGACTGTGCATGAATTGTTCGGGGAAACGTGGTTTCCCCGCGATGCCCGGCGGCGGTATGGACCTTAAAAAGGACAAGAATCATGAATGAAACCCCGGACACACTCGCAATCGGAGTCGGCATGCTCACGGTCGAACAGGCGGCGTCTCAACTGCCCTTCGATGCTCCTGTGAATGCTGTTTTGCTCACCAAGCGGCTGGTGGCGCGGCGGTCGCTGGCCTCCGTGGAACTGGGCAACGCGGTGCGCATCCCGATGGACAAGTTGACCGCGTTCATGGCCGACAACGGGCAAAACAGCGCCGTACGGCAGGCGCTGGGCCTCCCCCTGGAAACCTTCACACCGCTATTTCCCATCCTGGAAAACCAGCGCAATTGGTTCGGACCCGGCCCAATTGACACGCTTTGGTGGGGGCGGAGCCTGGTGGCCGAAATGCAGAAACTGCTGCCGGCACAACTCAAGAAGGCGGAGCCGGGGATGATTTCCACCAGCGCCGACATCCTGCTGGTGGATGCCGGTGTGCCAATCGTCAATATCGACCTCGCAAAGACTCCCGACCCAGCCCGGCTTGCGGGCCTGAAAACCATCCTGAACGCCCCCACGCCGGTCGCTTCGCCGTTCAAAAACATGGGGGAAGTATTCCTGGCACAGCGCCTGCAGGAAGTGGCGTGGATGCACACGATGCGGCTTCACAGCCAGCCCGGCGTCATTAAGGAACTGGGCGTGGAATACTTCTACAAATCGCCGGCAGCATACGGCGCGGTGGTGGCCGTGGCCGGGGATGACATGCAGAAAACGGCGGCCTTGACGGCGGAGAAGTTCTATTCCGAAGTCAACGCGCGGGTGCTGTTGATGCTGTCCGGCGCGGCGTTGATGAATATGTGCGGGTCGAATCCCGGCCGCTTGGCGTGTTTGGCGTTTTGATCTTTCACGGGCTGCGCCGGGCATGTGGGGTGCGCCACCATGCCCGGCGAAGTTCCCAACCCTTTTACCATTCCCTTTTACCCTTATCAGGAGTCACTTATGACGAACTCACCCGCCCAGGACAATCTCGCGCAATCTACGCGGGTCATTGTGACGCTGGCGGATGATGCGCTCATGCGGCTGGCGGGCAGTAGCATCATGCGGCTGGCATGTCTGGCGTTTTGAACTTTCACGGCCCTCGCCGGGCGGTTCGCCCGGCGAGGTTTTATCCTCTCTGTTTTCAAAAGGTGACATATGCACGTAGGTTCAATTGAGGGCGACATTTCTCTTCGGGATGCGCCCGCCATTGCGGCGCTGAAGAACGTCACGCGCGAAGCGCAATCCTTCAAACAGACCATGGGGAGTACTCTGGGAGAGGCGGGGACGGTCGGGGCGAAGGGATTCATCCAGGGGATTAATAGTGAACTGGGCAAGAAGTCGCTGATGGGGCAGTCACTCAAGATGGCCATGGGCGGCGGGGCCGTCATGGGTTTGAGCATGGCGGGGAATGAACTATCGAGCCTCACCAAAAACATGGTGGAAATGAAGGATGCCTTCAAGGAGGGGAAGATTTCGGGCGGGGAGTTTGCCGAGAAGATCGCAAGCTCGATACCCGTGTTGGGGAAGTTCTGGGAGGCGGGGCGGAACATCCGGGAGATACTCACGGGCGAAGAGGCGGCAATGCGTAAATTGAACGCAGCCTTTGACGCGCAAATCGCGGCGAATGAAAAATCGCTGGCCGTGGCACAGAAGTACCGGCAGGAACTGAAGGCCGGGATGGCGCTGAAAAATGAGATGGCCGACGCACTGGCGCTCAAGAACAATCCCAATCTAGCGCCGGATATGACACTCAAGCACAACATGGACCGGATCAATGAGGCCTTTCCCAGTTTTTCCAAACTGGTCCAGCAAAAGGGCGGCATGAATCAGGCCGCGCTGGACCTGGACAATCAGATACGGGCCAAACAGGAAGCCGCGGACAAGGCCCAAGCGGCACAAAAGGCGGCGGATGCCGCACTCGCCAACTCCAAAGACAATCCTTTATCCCTCGCCCCCTTCGGGAAGGATTTGTACGATTCCGCCCACGGCAAGTTGGCGGATACTTACCAGGAAGCCGCAGACAAGGCGAAAATATTGAGCACCACGCTACAGGGTCAACTCCTGGATTTGAAGGCACTACGGAAGGAAGCCGATGGGTACAAGGATACCGTCGCTGAGGCGCTGAAAACGCGAGATTCGGACTTGGGCGACATCGTGACAAAAAATGCGGAGGCCGACGCCAAGGCCTGGAAGGATACATGGACCAAGGCGGCGGATTGGGTGGGCAATGTGCTGAAGGATGCGTTCAAACCGGCCAAGGAAGAGTCCGCACAGGCCGTCACTACGCAATATAAACAACTGCCCAGGACCGGGCAGGACGTGTCGGAATGGAACCTATCATCGCATGCCGCGTATCGCGGGCACACCGTTACCACGGATGATTTGACGCCGGGGTATGCGGCGGTCGTGCAAGAGGCCGCGAAGACGACGGCGGATAATACGAGCGAAGCCAAGGGGCTGTTGAAGGCGATTCTCGATGCGCTGACGATCAAACAGCCGCCGAAGAATATTTTTGACATGGTTGCGAGCGGGAGTTGGTGACGTGATCAACGCCATGGAAATATTCACCCAGGAACTTCGGGTAAACCTGAAGGCGGAAGCGGAGAATCTGGCAAGCCTTGCGCGGAATATGCGCACTGTGGCGGCAGACCTGGCGGCGGGAAATCGGAACCGTACCCAGATTCTCACACTGGCGGGCTTTGATGATCCGGAGCCGATGGCGGCGCTGCTGCTGCGCGTGGCACGTCTGCGGCGGGCGGCGGCGGATGCGTCCGATGCGTTTCGCCATGCCTTGATTGCGGCGGCGGGGCGGGTTTTGCGGGAGGATGAGGGTGAGTGATTCCAGGCATATCTTCGCGGGTCACGGCGGGGACGGCTCACCGGACGCTCGATTCCCGTTAGCGGGGGCCGTTTCCCGCCCATTTGCGGGGCTGGCCGGCGGGATGGGCTGGGAGGCCGACCAAGGCGGTACGCGGGGTAGGGCGGGCGGCTTGCGGGCGTGGGCAATAGCGGATTGGCGCGAGGTGCGGACTTGAGTAAGGACACGAGACTGGCTGAGGAAATCAATCCCCACACGCGGGAAGACAGGCGCAATTCGCATACCTCCCGCGACACGGGGCGGGATGCCGTCGCGGTCACACCGGATTTTACGTGCGAGGGGTGCGGGCGTCCGTACTGGCAGGCACGCGAGCCGGTCCATTGCGTCAAATGCGGCGGGATGCTCTTCACACGCCCGCCGCAACCCGCGCCTGAAGACCTGATACCGGCGGCGTGCCTGACGATCCGCCGGCATGCGGAGGCGATCATCGGGAGGGCGGCGGGCAAGGGAAAACTGGCCACGCTGGCGCGGGAAGTGGAGCGGATCGCGGAAGAGATGCTGGTTGAGATCGGCGGGGGCAATGGATGTACAAGGAAAGGGTTGGGAAATGGCGGGGAGATTGGGGCATCGAAGGGCACGTGAACAGCCTTCGATGGACATTCAAAATCGTGTGACAGCCGGGCAAAACAGCCCCGGCTTACATTATGCGCATGGGGTTTGGCCGAAGTGCCGCAAAAAGGCCGAAGTGTTCACGCGCTCTACAATGGGGTACTTTGTTAGGGCAGACCGCCAACCCCACACCCTCAAATCCGCGCCATTTGGCGGTCTCCCCCCCTCCCCCAATCTCTCCTGCGAAACGCTGCATTTAATCGCGTTCTCCGTTATCCTATCCACATTCCTTTCCGGAGTCGCTCATGACCACCCTTCGCCTTACCCCGTTCGCCATCCTCTTCCTCGCCGCGGGGGCCTTCGCCGCCACGCCCGCGTCGCAAACCCCCCCCGCACCCCTCCCGGCGTTCCCCGGTGCCGAGGGCTTCGGCGCCCTGGCCACCGGCGGCCGCGGCGGCGAGATCGTCCACGTCACCACGCTGGCCGACCAAGGCCCCGGCTCCCTCCGCGATGCCATCTCCAAACCCAACCGCTTCGTCATCTTCGACGTCGCCGGCGTCATCAAGCTCGAAACCAACCTCGACGTGCAGGACAACACCACCCTCGCCGGCCAGACCGCGCCCGGCGAGGGCATCTGCATCTACAACCGCTCCACCTCCTTCAGCACCCACAAGAATGTCATCGTCCGCTACCTGCGCTTCCGCGAGGGCATCGCCGGCGACCGCGGCAAGTGCGCCGTCAACTGCTCCACCGGCAGCAACATGATCTTCGACCATTGCTCCATCCAGTGGGGCCGCTGGGATTCCCTCGGCTGCACCGTCAACTCGCACGACATCACCTTCCAATACTGCATTATCGGCGAGGCCATCGACCCCCAGCGCTTCGGCGCCCTCGTCGATACCGTCCTGAACATCACCATCTCCCACACCCTCTGGATCAACAACCAGAGCCGCAACCCCAAGGCCAAAGGCACCATCCAGTACATCAACAACGTGGTCTACAACTACGGCGGCACCGGTCTGGCCGGCGGCCACTCCGCCGCCGATCATTCCCTCGACGTCATCAATAACTACTTCATCGCCGGACCCTCCTCCACCGGGCATCCCATCAGCGGCTTCTCCTCCAGCGACAAAGTTTTCGACTCCGGCAACCTCGTGGACCTCGACAAAGACGGCAAACTCGGCGGCCGCCCCGTCACCCGCGCCGACTACAACGATCCCACCGGCGGTGCGGAAAGCGAAGGCGGCACCGGCGGCGTGGCCATTCCCACCGGCCAAAACCCCTATCCCACGTTCCTGACCAAATCCTGGAGCGAAGGCAAACCACCCGTCCCCGTCACCGTTGACACCGCCCCCGAAGCCGACAAAAAGGTCCTCGCCGGTGCCGGCGCCTCGCTGCACCGCGACGCCATCGACATCCGCCTGACCGCCGAACTCGCCTCCCTGGGAACCAAGGGCAAAATCATCAAGGACGAAGCCGAAGTCGGCGGCATCTGCGAAATCAAACCCGCCACCCCGCCCCTCGACACCGACAAGGACGGCATCCCCGATGAATGGGAAAAAGCCCACGGCCTGAACCCCAACGACCCCGCCGACGCCAAAACGCTCGACAAGTCCGGCTACATGATGATCGAAGTGTACGCCAACAGCCTGGTGCCCGCGCCGGCAGCCAAATAGGCAACCGTTTAGGACCAACCCCAACTCCCCCTATAATGCCGCCATGGCCACATACTTCACCGATGAAGGCATCTGCCTGCGCGTCACCGACTTTTCGGAGACCTCCCAGATCGTCGGCATGTTCACGCGCGCCCACGGCCTGGTGCCGCTGATCGCCAAAGGCGCCAAGCGGCCCTCGAAGAATAACGTGATGTCTGGGCCGCTCGATTTGCTCACCAGCGGGCAGGTTGTTTTTGTTCCCGCCAAAGAAGCGCCGGGGGGCGGGAACGTACAACTCGGGACGCTGGCCGCATGGGAACTGGCCGACCACCGCCGCGAGCTGCGGACCAACCTGCCGGCGCTCAACGCCGCGATGATCTGTGCGGAGATCACCACGCACCTGGTGCATCCGCTGGATCCGCATGCCGAACTTTTCACCGAACTCGATGCCGCCCTGGACTTGCTGGGCAAGACCCGCGCTCCCAATCTGGCCCGTGTTCTGGTCGCCTACGTCAAAGCCGCGCTCCTGGCCGCCGGCTATTGGCCGCAGCTCCACCACTGCCAAGCCTGCGGCAAGCCCACCGCCGACGCCCCCATGCGTTTTTCGCCCCATGCCGGGGGCGTGGTGTGCGGCAGCGGGGACGGGCGCGGCGAAGGATGTCATGGGAGTGCCGGGGGCGTGACGATTGGCGTCCCCGGGAAAATCGTTCTCGCCTTGGAACTTCTCCCCCTGCCCACATCTTTGCGTGCCACTCCGCCCGAACGCCCCGCCGACGAGGCGGCATTAATGGTGGCCATGCAGATGTTGTTGGCGCAGGTGGAAACGATCACCGACAAGGCGCTGCGCACGCGGCCGCTGCTGAAGTCGATTTTCCACTAATCCGGCGTCGGCGCATAAAAAACGACCGCAGGCACGGTCGTTTGGCGTTGACGCTTGGTTCAGGCTGCTATCCCAGTTCCTGGAGCAGCCGATCCACCGTGCCGTTGATGCGCTCGGGGGTTTCGAATTGCCCGGAGGCGATCAGGTCCTTCATGGCCTGAACCTTGGCCTCGCGGATGGGGGGGAGTTTTTTGATTTCGCCCAGGTAGCGTGCCGAGTCACTGATTTCGACAGTGTCGGTTTTGCTGATGCCCACATCCTGCGGGCTCTGGGAGATGTCCGTCGCCGTGCTTCCTTGCAGGCGCGTGATCGGGGGATTTGACCCAATCGGGGAGATGCTCATGCAAGTCCTCTTTCACGCAGCCTATAACACACCGGATCCCAGCGTCGCAAAGTGAGTGAATCCGTCCAAAGATTCCGCGAGCTTTCGTCCACCGTATATATCGTGCGGCGGGGTGCGGCGGCATGAATAAAAGTCAGGTTCCGAGAAAAATACATAACCCTCTATTATTGATAGGGGTTAGGGTTTTTCGTGAAGGGGAATAATTGTCTTTTGTTAGGGTCTTGATGGGTGCATGATTGGGGACGTGAGACACGGGGGGACTTTCCCATCCAGTTACAGCCCATATTAACAGCCCCCGCATCATTTCACGGTGAATTCGCCCTTGAGCCGGATGTCCGCCGACGAGGCCCCAACTTCCACGTTGTAGAGGCCCGGCTCGACCACGAATTTGTGGGTGGCGACGTCCCAGTAGGCGAGGTCCTTCAGCGGCACTTTCAACTGAATGGTCTTGGCGGCGCCCTTGGGCAGCGTGATGCGGACGAAGTCGCGCAGTTGCTTGATGGGGCGGGTGACGACGGATTGGGGCTTGGTGACGTAGAGCTGCACGACTTCGTCGCCGTCCATCGTGCCGGTGTTGGTGATGGTGGCACTGAAGGTGAGCGCCGGTTCGGCGCCCGCGACGCCCGCCACGCCGCCCGGCACACCCGGCCCGGCGGGCGCCGCGCCGAGGGGGGGCAGTTGGCGCAGATTGGCGTAGGCGAAGGTGGTGTAGCTCAGGCCGTGGCCGAAAACGAAGTCGGCAGGCTTTTTAAGGTACATGTAGGTGCGGCCCTTCTCGATTTCGTAATCCGCCAGCAGCGGCAGATCGCCGACGGATTTGTAGAATGTGATGGGCAGCCGGCCGGCGGGATTGGCGCGGCCCAGGAGAATGTCGGCCAGGGCCGGCCCGCCCTGTTCGCCGGCATACCACATCATGACGATGGCCGGGACGTGCTCCTTGAGCCAGGCGCAGGCGATGGGGCTGCCGCCCTGGAGGACGACGATGGTCGCGGGGTTGGCCTTGACGATGCGCTGGACGAAGGCCATTTGCGCGGGGGGGAGCTCGAGGGTGTAGCGGTCGACGCCTTCGTTTTCGATCTGGTTGTTGATGCCCACGACGACGATGGCGACATCGGAAGCGGCGGCGGCCTGGGCGGAGCCCTCGACATCCGAGTACAGGGCTTCGCGCACGATGATGCGGTCGCCGAGCAGCGCCGCGATGGCTTTGGAGGGCGTGACCACCGGCCCCGCGGAGTAGTTGGTGGACCCATAGCCGACGGCGGTGCCGGCGATGTAGGTGCCCAGTTGCGTGATGTCCTTGTACTGCCCGAGTAGCGCCAGCGAGGTGATGCGGCGGAGGTCCAGGGGCAGGAGCCGGCCCAGGCCGTAGCCCTTGGGCAGGGCGTCATTCTGCAGCAGAACGGTGCCTTCGCGGGCCATCTGGAGGGCCAGGTCGAGGTGTTCCTTGGAGCCGATGACGGCGGGGTTTTTCACGAAGGGAACCTTGTCGGGGGGGTCCATCAGGCCCAGGCGCATCTTGATGATCAACCCCCGCAGCACCGCGCGATCCAGCACGGCCAATTTCAGCTTGCCCGTGCCGACCGCGTCCATCACCGCCTGGGACACGCCGTCATCGTCGCTGAGAATATCGACGCCGGCGTTGAGGGCTTGCGCGACGGCATCGGTGGTCGAGTTGGCCACGCGGTGGGAATTGATCAGGTACTCGACCTCGCGGTAGTCGGTGACGACAGCGCCCTGAAAGCCCCACTCGCCGCGGAGCAGGTCGTTGAGGAGCCAGGAATTCACGGCGGCGGGGACATTGTTGATGCCATTGTGGGCGGCCATGGTGGACATGGCGCCGCCCTCGTGGAAGCAGGCCTCGAAGGCGGGCAGATAATATTCGCGGAGGACGCGTTCGGAGGCGTTGAAGGACAGGCTGGTGCGGCCGGTCTCCTGGCTGTGCAGGGCGAAGTGCTTGGGGGTGGCGATGGTCTTGAGATATTTCGGGTCGTCGCCCTGGACGCCCTTGCAGAAGGCGACGCCGAGTTTGGAGGTCAGGCAGGGGTCTTCGCCGTAGGTTTCCTCGACGCGGCCCCAGCGGGGGTCGCGGGCCATGTTGATGGTGGGGGACCAGAGGATGATGCCGTAGTAGCGCTGGCCGGGCACGAATTTGGCCCGGGCCTCGTCGGCGGTGGCGATGGCGACTTTTTGCAGCAGCGGCACATCCCATGAGGCGGCCATCATGATGGGGTCGGGGTAGACGGTGGCCCTCTGGGCGCGGGCCACGCCGTGGGCGGCCTCGGACCACCAGTGGCAAGGGGGTATGCCCAGGCGCGGGATCGCGGGGGAGAGCATGGGAATCTGGGAGGCTTTTTCGGCAAAGGTCATGCGGGAAAGAAGATCGGCGGCGCGTTTTTCAAACGGGAGATCGAGGTTTTTGTAGTCGGGGACCGGCTGGGCGCGGGCGGAGGCGCCGGCGGCGCAGAGGAGCAGCGCGAACGCCGTGGACAGTGTTCTTCCCGCTCTCACTTTCACAAACCCGTCTCCTGAGATCGGCACATGGAAAAGCAACCGGATTCTACCGCAAGGGGCGGCGGGATCGTAGTGTGAATATTTGATGCCGGCGGGGGAGGGGGTGTTTCGGGAAATGCACGCGGAGGCCACGGCCATTGGGGCGTTCACTTCAGCCAGTGCGCCGCCGGGTGGGAAAGGAATTCCTCCAACGGGATGCCCTGGCCGCCGACCAGCAGTTGGCGTCGGGGCGTGAATTGCCGGGCGAAGGCTTCCATGCCGGGGAGTGCTTCGCGGCGGGCGCCGCTTTTGACTTCCAGGGCGACGACGGTTTGGCCGCGCTGGAGCACGAAATCGACTTCCTGGTTTCGTTCCCGCCAGTAGGTGACATGGATGTTCGCGCCCAGGCTGGAGTTAAACAAGTGCGCGCCGACGGCGGACTCATTGCTGTTCCAGCCAGGTGCGGTCGCCGCGCAGCGTGGGCTCGTCGGCGGAGGCGTAATGGGCGGGCAGGCGTGATGCCGCCATCACCTGGCGGACCAGGGTGGTCTTGCCGACCTGGCGCGGGCCGGCCAACACCTGCAGGAAGCGGCGTTTTTCCCGGAGCCGCTTGAGCAATTCATCATGGAGGGTTTGTCGGATCATACAAATTACTCACTACGCTGAGTATTTTAACTCGATACGACGTAACAAGCGAGAGGGTTGGGCGGAGCGGGGAGTATGATGCCGGGGGGACGGGGGCGTTTGGGAAAATGGGGCAGGGTTTGCCGGCATCAGGTTTCATGACGCACAGGACTTCATGGTCATGATCGTGGATGGTGCCACAGCCTGACCGCTTGACTCTGGATGCTTAGTCTCAACTGAAACGCTAATTGGAATTACTGGCCACGGCTTTAATTCTTCGCCACCTGCTCCACAATCGACTGCGTTCGCACCAATACTCGCGCCTCGCCCAGCAGGTGGAAGCCTTCCACATGGATTGCCCGGCGGTGCAACTGCGCCACCACAATCGACAGGTATTCCGTCACGCCCAGGTCATTCTTCTTGTGCGAGATCAGCCCGTTCTGCTCCTCGGCCAGCCGCAGGAGCTCCGTCACCGAGTTATCGAACAGCGCTTCGGTCACGTGCTCTTCATTGAGCGCCAGGTAATACTGAAAATGGGAACTCAGCGCCTTCTCATACTGCTTGTCGCCCTTGCACGGCAGCCGCTCGATCAGCCCGCGGTCCGGCAGCGTCTTGCTGGGGAAACAAGTCAGCTCCGAGACCGTCTTGCCCCCGCCCGAAACCGCCACCAGATGCCCGCCGCCGGCCAGCAGGCACATGGAAAGATCCAGCCCGCCCATGGTGCGGACACGCCGTGCGTCGATGGTGAACAACTCGGGATGCAGGCCCCGATCATAAACCATGACCGATAAACCGGCACTCCGGGGCTTTTTGTGATGCACACTCATGATTGGTGATACCCTTCAATTAGTTCCGAAAAAGCCCATTATAATGGTGCCGACCCCCATTCCGAAGAGAATTCCGCGGAGTTTTGCGCAAATATGCATAATTGTGACAGAAAATTGGCGTTAAATGTCGCATTTTATGTTGTGGCGACATTTGTAACGCGATCACGAAAATATATAACGCGATTATTTGAACAGATTGATGTCATTCATTGTGACAAAAATGAATAATCCCGCCAACAGCACGATTCCCGCAGTCTGGATCGCCGTCTGCACTTTCAACGACAGCGGTTTGCCCCGCACTTTCTCCAAAATCAGCAGCAGAAACAACCCGCCATCCACAATTGGCAGGGGCAGAAAGTTGGCCACCGCCAGATTCACCGACACCATCGCCAGCACGTACCAGAGCCATACCGGGCCGCGTTCCTGAACGTCGTAGCCGACCTTGGTGATGCCGACGATGCCGTGGAGGTTCGACGCCTCGACGGTGCCGCGGAACAAACCGGCCAACGTCATGTACACATTCAGGATGAATTTTTTCGTGTGATCCATCCCCATCAGCACTGCCTGACCAGCATTGTCGGCTTTTTGGGTTTTGGTTTCGTTGGCCAGTTGCAGGCCCAGCATGAACTGCAGGTGTTCCTTCACGAGTTCGGATTCGGCCTTGGTATAGGCGAAGGTGCGGGGCTGCGGGCCTTGGGTCGTATTGAATGTCACGGCCACCTGGGTATCCGCGTTTTTGGTGCGCAGGGCGGCATAGATTTCCTGCCAGTTGGCCACCGCTTGTCCGTCGATGGCGGCAATGGTGGCGCCGGGTTCCAGGTCCAGCGTGGGCGCTGCGGATTCCGGGGTAATCTGGACGAAGCGCGTGCTGCGCAGGTCTTGGAACAATTGAATGCCGATGATGTAGTTTCCCTTCTCCTTTTTGGCCGCGACGGTGACGGCCACGGTCTTGGGACTCAGGGGCGGGCCGGCTGGGGCGGAACTTGTGGCCGGGGACGTATCCGCGGCCGTGCCCGCGGTGGGCTCCATGCGCTCGACTTCCATGGCCAGCGGCTTGCCTTCGGAGCCGGAGATGATCTTCCGCACCATCTCTAAATCCGGATAGCTCCGGTCACCCAGTTGCGTGATCCGGTCGCCGGAGTGCAACCCCGCCCGGGCGGCGGGCGACTTGGGCGACGCCTCGCTGATGATCACCTGCGGCGCCAGGCCGAATACCGTGGGAAATTTCGTCTCGCCGGGCACTGGTTCGATGTGCGGCAGCAGCGTGATCTGCTGGGTCGCCTTGGTCGTCGTATTTTCCAGCGACAGCGTGACGGCCTGGCCGTTCCGCTCCTTGACGCGGTTGTAGAGCAACACGTATTTGTCATGCGTGGCATTCGGCTCGGGCTGGTCGCGCAAGTCGATGTCATCGATGGCCGTGATCTTCCAGCCCTCATCCTTGATCTTGTTCAACTCCGGCTTGTTGGCCTCGAAGGTCACGCGATGGCCAAACACCTTGGCGGCATCGGCGTTGGTGTAGTCCGCACCCTTGCCGACGAGCTTCAGCCCCGGCATGGCTTCCACGCCGAAGGCCAGGAATCCGGAGGCGTCACTGCGTTTGGGCGTCAGGGACACGGATTCGCGTTTGCCCGTCCCGTAGCGGATCACCATCAGGGTGAACTGCTGGTTCTCCTTGGCGAGGGCCGAGGCCATCATGACGTCGGTGAACTCCAGGAACCCGCGCACCTGCTCGCCGTTAATCGACTCGATCTGGTCGCCCATGTTCAACTGGCCCCAGGCGGGCATGCCATAGGTGACGGCCCCGATGCGCGCCGGCGGGAAATCCACGCCGATCCCCGGCGAAAAGATGATCGAAAAACAGACCGCCGCGAAGATGACGTTCATAATCACGCCGGCGGAGACGATGCACATGCGCTGCCAGATGGGGCGCTGGTTGAAGGCGTGGGGATCGCTGGAGACCTTGGTGGGGTCCATGTCGTCCTGGCCGAGCATACGGACATAGCCGCCCAGGGGCAGCCACGAGAGCCGGTAATCGCAAATCCCCACCGCGCGTGAATGCCGGGGTTCGGTGGCCGCCGTGGGCAGATCAGACTGCACGGCAGCGGTCTCCGTCGCCACGTGTTTGTGCTTTTTGCTGTCGGGGTCGTAGGGGTCGCCGCCGAAGGAGAGTCCCCCGTTCTGCCGCCAGCCGCACATCCGCGGCCCGATCCCGATCGAAAACGCCAGGCACTTCACCGAGCACATCCGCGCCACGATAAAGTGGCCGAATTCATGCAGGAAGATGATCAGGGAGAACCCGGCCACGATGTAAATCAGGCGCAGCGCCGGCTGAATGGTCTCCATCACCCCCATGGCCGCCACCGCCGCCAGCGGCAGGAACGTGTACAGCGCCACGCGCGAGCGGCGCAACTGCGAGGCAAATCGTCGGGCGGAGTTCTGCATGCCATTCCTCATTAGGTGTTCGCCTGTTCGTAGTCCAGGCTTTAGCCTGTCTGCCGCGCCTCGCGGCGCGCCCACGCATCGGCCGCCAAAAGCTGCTCGAGCGTCGGCAGGGCCACAAAGCCCGCCTTTATGTGCCACCGGAGCACCGCTTCCACCCTCTCTACGATCTGCCCGAACCGAAGTTCGCCGGCCCGGAACATTTCGTTGGCCGCCTCGTTGGCCGCGTTGACCACCGCGCCGCTCGTGCCGCCCAACCGCACCACTTCAAAGCCCAATTGTAGGGCCGGAAACCGCTCGTCGGGCACCTCGAAGGTCATTTCCTTGATTTTCGACCATTCCAACCGGGAACTACACCCGTCAACGCGTTCCGGATGGGTGAGGGCATATTGGATGGGCGTTCGCATATCGGGCGTGCCAAGCTGGGCGATGACCGACCCATCCAGAAACTCGATCATCGAGTGAACAATGCTCTGCGGATGGATCAGCACCTCGATCTTCTCGGCAGGCAACCCAAACAACCAATGTGCCTCAATAATCTCCAGCGCCTTATTCATCATCGTGGCGGAATCAATGGTGATTTTCGGACCCATTTTCCAATTGGGGTGCGCCAGCGCCTCGGCCACGGTGGCGTGTTCGATGCGCGCCTTGCTCCACGTCCGGAACGGCCCCCCCGATGCCGTCAGTATGATCTTCCGTATTTCCCCCGCCCGCCCCGACCGCAGCGACTGAAACACCGCCGAATGCTCCGAATCCACCGGCACAATCGTCGCCCCATGCTCGCGCGCCGCCCGCATCACAATCGACCCCGCCACCACCAGGGCCTCCTTGTTGGCCAGGGCAATGGTCTTTCCCGCCCGGGCCGCGGCAATCACCGGCGCCAGGCCCGCCGCCCCCACGACTGCCGCCACCACGGTGTCCACCTCCGGGCGCGTGACGATTTCCTCCATCGCATGCGGCCCGGTGACTATCTCAATCCCCGTCCCCAGCAGATGATCCTTCAGCGCCGCTAAATTCTCCGACGGTTTGGCCGCCGTCGATTTGTCATTCAGCGCCACCATGCGCGGCCGGCATTCCAGCGCCTGCTCGGCCAGCTTCTTCCAACTCGTCACCGCCGTGAGCGAGTGTACTTCATACCGCGGCCCCAGATGCCGGCATACGTCCAGCGCATTGGTCCCAATCGACCCGGTCGCCCCCAAAATCGCCACTTGCCGGGGCTTGCCCGCCCCCGCCGGCCTGGCGGGCGCGGATTTCTGCAACGGGGTACTCATCGCCGAACCGGAAGGCATCAACTCACCCAAAACAACGCAAAAATCACAACCCCGCGATGATACGTGCCCCGCCTCTTAGCCTCAAGCAAACATCTCGCCTTATGCGCCCAACACCCGCGCCTGGCCCAACAGCCGCGGTAGCGGCGTTTGATAGTAGCCCACGACCAGCGCAGCGCCGTCGTGGGTTGCGGACGGCGACAAAGATTGTCAAAGCCCCGGCAGGGGCGCTGGAATCGCACCCCCTGCCTTGACGGAATCTCTGCGATCCTTAACCGCCTTCGCCGCGCCCGTGATTTTTTCCCGCCGACTCGCTACCATTCCTCCATTCCACACTGGGGCCTTCATTCAATGAGCCAACCGCTCTCCATTCTGGCCTACTACGTCCACAGCCTGGACCCCTATGTTTTCAAGATCGGCTCCTGGGGCCCCCGCTGGTATGGCCTGGCCTACCTCCTCGGTTTCCTCTGCGCCTACCTCCTGATCAAGAAAAACTCCCGCGACGGCATGCTCCGCCTTAACCCCGCCCTCGTCTCCGACCTCGTCCTCAATTCCTGCATCTTCGGCGTCCTCATCGGCGGCCGCCTCGGCTATTGCCTCTTCTATCAGCCCAGCCTGCTGGGTTTTTCTTCGGAGTTCCCCTTCTGGGGCGTCATCAGGGTCTGGGACGGCGGCATGTCCGCCCATGGCGGCGTCCTCTTCACCATCCTCACCCTCATCTGGTTTGGCCGCAAATACCGCGCCCAGGGGGGCAACATCCGCAACATCGGCGATGCCTCCTGCATGGTCGTGCCCATCGGCCTGTTCTTCGGCCGCTGCGCCAACTTCATCAACGGCGAACTCTATGGCCGCGTCACCACCGCCGCCTGGGGCGTCAAATTCCCCTCCGAAATCACCTCCCCCACCAACAGCACCATCGACCCCGGCGTCTACGACAAACTCCTCGACCTGCTCACCAGGATCAGCCCGCCCATCAATTTCTCCAGGCCCGACCCCACCGGCCAAGCCATCGACTACCTCCGCCTGCACCTCGCCCAGCACGATCCTAAAATCCTCGACGCCGTCGCCAACATTCTCCCCGCCCGCCATCCCTCCCAACTCTACGAGGCCCTCCTCGAAGGCCTCCTCCTCTTCATCATCTGCTACACCATAGGCCGCCTCTGGCGCAAGGACGGCATGGCCAGCGGGGCCTTCCTCACCTTCTACCCCATTATGCGCATCATCGGCGAGCAGTTCCGCGTCGGCGACACCCCCATCCCCATCCTCGGCATGGAAATCAGCAAGGGCGTCCTCTACAGCCTCCCCATGTGCCTCGGCGGCGCGCTCTACTGGGCCTACTGCATCCGCCACAGCAAGCCCAACCTCTGGCAGCCCCCGCCCCCCCCGCCCAAAGAATCGCCCACACCGCCGGACAAAGCCCCCAAGCCCGCGTAGAATGTTACAGTTTTGCGTTTTGCGTTTCGAGTTTTCCGCAGGAGCACGCGTGTCCCACCAAGCCTTCGATAAACTGCTCGAACAACTCGCCGGCCGCAACCTGGGCATGGCCGGCATGGTGCAGCAGGCCGTCGCCATCACGGTCGAAGCCGTGCTCAAACTCGACGTCGCCGCCGCCAAAAAAGTCCTCCAGGGTGAAACGCTCATCGATGCCGAAGACGTCGAGATCGAGCGCCAGGCCATCAACCTGATGCTCCTGCACCATCCCACGGCCCAGGATTTCCGTGTCGTCTTCGGCATCGTCAAGATCAATGCCGACCTCGAACGCATCGGCGACTGCGCCGTCAACATCGCCCAGCAGGTCCCCGCCATCCACTACGGCATGGCCCGCGAAATGCTCGACCATCCCGACATCGACGACCGCCCCGAGGTGCCCCGCGACATGCGCCTCCTGGCCGAGGCGACCCTCAAGCAGGTGCAGGACACCGTCCGCTGCCTCTCCACGCGCGAGCAGAAACTCGCCGAGGAAATCTGCCGGGCCGACGACGTGGTGGATGCCCTGAACAGCCAGATCATGCGCGACCTGTCCGCGCAGATGGAGGAAAAGCGCGAGAGCGTGCCGGCGAATCTGGGGCTGATCCTGGCGGCCAAGAACTTCGAGCGCATCGGCGACCACTGCACCAACATCGCCGAGGACATCGTCTACCTCACCCGCGGCGAGATCGTCCGCCATGCGCATGAGCTGACGTAAAGTAGCAGTAAAGTAGCAGGCACACTCCGTGTGCCGTCGCCCCGAACCACGCAAAACGTCCCATCTGGCACAAATCTCGCACCTGAGCGATCGTAAAGTGACCACGGCACACAACAAACGGCACATGGAATGTGCCTACTACTCTGGACGCTCAATCATGTTCGAACTCTTCGATCCCCAACTCGGCGTCCACATCGCCCACGGCACCAAGCTCCCCCACTGGTTCCAGCCCAACGCCTCCTACTTCGTCACCTTCCGCACCGAAGACTCCATCCCCGCCGACGTCAGCCGCCGCTGGTACGCCCGCCGCGCCGATTGGCTCGAACACCACGGCATCCCCCCCTCCGCACCCGATTGGCGCACTCAGCTCAATCAACTCCCCGAATACGCCCGCCGCGAGTTCCACAACACCTTCTCCCAGGAATATATGGACGCCCTCGATAAAGGCCTCGGCGCCTGCGTCCTCCGCCGCCCCGCACTCAGCCGCATCGTCGAGGGCTCCCTCCGCCACTTCGACGGCGACCGCTACCACCTCGGCGACTTCGTCGTCATGCCCAACCACGTCCACCTCATCGTCTGCCTCCGCGGCACCACCAAAATCGTCCCCCAATGCACCTCCTGGAAACG
Organism: uncultured Phycisphaerales bacterium; assembly: GCA_903868035.1. The sequence continues at coordinate 23,940 of CAIPTQ010000398.1, forward strand.
CTTCTCCGCCAAAGAAATCAACCAAGCCCTGGGAACCAAAGGCCGTTTCTGGCAGGAGGAAAGCTTCGATCATCTCATCCGTTCCCCCGCCCAATTCGCCGCCATCCAGCGCTACATCGCCCAAAACCCCGCCCATCTCAAACCCGGCGAATACGCAGCAGGCACTATAGTAGCAGGCACTATGGTAGCAGGCACACTCCGTGTGCCGTCGCCCCGAACCACGCAAGCCACGCCAGTCGACCAAGCCCACGGCACACGGAGTGTGCCTGCTACCATGGAGCCCTCATGAAAAATCAGGAAATCGCCCACGCCTTCGAACGCACCGCCGACATCCTCGCCCTCCTCGACGAAAACACCTTCCGCGTCCTGGCCCTGCGCAAAGTGGCGCGGGCGATCGAGGAAATGCCCACCCCCATCGAGCAGGTCGCCGCCGAGGGCGGCCTTGAATCCGTCCCCGGCATCGGCCAGTCCTCCGCCGACCGCATCCAGGAATACCTCCGCACCCAGCGCATCGCCGAGTTCGAGGAAATCGCCGGCCAGGTGCCCGCCGGCGTGCTGGAGATCATGAAGATACCCACCGTGGGACCCAAGACCGCGGCCCTGCTGTGGCAGGAGGGCGGGGTGACGACCATTGAGGGGCTCAAAAAAGAAATCGACCTCGGTGAAAAAAGCGAACTTCTGAAAATCAAAGGTCTGGGCGCCAAAAAACTCTCCAAAATGAAGGAGAACCTCACCCATCTCGCCGCCAGCTCCGGGCGCATCCGCATCGGCGAAGCCCTGCCCATCGCCCTGGCACTCTCCGATTTCCTCCGCGCCCTCCCCGGCGTCAGCGCCGTCCAATACTGCGGCAGCTTGCGCCGGGGCAAGGAGACCATCGGCGACATCGACATCGCCGTCGCCGCGCCTGTGGCCCAAGGCGCGGCCATCGGCCAGGCCGTCACCGCCCACCCCATGTGCGGCAGCGTCATCCAGCTCGGCGAAACCAAGACCAGCTTCCTCACCGCCCCCGGCATCGGCGGCGATGCCGGCGTGCAGGTGGACGTGCGCGTGGTGCCGCCGGAGAGCTTCGGCGCCGCCATCCAATACTTCACCGGCAGCAAGGAACACAACGTCAAGCTCCGCGAAATGGCCATCAAAATGGGCCTGAAAGTCAACGAATGGGGCGTGTATAAGGTGAGCGGGGGGGGCGGCGGCAAGGAGGAAAAAATCGCCGGCGAAACGGAAGAAGGCGTCTACGCCGCCCTCGGCCTCGCCTGGATGCCCCCCGAAATGCGCGAAAACCACGGCGAACTCGAATGGGCCGCCGAAAACTTCAAGCCGCAAAGCAAACCCTTCACTAAAAACTCGAAACTCGAAACTGGAAACTCGAAACTCTTCATCTCACTCGCCGACCTCCGCGGCGACCTCCACATGCACACCACCGCCTCCGACGGCACCTGCTCCATCGAACAAATGGTCGCCGAAGCCAAACGCCGCGGTTACCAATACATGGCCATCACCGACCATTCGAAGAGCCAGTTCCAGGCCAACGGCCTCAAAGCCGACCGCCTCCTCGAACATATCCAGGCCATCCACGCCGTCGCCCGCGATGCCGCCAAGGGCGCGGGGGGGGGCATCCTCGTCCTCGCCGGCTCCGAAGTGGACATCCTCGCCGACGGCAGCCTCGACTACGAAGACGACCTCCTCGCTCAGCTCGACTGGGTCGTCGCCTCCCCCCACGCCGCCCTCACCCAGGAAACCGACCCCGCCACGCAGCGCCTCGTCAAAGCCGCCGCCAACCCCTACGTCTGCGTCCTCGGCCACCCCACCGGCCGCCTCATCCCCTCCCGCCGCGGCCTCGAACCCGACATGTCCAAGATCATCTTCGCCGCCGCCCGCAACGGCATCGCCCTCGAAATCAACGCCCATTACTTCCGCCTCGACCTCCGCGACCTCCACGCCCGCATGGCCGTCGAAGCCCACGTCCCCCTGTGCATCAATACCGACGCCCACAGTGTGGACGGCATGGACATGATGACCTACGGCATCCTCACCGCCCGCCGCGCCTGGGCCACCCCCGCCGACGTCCTCAACGCCTGGCCGGTGGAGAAATTCAAAAAGTGGCTCAAGGAACGCAAGGAAATGGCGGGGTGGTGAAATCCATTGAAGCTTGGAAATGGGCTCAGCCTTTGTCAAGCACGGGCCGCGGCCCTTGGCGGAGCTGTATACCTTTTACAATCCCAATACATTGGCCATCGTATACCGGCCCGGCTGGGCCTGCGCCAGAAACTGGGCGGCACGCAGCGCGCCGCGGGCGAAGGTGTCCCGGGTCGTGGCGATGTGCTTGAGTTCGATGCGTTCGCCGCCGGTGGCGTAGTAAACGGTGTGCTCGCCGACGACGTCGCCCATGCGGAGGGCATGCATGCCCACCGAACTTGGGACGCGTTTGGCGTCGTGCCCATGCCGGCCGTGGACAAGGTCGCGCTGCAGGTCGCGGCCGGTGGCCTGGCAGATGGACTCGGCCAGCGAAAGGGCCGTGCCGGAGGGGGCATCCTTTTTCTGGTTGTGGTGGGCCTCGACGATTTCAATGTCATAAGCGGGGCCGAGCTGGCGGGCGATCTGCGCGGCGACGGTGAGCAGGAGGTTGACGCCCAGCGAGGTGTTGGTGGCCTGTAAGACGGGAATGCTTTGCGCGGCCTGGTCAATGAGGGCATGATCGTCGGCAGTCAGGCCGGTGGTGCAGATGAGGAGGGGGATGTGGCGCTCCATGCACTGGCGCAGCAGGACGCGCGTGGCGGCGGGGACGGAGAAATCCACGATCACCTGCGGATTGCCGGCCAGCGTGGCGGTGAGCGCGACACCCGCGGGGGGCATGCCGGCGAGCGTGCCGGCGTCCTTGCCCAGGTCCGGGCAGTTGGGCGCGTCGATGGCGGAGGCGAGGGTGAAGATGGCGGGCTGTTCGGCGGCCAGGGCGATGAGCCGACGGCCCATGCGGCCGGCGGCGCCGGCGATGCCGAGGGGGATGGGGGGCATGGGGAACTCCTTTGAACGTCAGAAGGCATTCTATCCGAACATGCCATACCGTGTTGACCCGAAGCACACGACTGATCACGGATACTTCAGCCCCATCACCCACGCCTCCCACTTTTTCCGAAACACCTCCATATCCTTCTCCCCCAGCCCCGCCAGGGTTTTCTGCAGCGTGTCGTAGCCGGTGGGGTCGGTCTTCTGGTTCTTCACGAAGTCCTTGTAGAACTGCCGCAGCACGTCCTGTTCCTGCAGGTACAGGCACAGGTAGCGGGCGGTGGCGTAGCAGGGGCCTTTGCCGGCGCCGTAGAAGGTGGCTGAGTCCATCTGGCATATGTCTTTGAACGACGGCGGCTTGCCTTCGGCGGCGGGGGCGGTGCCGTTGAGGTTGGTTTTGAGATCCGTGAGGCGCCAGTTGGGCAGGCCCCAGATGTGGCCGTCTTTTTCCATGGATTGCTCGTAGAGCGAGGCCAGGCCCTCGTTGAACCACGTGGGGCAGGCGGGGAAGTTGGCGGCCATGAAGGGGTGGACGATTTCGTGGACCAGCGTGCCCCCGCCGGTGGAGATGTTCATGACGAGGGCTTTGTGGGCCGGGGAGTAATAGCCGTAGGGGGTTTGCGGCGCGCCGGGGAAGAGGGTTTTATTGGCGTCGTCGAAGGAGGCTTTGTCCTTGAAGAGGTAGATGTCGATCAAGTCCACCGGGTCTTTGGCAAAATAATCCTGCTTGAGGTGATCGACCGTCCACTTGACGGTGCTGACGCCGGCGGCACGGACTTTTTCCGGCGTGTCGTTGCCGGCGATGACGAAGGGCTTTTGCACCAGGACGGTGAAGGTGGGGAGAGTCTTGGCGATGCGGGCGACGTGGGCGAGGTATTCATCGTCGGTATGCGCGAGGATGGCGGGGGTGGTCGCGGGCGGCGCAGTCGCGGCCAGCATGCAGGATGAGGGGTGAAGGATGAATGGGATCGCGGCCAGGCCCAGCAGCAACAGCGTGGAGGGCACAAGGATTCTGTTGAGGGCGCTGCGCATGGGTGATCTCCGCGCTGGGTGCAGATATTGGTGATTCCATTGTAGTTGCCGCAAAATCGGAACCTTTGCACACTTCCCTTGTCACTGTGTCACCCCCGCGGGTAGCATGCTCCCGCTTTCACAAGGAGTTATCCATGATCGGCCGGTCCTCTTGTCTGATTCTCACCATGCTGGCCCTGGCCGCCTGCGCGCCCGAGGCCACGCCCCCGGCGGCCACCACCAAGGCGCCAGCGGCGGCATCCACCTCCGCGACCCCCGCCGCCGTCCTCAAGACCTATCCCGTCAATGCCGAGGGCTTCATTCAACATTGGCTCCTGCTGGATCCCATCCCGCTGGAAGGCGTGGGCGAACACAATCAGGAGGTCGAAAAACCCATGTTCGCCAAGGAATACTTCAAGAACCAGTTCTCCGGCATCCCCAAGGACAACGACAAGGTGGCCATCGCCGGCAAGGAACTCGTGTGGCACAAGGTGAAAGCCACGGATTTCCAGATCGACCTGCTGCAGTTCGCCACCGACCACGGCAAAGATCCCAACAACTGCCTCTTCCTGGGCTTCACCTACATCATCGCCCCCGACGACATCAGGAACGTCAAACTGGCCATCGGCTCCGACGATTCCTCCGCCTGGTGGCTCAACGGCGAGCAAGTCATCAGTGTTTACATGGGCCGTGCCGTCAACCCCGATGACGACTACTCCAAGGCGGTCACGCTCAAGAAGGGCTACAACGTGCTGCGGTTCGCGGTGATCCAGGGCGACGCCCAGAGCGGCGCCTGCGCCCGGTTCTATGATGCCGCCGACAAGCCCCTCACCGGCATCCAGGTGAGTGCCGATACGCAATAACTCCGCGGTTTGCATTCACCCGCGCGACGCGGCACAACACGCACAAGCGTGTTACCATATCCCCATGCGCCGCATTCTCCTGCTTCCCACCCTCTTCCTCCTGGCCTTGGGCGCGGTCTGTTTCCTCATCTCCGCCGGCCCCTTCACCCATGACCAGGCCGCCGTCCGGCCCATCGTCATCGCGATTGCCGACGACATCCAAACCCTCGACGTCGGCAAGATGTCCTGGGCCAGCGACATCCGCGTTGCCATGGCCCTTTATGAGGGTCTCACCATGTACGACACGCACGACAAACTCCAGCCCATCCCCGCCGCCGCGGCCTCCTGGGACATTTCCCCCGACCGCAAGACGTACACCTTTCACCTCCGCCCCGATGGCCGCTGGTCCAACGGCGACCCGGTCACGGCGGAAGATTACATCTTCGCCTGGAAGCGCGCCCTCACGCCGGGCACCGGCGCCCAATATATCGGCCTGCTCAAGAACATCCTCGGTGCCGAGGAATTCACCGCCGCCCTCCAGAAAAAGCCCCCGGACCCCGCCCCCGACATCCCCGGCATCCGGAAACTCGACGACCTCACCCTCCAGGTCCGGCTCAAGTCTCCCTGCACCTACTTCCTCGACCTGCTGGCCATGCCCGTCTTCTTCCCCCTGCATGAAAAATCCATGCGGCACTTCCTCCTCAAGGACGGCACCGGCTACGACGAAGCCTACACCCAGCCGCCCCACCTTGTCTCCAACGGCGCCTTCCAGCTCACTGCCTGGCGCGTGAAGCGCGATCTGTCCTTTGAGCCCAACAAGTTTTACTGGGACCGGGCCAACGTCCGCTGCCCGGCGCTCCGCGTCGAAACCATCAAAGACAGCCGCGCGGCCCTCATGATGTTTGAATCCGGCGGCGTGGACCTGCTCACCTTCCTGCCGGCGGATTTCTCCGACGCCCTGCTTCAGCAGCAGCGCGAGGAGCGCAAATGGCCCGAAGTCCACTCCCAGCCGGTCTTCGGCAGTTATTACTACGTCTTCAACACCGCCCGCGAACCCTTCAACGACCAACGCGTCCGCAAGGCCCTGGCCCTGGCCATCGACCGCAAACAAATCACCGACATGCTCAAAACCGGCGAAGCCCCGATGGGCCTCATCGTGCCGCCGAATACCATGAACGGCTACGCCAGCCCCGCGGAACTCCCCTACAACATCCAGGAAGCCCGCCGGCTCCTGGCCGAGGCCGGCCATGAGGGCGGCAAGGGCATCCGGCAGATCGAACTGCTCTACAACACGGAATCCCCCCGGCATCCCCGCATCGCCCAGGCTATCGGCCAGATGTGGGAAACCCAGCTCGGCATCAAGGTCTCCTACCGCGGACTGGAACGCGGCAGCTTCGGCACGGCCCGCGAAAACCATGAGTTCGATGTCGCCCGCGGCGGCTGGTACGGCGATTACCCGGACCCCACCACGTGGCTGGACTTGCTCCGCTCCACCGACGGCAACAACGACGGGAAGTTCAACTCCCCGGCCTACGACGACCTGATGGCCCGCTCGGATGTCGAGGCGGACAATGGGCGGCGGTATGCGTTGTTGCGGCAGGCGGAGGACATGGTGGTCAATGTGGAGGTGCCGTTCATTCCGCTGTATCAGTATGCCGACGGCTACTTGTATGACGCGAAGTCGCTTAAAGGGGCGGAGTTGAACAGCCGGGTGTTGACGCAGTTGAAGTGGATACGGCGGGAGCCGTGAGGCGTGGGTGAGGGGGGAGACCGCCGAGCTCTGGGTTAGTGGTTCGTGGTTAGTGGTTAGTGGTTCATGGTTAGTGGTTCGTGGTTAGTGGTTCGTGGTTAGTGGAACAAGCCCCGGAAGGGGCGTTTGATAGTAGCCCACGACAAGCGCAGCGCTGTCGTGGGTTGATGGTGGCGACAAAATATTCAAGCCCCGGCAGGGGCGCGGGAATGGAAATTTTGGGCTTGCATTTTGTCGTTGACGGAACAAATCCTGGATGATCCCTTCCCGCGCCGCTTCCGCGGCTTGACACAATTCGTGGGGCCATCTTACCCACGACGGCGCTGCGCTGGTCGTGGGCTACTATCAAACGCCCCTACCGGGGCTGAATGGCGTCCGGGGCTGAATGACGCCCGTACCGGGACTGACGCGGTTCACGCGACGAATGTGCCTTCAAAAACAAAACGCGGGTCATATTCAATATTGTGTCGGTGAAGGAAAAGCAGATACTCCTCTTGAAACGTCGTGCGCCGATGATGTTCTTCCTGTTTGGCGATGTACGAGCGAACGGTTTCCGCAAGGCTCTTGCTGACGCTGAAGGCCGCATAACCGGTCTGCCATCCGAAACGCCCGGGCAACCCCATGGTGTCGTTGACCCATCCGGAGGAGATGCCCTTGAGTTCTTTCATCAAATCGGAAAGGGTGAGGGTTGCGGGCATGGAGGCGAGGACGTGAACGTGGTCTTCGACGCCGTTGATGATGAGGGCGGCGCCGTTGAGATTGCGGACGATGCCGCCCATGTAGGGGAAGAGGCGGTGGCGCAGGTCGTGGGTGAGCATGGGGGCGCGGTCTTTGGTGGAGAAGATGGCGTGGACGAGAAGGGCGGTGAATGTGTGGGCCATGAAGGCCTCCTTCCAACGCCGCTTCCGCGGCTTGACACAATTCGTGGGGCCATCCACCCACGACGGCGCTGCGCTGGTCGTGGGCTACTATCAAACGCCCCTGCCGGGGCTGAATTGCGGTCCCTGCCGGGGCTGGCTTACTATTAGCTCTTTGCGAACCCCGAAACAAACGAATTGTCTCAGAACAACCCGCCCTTGAGCTGCTTCTTGGGCTTGACCGGACCCTTGGGCTTGGCGCCGGGTGCCGCCGCGCCCGCCGCCGCCGCGACGCCCGCCGCGCCCTTGGCCGCGGGCGGCTCCGGCGGCTTGATTTCGCCGCTGGCGAGCTTCGCGTCGCGCTCGGCTTCGGCCATGGAGAGCGCGATGCGATGTTTTTCCAGGTCGATGCCCTGCACCTTGGCCTTCACCTTGTCGCCGTTCTTCACCACGTCGCTGGGCTTGTTGATGCGGCGCAGGGCGATCTGGCTGACGTGGACCAGCCCCTCGATGCCCGGCGCCAGTTCGACGAATGCCCCGAATTCCACCACCGTTTTCACCGTGCCCTCGACGGTGGCGCCGACGGGGAAATCGGTGGTCACGGTGTCCCACGGATCCTTGGTGAGCCGCTTGAGCGACAACGATATCTTCTTCTTTTCCTTGTCGATGCTGACAATCATCACCTGGAGCTTGTCGCCCTCCTTGACGATCTTGTGCGGGTCCGCCACGCGCTGGTGGCTCATGGCCGACACGTGCAGCAGCCCGTCCACGCCGCCGACGTCGATGAACGCCCCATACGGCTGCACGCTGCGGACGGTGCCTTCGCGCACCTGCCCCACGGCAATCTCATCCCACACCAACTCCGCCTTCTTGGCCTCCTCCTCCTCCACGATGGCCCGGCGCGACAGCAGAATATTATGGTCGTCGCGGTCCACCTTCATCACTCGCACCTGCAGGCGCTGGTTGAGGAAGACCGACAGGTCCGCGTGGAATTTCACATCCACCTGGCCGGCGGGCATGAACGCCCGCGACGTGCCGACCTTCAGCTCCAGCCCGCCCTTATTGACGCCGGTGACCGTCGCGTCCACCGTGTCCCCCGGCGCGAGCGTCTCCCACGCCCCATGCTGCACGGCACCCTTGCGGGCCAGCACCACCAGCCCCTCGCGGGAGTCGTAGCCCTTGAAGATGAATTCGTATTCCTGGCCGATTTCCACGGCCTTCTTCTCGCCGCCCTCGGTGGTGGCCGGGGCCTGGTCGAACTGGTCGAGCGGGCACATGCCCTGGGACTTGCCGCCCAGGTCGATGAAGGCGTTGCCCGCGCGGATGGCCATGACCTTGCCGCGTTTGATGTTGTCGGGGTTGACGTGGTCCTCGTGAATGCGCCGCGCCCCGGGCCGGCCGCCGCGGACGGGCCGGGCCGGGTCGAGCTTGGGGCCGCCGACGGGCGTGGCGGGCATCGGCACCTTGGCGGCGGCGGATTGCTCCATCAACTGCTCGATCGACAAACCGCCCATGGCGGCGGCGACTTCGCGGTCGAGGTCGGACTTCTCGCTCCCCGTGGACACGGGTGCGGGAATGGGAGCGGGGGGGGCGGGGGGAATGAACGCATTGTCGGTTTCGTTGCCGGGAGCCGTCATAACACAGTGCCTCTGTTGAGAGTGGAACCCCGGGGGGGTTCGGCCAAACCGTTTATACTACCGGATTGGAGGGGAATGCAAAACTCACTGGGAAACAGATGCGACCTGGGGTAAAATCCAATCATGAAAACGGACCTGCAACAGCAAGATGTGACGATTACCGGCAAGGGGAGTTTGACCCTGCCGCCGCATATGCGGAGAGCCTTGAATCTCAAGGCCCGGAGCAAGGTGCGGCTGGAATTGATGAACGACGGCATGGTTACCCTGCGGCCGGTGAAGGAAGTGCAATCCTGCTTTGGAATCCTCAAAAATTCAGCGCCATACAATCCCAATGAGAAGCGTCTGGCCCGGGCGGCCATGGGCGCGCGGGCCGCGAGGAGATGATGACTGCCGTACCCAAGCCTGCCTACGAGTTGGACGCCAACGTCATCCTGCGTTTCCTGCGCAACGATGATCCCACCCAATCCCCGCGATCCCGGCATCTCATCGAGCGGGCCGCCCGAAACGAAGTCATTCTGCGATTATCGGCGGTGACCGTGGCCGAGGTTTTCTACGCCCTCAAGACCAGTTACGGCGTGAATCGCCGGGCGGCAGCCCAAGCCCTCCGACAACTTTTGGAAACGTCCGTTTTCGAAGTCCACGAACTTGAGCGCCTGCTGGATGCGCTAGCACGCGTTCAATCGCTGAATGTGGATTTCGGCGATGCGTATCTTGCGGCAACGGCGGCGAAACTGGGCAGCGAAATAGCCTCGTACGACCACGATCTCGACAAATTCAAAGATGTCGTCCGCTTTGAGCCGTAAGTTTCCACTCGTTCCATACTCGACTGCAAGCCGGCGCGCCTATCATCATCCGTAGCACCGGAGCCTGCGCATGCATTACGCCTACGGCCAATACGACGGCCATGAATTCCCCACGCCCGATTCGCTTTTTGACTACGACCAGATCATGGATTTCATCCTCGAATACGGCGACAAGGCCCTCGACGCCCTCAGCCAAATGTCCCCGGCGGACGCCGAAATCCTGGAGAAACTCATGCAGGAGGGTCTGCTCGACAAAGTCGCCGGTCGCTATCGCCTGACGCCCCGGGCGATCAACGCCATGCAGCGGAAGGCGCTGATGGAGATATTTTCGCATTTGCCGCGGGGTTCGCGCGAGGGGCATCCGACGGCCAACCCCGGTGCCGGCGCCGAGCGCCTCGATGGCACCAAAAAGTACCAGTACGGCGACCCCATTTCGGAACTGGACTTGAACGCCACCCTCCGCAACGCCGTCGCGCGGATGGGTGCCGACGCCGCGGCGCGGGGAGGCCGGGACGCGGCGACACGCGGACACGGCGACGCGGCGAATCCCCCCCCAATCGAAAATCGAACATCGAAAATCGAAAATTCGTCGCGCGCCGTTCCCATTCAACTGCGCGAGTCCGACCTCGAACTCCACCACGTCGAAGGCACCACCTCCGTCGCCCTGTGCATCCTCCTGGACATGTCCGGCTCCATGATGCGCTACGGCCGCTTTCTGGCCGCCAAAAAAGTCGCCATGGCCCTCTCCGCCCTCGTACGCCAGCGCTTCCCCCAGGACACTGTGGACCTCGTGGGCTTCTACTCCACCGCCACCAAAATCCGCGAGTCGCAGCTCCCCCTGCTCATGCCCAAGAAAATCTCCACCTTCGATTATATGATCGACCTGCAACTCCCCCTCGACCAGGCCCACCGCACCCACCAGCACTTCACCAACCTCCAACTCGGCCTCCAAATGGGCCGCCGCATCCTCAAGGCCCGCCAGGCCGAGCAAAAACTCATGTTCGTCATCACCGACGGCCAGCCCACCGCCCACGTCGACGGCACCACCCTCTACCTCCAGTACCCGCCCACCCCCGCCACCGCCCTAGCCACCCTCAAGGAAGCTCTGTTGTGCATGCGTGCCGGCATCCGCATCGCGACGTTCGCGCTGATTGAGGATTACTTCGGCATGGAATGGGTGGAGTTTGTCGACCAGATGACGCGGCTCTCCAAAGGCGTCGCCTTCTACTGCGCCAGCGGCGACCTGGCGAATTGTGTGATGGAGAGTTATCTGTCGGGGAAGAAGAAAAAGACCTACATCGCATAGTTCAAATCCTGTCACCCCGATTTGGGTTCAATGACTGCTTCAGCAAATCTGAAGCCGTCGTTGTTTACAGCCCGTTTCAAAAGTGAATAATCCGTGGGTCAAGTAGGCTCCTCATTGGTGCCATCCGAGCATCGCGCGGTCCAGTCCATGAAGCCCAAATAGGAGCTATCCCGTGGCCAAGTCAACTTTCCCCAAACAAATTATGCCAGAGGTCATTTGGGTATTTGATGGAAAGCCATTTCCAAAAGAGGCCGACTGTACGGCGGCGGTCACGGAATACCACGATGATATCTGCAACCGCGCGGGTAAGCGCGGTGTCAGTTGGGACGCGCACGAAGTGGTACTGAAATCGCCACGCGTCAAAATTCGCCATGAGCGGTGGGATGACGACGAAGAAGGTGAAGGCGAATCCGTTATCGAACTTTCCACCGACAATCCTGCAGGATTCACGGCTGGTGAGCTGATGTTCAAGATGCACAATGCCGTGGTTGAATACCTGCGTGATATGGATCACAAGTTTTATGAGGGGCTGGCATTGGATGACGACGCGACCGGTGACGTTCCACTTTACGAGATCATGCTTGGTAGTTAATTCCCAAGTCGGATGTCCGGGATTTTAAGCATCAGCGCGAATCGCAGGCAGCCAGCAGCGAGGTCAACCAGGCCCTCCTTTTTTGACCAAAAAGCGAGGCTAAACCCTTTACGCCCTGACAAAAAGTTTTATTGCCGTACTGTCGCTCCGATGATTTCATTGCCCTTACTTCACAGCGGCCCAGACGCGGTGTACGTCGTCGTTTTCCTCGAGCGCCTGCAGGAACTCCCCGACCTCCTGCCGCTGGGCTTCCGTCAGTTCGGGATGCACTTTGGGAATGAACCCGATTTCGCTGGTGATCACCGTCCATCCGTTGGCCGACAGCCATTGGGTGACCGTTCCCACGTCGGCACGTCCGCAGATGAATTTCGCGCCGGCCACATCCTTGGGAATGCCGTCTTCTTGTTCGTGCGTCAGCGGTTCGACTTCGTTGGCTCCCGCTTCGATGGCGGCAGTTTCGAGATCCAGCGTCGTATCCGGGTGGTATGCTTCGACCAGGCCCACGTTTTCAAAGACGAACTTGTTGGCGCCCGACGAGGCCAGTTGACCTTTGCGGAACAGCACGCGAATTTCCGGGGCCGTGCGCTGGGGGTTGTCGGTGTAAACCTCGACAATCACCGGCACATTGTGCGGGGCGCGGCCCTCGTAGACCACATGCTCCATCACCACCTTCTCGCCGCCGATCCCCGCCCCTTTATTGATGGCCCGCTGGATGGCGTCCTTCGGCACGCTCTCCTTCTTCGCCTTTTCCACGGCAGCAAAAAGCCGCGCGTTCATCGCCGGATCCGCACCACCCATCTTCGCGGCAATAGTGATCTCGCGAACCAGTTTGGTGTTGGTCTTGGACTTCTTCAGCCCGGTGACCAGTCGTTTTGCAAGTAGCCATTGGCGTCCCATATGCCGGACGAATATAGCAGGAAGAGAAGCGTTTGAGAATGGCGCAACTCCCTTTCCATCGCAAAAAGGTACGAAAAATTCAACGGGTATCCTGTTACTCCGAGTCTCGTTGCGCTGAAAGTCGCCATCAGCAACTGGAGAGCTTTCTGCTTTCTCTTCCGGCAACATACCCCATCGCCGCCCGTTGACCCTTCAGCGGCACCTTCAACCGTATCGCCGCGCCCAATACCCTTCCGGAGTTTCCTCATGCAATACCTCATCCGCACCGCCCTCATCGCCGCCCTCTTCTCCACCTCCCCCCTCGCCCTCGCCCAAACCCGCCCCGCCACCCAAACCCAGCCCGCCCAGGGCCGCGACCCCAACACTGGCCAGACCTTCTCCATCCGCCCCCTCCCCAACGGCGAGCCCCCCCCCAAGGAGTGGATCGACCAGGACACCGGCCACCGCATCATCCGCCTCTCCGATGAACCCAACAGCCAAAGTATGTACTTCCATCAATACTCCTTCTCCCCCGACGGCGGCAAACTCGCCTTCACCTCCACCACCGGCATCTACCAGGTGGACCTCTCAACCAAAAAGATCGAACTCATCCTCGCCGCCGAGGTCACCAAGGACAACCAAACCACCCGCAACAACATCATCCAGGTCGGCCGCAAAACCGGCCGCATCTTCTTCAACCGCACCATCATCACAGGGGCCGCCCCCGCCCAGCCCGGCGGTGGTGCGGTCAGTCAGGACCGCGGCTCCAATGAACGCACCGTCTGGTGGATCGACCCCGTCTCCAAGGCCGAACACCTCATCGGCAAACTCCCCGAAAACCACAGCCTCGGCACCGTCAACTGCGACGAAACCCTCCTCGCCGGCGCCGTCCTCTATCTCGACGGCCGCGGCGGCGCCGCCACCCAGCCCGTCACCGCCCAAAACGGCCAGCGCATCAACCTTGCCGCCCGCTGGAACCAGCACCTCCCCATGGCCCTGCTCACCATGGACGCCCAAACCGGCGAACTCAAAACCTTCAACCCCAGCAACGACTGGGACAACCACTTCCAGTTCTCCCCCACCGATCCCACCCTCCTCATGTACTGCCACGAAGGCCCCTGGCAAAACAACGACCGCGTCTGGACCATCAACACCGACGGCACCGGCCTCTTCAAGGTCCACACCCGCACCATGATCAATGAAATCTGGGGCCACGAATTCTGGTCCCCCGACGGCACCACCAGTTGGTACCAGCTCCAATACCCCCGCGGCACCGGCGGCACCAACTGGATCGCCGGCACCAACCTCAAAACCCATGCCGAAACCTGGTATCACCTCGAAGACCAATTCGTCTCCATCCACGTCAACATCTCCCCCGACTCTGCCCTCTTCACCGGCGACGGCATCGGCCAAAATCCCTGGATCTTCCTCCACCGCCCCCGCCTCGCCCGCAACCTCGCCGCCGGCGTCTACGACGCCAAGGCCCTCCTCCAGCCCGGCTACTTCGACACCGAACGCCTCGTCAACATGTCCGCCCACCAGTACGCCCTGGAACCCAACGTCATCTTCACCCCCGACAACAAATGGATCATCTTCCGCTCCAATATGTTTGGGCCGTCGTATGTGTTTGAGGTGGAAGTGGCCAAGGCCAAGTGATCTCCACCCTCGATCAATGCGATGTTTTCGGCTCAGATGGCGGCGCCGGCAAGACCTTCCGCCGCTTCGACTCCGGCAAAATTGTTCCGCCCCGTCACCACTCTCCGTCCCGATTCCTCCTGCAGGCATCACCAATGCGCATCATATCAGGAGGATACAACCATATATTGAACGATCCGTCATAAACACGTATAGTCGCGGGACGCCAAGTTGCCCTTCAACGCGCCGCCCTTTCACCGGCCCCGTGCAAGGAGTCGTCCCATTATGCCATCCTCTCGCCCTTCCACGCCCCTCAGGCATCTCGCCAGCAGCCTTTGCGCCGCCTGGCTCTCCGCCGCGCTGCCGGCATTCGCCGCGGCTCCTCCCGCCGTCGGCACGGGTGTCACCGTCGCCAGCCCCGATGGTAAAATCACCATCACCGTCACGGTGGATGCGCAGGAGCAGCTCACCTGGGCCGTCCAGCGCGAGGGCAAACCCGTCCTGAATCCCGCCCCACTTGGGCTGACCGTTGACGGCAAGGATCTCGGCAAGCAAATCACGCTGGACGAGCCCAAACGCCGCTCGTTCCAGGAGGAGTATCCCACCTTCTGCAATCATTCCAAGGCGGTGAGCAACTACACCGAAGCCCTGATCCCAGTCAAGCATGCCGCCGTCACGTATGAATTGGCCGTGCGCGCCTTCGACGATGGCGCGGCGGTGCGCTACTCCGTCCCGCTCCAAGGCGCGCACAACATCGCCAAGGAAACCACCGCCTGGGGCCTGCCCAAGGACGCCCCCACCTGGTGGTCGGCATACGGCTACGAAGCCGTCAGCAAGTCCGGACCCTTGAGCCAGATTCCCGAGCAATCCCCCCTCTCACCGCCGGTCACCCTGGCGCTGGGCAACGACCTCTACGTCAGCGTTTCCGAAGCCAACAACGCGGATTTCCCCGACCTGGGCCTGGTCCGCCAGGGCGACACCCTCGCGGCTTTTTTCCCCGCCTCCAAAAACGGCTGGACCCAGGACGGCCCCATCGTCACCCCCTGGCGCACGGCGGTCATCGCCCAGGGCCTGACGGCACTGGTCAACAGCGACCTGCTCACCAATCTCTGCCCGCCGCCTTCGCCCGAATTGGCCAATGCCGCCTGGATCAAGCCCGGACGCGCGCTGTGGCAGTGGTACAGCATCGGCGCCCCCAAACTGACTGATCAGCACGATTGGGTCGATGCGGCCAAAAAGCTGAACTTCGAGTATTACCTCATCGACGACGGCTGGCGCACCTGGAGCGCCGCCGGCAAGGACCAGTGGCAGTGCCTCAAGGACGTCATCGACTACGGCAAAACACAGGGCGTCGCCAGCCTGGTTTGGGTCGATTCCAAGGAGGTGCTCTCGCCCACCAATCGCCGGGCCTACCTGGAGAAGGTTGCCGCCCTGGGTGCCGCGGGCATCAAAATCGACTTCATCCCGCCGGCCACTCCCGAGATCATGAAGTGGTACGAGCAGACCCTCCAGGAAACCGCCGCGCTTCACCTGTTGTGCAACTTCCACGGGGCCGTCAAGCCCACCGGCCGCCAGCGCACCTGGCCCCACGCCCTCACGCGCGAGGGCATCCGCGGCCTGGAATATCACATGACTCGTTACCGGCGCGTGATGGCCCCGGACCACGACGAGACAATCCTCTTCACGCGTTTCCTGGCCGGGCCGGCCGATTACACCCCCACCGCGTTCGACCCCACGCAATTGGTCGGCTACACGCCGGCGCACATGCTGGCCCAGGCCGTCGATATGACCTCGCCGCTGCTGCATTTCGCGGACAATTTCAAGTTCTACGTGGGCAACCCCTCCGAAAATATCCTGCGGGCGCTCCCCTCGACCTGGGATCAGACCATCGTCCTGCCGGGCAGCAAAATCGGCCAGACCGTCGGCTTCGCACGCCGCCGCGGCACGGACTGGTACCTCGGGGTCCTCAACGGCGCCAAGTCCGTCACGTTCCCCATCGACCTGAAGTTCCTGGGCCCGGGAACCTGGCAGGCCGCCATCTTCGGCGACGATCCCGCGCAGGACACCGTCTTCCAGCAGGAAACCCGGACGGTTAAGCCCATCGACACGCTCACCGTGCAACTGCGCGTCAAAGGCGGCTTCGTGGCCCAGCTAAAACCCGCCGCCACCCCGTAATATCTGGTCCCACTCCCGCGCTCTACCTGCCAAAAAAATGGCGGCACCCGTGGGATAGGTGCCGCCTGTGTGGGGGAAAGGAGGTTTGGTTGCCGGGGTCTGGGTTTTATACGCCCAAGACCACCTGCGGTTATTTCTTTTTCACATCGCCTCCCGAGGCCGCCGGTTTGGCGTGGCCCGGTGCCCCGTCGTGCCCGATCAAGCCGTGCTGCTGGTGTTGCCAGAACAGCGAGATCGCGGCAATCGTGGTGATCACCAATGGAATCAATATCGGCTTATTGAGTGAAGTTGCAACTTGATTTTGCCAGGGAACGTAACGCATCAGCAGGGCGCACGTGCCGAACACGAACAACGTCGCCCCTTCGATGCTCGTGAACAGGATCACCGTCGTCTTGAACCATACGAACGAGAGCATCCCCAGCAGCACCAGGCCCACCAGGCCCCCCGCCCACGCCATGTTCAGCGGCTGGTCGCAGTACGCCCACACCAGCATGCCGATCGCAAAACCCACCAGCCCCCCGCACACGGCCACGGCATACTTCAGCAGCGGCCAGGCGATAATCCCCATCAGCACCGCCCCCGCCACCGACGCGACTATCGCCAGGTCATCCGTGCCTTGCTGGGCCAGCTCGTTCCGTACCGGCAGCGTCCCCAGCCACCAGCCGATGGCGACAAAATTTGACAGGACAATCCACTTGTACGCCTTGAAGCCGAAGGACATCAGCAGGCTGCCAAAGATGATCAGCGCAATGGGGATGATGATCTGGGCCGTGGTGAGGTTGGTCAGAAGCTCCGTCTGCTGCGGCAGTGTTTGCAGGGCCAGCGTATGCATGGACGACCTCCTGTGCGGCCAATGAATGCCGCGGGTCGCCCCCTCCGGGGCTGTGGGGCGTGCCGCGAATTCCACCGCGGCGTAATGCGAACCTGCGGCGCCAGCGCGCCGCCAACCGATTGTATCGGCGTACCACGTGCAAAAACTGTAGTGCGTTTGATGTGGTAAAAGTGGTGCCGATAGTGGTGCCGACGCCCCCGTCGGCCGTTCGTTCACCTTCACCAGATGTCGGTTGGATAGGTTGGTTACGCCGCCGCCGGCGCGCCGGCACGTTGCAGCGTTTTGCCCGGCCAGAAGTAGAGCCGCTGGATCGCCATTCCCACCAGCACCATACAGCCGATGATCGCCAGTCGAATCAGCGGTTCGCTGGGGACCAACCGCTCATACCGGGGTGCAAAGGTGTTCAGCAACACGAACCCGCCGTAGATGAGCAAGCCCACGCCGCCCACGGCGGACATCAGCCAGGTCGTCGGCCGCGGGAGCAGCCAGGTGACCAGCAGCGTGACCAGTGCCGCGCCTGCGGCAATGGCCAACATCGACTGCCGCAGTGTGTCGGGGAGCGCCAACCAGCGCGCGGCCAGCGTTTGCGCGAGGGTTTGCGCTTCCCGAGGCAGCGCGGCGAGCGCGTTTCCGTATGCGTTTTGCTGACTTATCAGCGCCTCTGCCGGGGCCTGGGGCAGCGGATGACCGGCCACTTGGGACTGATAAAACACCCCCGACGCCACCACTCCCAGACATGCCGCCAGCACCAGTCCCTGCACCAGCCGGAAGGCCAGCGCCCCCAGCAGGAGTCCGGTGGCCAGTCCGATAATAGCGGCGGCCAAAGGGTCAATAGCAAAGAATTTCGGCAGCAAAGTCGCACCCAGCGCCGCTAAAACGGAGCCCGCGAAAACCGCCGCCAGCGGCTTGGCGACCTTCACGCCCGCGGTCCATAATATCAGCCCCAGCAACGCCAGAATGCCGGCCAGCAGTGCCGGGGCGTTGTGCAATTCCGGGGGCAAAATATTCCAAAAAGAAGTCATACCCACACATCGGCAAAATTTGCGCGTCGCTGAAGAACCCACTCAACAAATCCGCGTTATCAATATTGATACGCGTGGTGTTGACATCGTATCCGCAGGGGGGCGGTCAGGGGAAGGGGCAAAAAACGAGAAACCCACGTGATGGATACGTGGGTGAAGAAGGCACGGATGTGGGGTACGGGGAAAAAACAGGCTAAAGCCTGTACTACGAACGGATTAGACGGGGTTAGACGGTGTTGACCTTGCGGCCGTAGCGGCGTTTGCGGTTGATGAGCTGGCGGCCTTTTTTGGTGCGCATGCGGGCGCGGAAGCCGATTTTGCGGACGCGCTTGGTATTGGAAACTTTATGGGGGTAATGCATGGAGTGCTCCAGAAGCGCCCGGTGTTAGCGGGCGTTTGAGTTACATTTCGAACCCGACTTTGAACTGGCGGCTCTGCGACTTGCGCATGCGGCGGCGACGTTTTTCGCTGGGTTTTTCGTAGTAGCTGACGCGTTTCATGTCCTTGATGAGGCCCTCTTTTTCACAGAGCTTTTTGAACCGGCGGAGCATCTGCTCGGCGGTCTCATTGCCACGGGACTTGACCTTGATCATGCGATTCCTTGCCTGCAAATCCCGGCAATGCCGACGGCGAATCCACGATTCGACCACATCGGCGGGGACGGGAGAGCCGGGTAGTATAGCGGTTTGGGTGGGCGAATCAAGACAGGCGGGGGGCGGAAGAAAAATGAGCGCTAACGGCGCGTTTTTGCCATATGGATGCGCGCATGCCGCGAGCCTGTGCGAGCATGCGGCGCGGGCCACGCAGCATGAAACGCGCGGTCCGAGCGCGTGCCGCGCGGCTCGGGGACGGGATTTTCAGGCCTTTTTGGGGGCGGCTTTTTTCTTATGGCGGCGGCGGTTGCCGTAGGAGCCGGCGAAGATTTTTCCCTTGCGCGATCGTTGATCACCTCGACCCATGATGCGTTCCTTTCAAAAAAAACAGATGGAGCATCGGTCGAAAGTCACCGGTCGCTCCCTTACGGTCGCGGCTCTGATACGGCTTACTCTTCAATCCGAAGCACGAGGGCCATCATAGACAATGCGGGCATGAAGGCAAGGGTGGAATGGCGCCGGGTGAGCGGGTTCACTTCTTTTTGGTGGATTCGCGGAACAGGGGGGCTTCGCTCAACGTGAAGAGGACGAGTTCCTCGCCGGTGCGGGTGCTGCTGATGTCGTGGTGGAGGCTCAGGACGGACACGCCGGTGATGCCGGAGATCATGGCTTCCATGGCGGGGCGCGCGGTTTCGACGAGGTGGGTGCGGACCTGCTTGAGCAGGTCGCGGCCCTTTTCGCCGGTCATGGTTTTGACGAGATGCTGTTCGGCGGCGGTCAGGACGCCCTTGAGGCGGACCACCAGCAGATCCTCGATGAGGTGGGCGCGAATGTCCTTGGGGCCGCGGCCCATGTATTCCTGCTCGAACTGGCTCATGCCTTCGCAGACGGCGGCTTCGATTTCACCGGCGGATTTCATTTAGCAGCCCTCAAGGAATGGACATTGACCGCAGGTAATATACCCGAAAGCGATACGCTTTGCCAAGCAACATATTCCCGCCAACAATCACGACCGCGTATATAATTATAATACTAATTATTTAGATATTTAGCTTGACATGATGTACTAAAACGGGTAGATAATTGGATGTGACGGATCGGGGCGCTGGAGGCCCCGGTTCCCAGTTGGATGATTGGTTGAAGGGCGGCCCGGTTTTTCCGGGAAGCCCGTCAAAGAATAAGCCGACGCCGTTGAACGCCCAGGGCGCGTACAACGGCGTCGGTTTTTTTGGCACCCAGGCATACGCAGACGGATGTTATGCGGAGGCCTGTAAACATGAACGTTTGGGACGGGCGGCCAGCATATCGGTGCGGATCCGCCCGGCACAAATAGAGGAGACCTGCCCATGCGTCAAAGACTTATGGTCACGCCGGATGCCACGGGTTTGCCCAGTGCCGAGGTTTCCGGCACGTGCATATGGGACTTGGTGGAATATCTCTCGTACCAACGGGCGGCGGTGACGTACCACCATTATCCGACGCACTTCACGGTGACCTTCGAGCGGATGGACATGGAGTCCGTCCAGCGCCTGCTCGATGAATGGGCGCTGGCGGAGGCACACGAGCTGCAGACGGCGTGAGGCCGCCAAGGCGCGCGAGTTCACCCCCGGCCAGGCACGGGCTGGCGGAGGCATCCGGGATACTGGCTCCCCGGTTGCGGCTCCGCCAGCCTGTTTCCCCCCCCCCGACCCCCCCGACCCCCCCGACCCCCCCGGCCGCGGGAATCAAACTGGGAGGAATTTTCATGTTCGCCGAACTACAAGCCACCGCCACCTCCACGACGCAACTGGATCTGTTGTTGGCACACTATCTGCGAGCCCATCGGGGCGGACCGCAGCCCGCGTATTGTCCGCCTTGGCGGAGCCAGGGTCGGCTTCCCGCCACGAGCCGACGAGGGCGTCGGCACCACGGCCAGTCGTTTGAGAATCCGGGAATTCGCTTGATTGGCGGCAACGGGGCGCTATGCTGAATTGAGGCGGAATTCTTTGGGCCTGACCAGGGGTTCTGAGTTGGAAGACTAGATGAAGGGTGGCCCGGCCGTGCCGGGAGGCCCGTTACAGAGTAAGCCGACGCGGTTGAACATACTTGGGTTCAACCGCGCCGGCTTTTTTATTGTGCCCGTGTTGTACACGCCGCGGAAGCGGCGGCCGCCGGGCACCTTGACGGAGTGACAGTCATGAAGATCGTACAAACAGCGTTGTGGACAGCGGTGGGCGTGGCCGCTTTGGGCGTGGTGGGGTGCGATATCTTCCTGGGCGGGCGGTCGCGGCCCGAGCCGGTGTACGTGCAGGAGCAGCCGGTCTATGTGGAGCAGCAGCCGCAGTACGTGATTGTGCGGGAGGCGCCGCCCCCGGTGCGGATCGAACGGAGGCCGGCACCG
Organism: uncultured Phycisphaerales bacterium; assembly: GCA_903868035.1. The sequence goes on from CAIPTQ010000398.1 coordinate 45,254, forward strand.
CCATCGGCGAATGTGGTGTGGATTGACGGGTACTGGAACTGGAGCAACCAGAGCTACAGTTGGGAGGCCGGGCGGTATGCGGTGCCGCCGCAGCCGGACGTGGTCTGGGTGGCGGCGCGGTACGACAATGACGCCCAGGGCGTGCGTTATACGCCGGGGCAGTGGTCGAAGAGTCCGGGCGCCGGCCGGGGGCGCGGCCGGGGCAATTAGTGGTTAGTGGTCAGTGGCCAGTGGCCAGTGGCCAGTGGTCAGTGGTTAGTGGTTAGTGGTTAGTGGTCAGAGAGTTCCGATGATTCGGCGCAGAAAAGTCGCATGGATTGTGGGCGGCATCTTGCTGGTGCTGGCGCTGGGCATTGGGGGCTACGTTGTCAGTGGATCGACGGCGATTGAGTCCTGGGTGGGTTCGCAACTGCTGGAGATCGGCGGGACGTATTTGGAACCGGCGTTGCGATTTGAGCGGCTGACGTATGTGCGCCCGCGGACGATTGTGCTGGACCAGGTGACGCTGGCGAGTCCCGACCCGGCGAATCCGGGGCACACGGTGGTGATATTGGCGGTGAAACGGGCCCGTTTGGAACTCACGGAAATTCCGCGCCGCGGGCAGCCGATCCGGTTTTCGCAGGTGATCCTGGAAGCGCCGGAATTCCATGGCATTGCGGCCACGCCCGGGGGGGAGAGGCTGCTGGGGTTTTCCCATTTGGTCAAGGGTGCGACGGCGACGGCGGGGGCCGCCAAGACCGCGCCGCTGAAGCTGTCCGATTTTTTGCTGATTCGGCACGTCGAGATTATCGACGGGACGGTCAGCTACGATCCCCGCATGACTGACATGCCGCCGATCTGGCTGGACGGCATCAACGCACGGCTGGATTTCACGCCGGCGAGCACGGCAACCAATCCGGGCCTCTACGCCATCGCGACTACCATTACGCGCAAGCCCGCCCTGGAACTGGCCGTGCAGGGGCAGGTGGATATCGATACGCTCACGGTGGAACTGGCCAAGCTGGAGCTGAACCTAGACTTGCAGGAGAAGAACGCCCACATTCTGCCGCCGGAGCTGCAGAAGATGTTGAAGACATTTGAGGTCACGGGCCAACTGCACGCGACGGCGGCGGGAACCTTGCCTTTGGAAAATTTGCGCCAGTCCACACTGCAGAGCAAGGGCGAACTGACCGGAGCCCAGGTGGCGGTGGGGAAGTACCGGCTGGCGATTGACGCGTGGAACTGGGAGGCGGACGTGGGCGGGGGCGTGGCGAACATCCGCAAATCCGACGCGCGGCTGTTAGGGGGTGAGATGCATGTCAGCGGGTCGATTCCGCTGGGCGGCGCGGAGCCGGCGCGGCTGCGGGTGAGCGTCAGCGACGTGCAGATTCAGCAGTTGCTGCGGACGGGCAATCCCGGGGAAGTGCCGCTGTACGCGGGCAACCTGGACGTGGCGATTACGTATTCGGCCCCGCCGGCATTATGGAACAAGCAGGCGGCGGGCGGGGGTACGATCAGCATCCGCCAGGGCCGGATCGACAGCCTTCCGGTGCTGGGCCGGATTATCACGAGCCTGAACAACACGCTGGCCAGAACGCTGGGGGGCGACAAGCACGCCCTGACGGACAGTGCGGACGCCACTTTCAGTTTCGCGGGCGACGGGATGCGATTCGACCATTTCGCGGGGACGTCGGGGGTGTTGGCGTTGCGGGGCAGCGGCACGGTGGGATTTGACCGGCAGCTTGATTTGCGGCTGAATGCCGGGCCGATGGAAGCGCTGCAGAACTCGCTGGGGCCGGTGGGCGAAGCGTGGGGTGCGGTTTCGGGCGCCATGGGGGGCTATCGGGTGAGCGGGACGACGGAGGAGCCGAAGGTGACGGTGGAGATTGGGGGGCGGTGAGGGGCGGTTTGCCGCAATAGCGGGTTATTTCTGGACAGAAACATGTAGTATCAAATAATCAACATTTTTTGGGATTTTTTTTGCTTTTATCGGAAATGCAAGTACATTGGATAGGTAGTGGAGTTGTAGGGATACGGCTCCCATCGGAAGACTTGACAAAGGGCAGGCTCGGCATGAGACGGGAGGCCCAGTAGAGAGTAAGCCGACAGGATGATGCACCTTTGAGTGTGGCATTCTGTCGGCTTTTTTTGTGTCCCACGGCCGCGGCATGAGGCCGTCGAAAAGAGGAGCTTGAAAATGAGCTGTAAAACATTGATGCTACTGGCGATCGCGGCAGTTGCCGGCTTACCAATACAAGCCATGGCCGCGTCCATCGATCTGGGCTCCGCGGGCAATTTCGCGGTCTTGGCTGGCTCGACAGTGACCAATACCGGCAACACCGTTATCACCGGAGGCGGTGTGGGCGTCAGCCCAGGCACCGCGATCACAGGCTTTCCGCCGGGGACCATCGCGTTACCCTTCACGATGCATAATGGGGATGCGGTCGCGGCTCAGGCACAGAGTGACCTTACCATTGCGTACAACGTCGCGGTGGGCTTGGCACCCACGCAGACCTTGACTGGTCAGGATCTTGGTGGACTCACACTCACGCCAGGCGTGTATTTCTTCTCATCAACAGCCCAACTGACGGGAACACTCACGCTCAACGACCTGGGCAACCCGAATGACCAATTCGTTTTCCAGATCGGGAGCACACTCACCACCGCGAGCAACTCGAAGGTCGTGACGATTGGCGGTTCGATACCAGGATCCAACGTGTTTTGGCAGGTTGGAAGTTCCGCGACGCTCGGCACAGGCACCGCGTTTGAAGGACATATTCTCGCGCTCACAAGCATCACCCTGACCACCGATGCCACCATCTTGAACGGAAGCGCCTTGGCACGGAATGGGGCGGTGACACTCGATACCAACACGATCTCGTCGATTGTCCCCCTGCCCACGGCGGCGGCGATGGGAATGGTGCTGCTGCCGCTGGCGTGGCTGGCCCGGCGGCGTACCCCCCGCGCCCGCGCCGGCAAATAAGGGCTGGCGAATCAATAACTTTCAGAAATCGTGGCGCCGACGGCCTGGTCGGATGCGGCCAGCACTTGGTTAGCGAAAAGCCGACGAGGGCGTCGGCACCACTTTTGGCACCACTTCCGGCCCAACACATAGATAATTTAATATTTCTAGAATTCAAAGCCATCACGGGCTTGCCTTATACGTCTATCACTGATAGACTGTAACAATGAAGATACGCCACGCGGATCGGCGGCTGGAGCGGCTGGAAACCGGCGCGGACGACGGCGGGCGATTTGACGCCGCCGTGGTCAAGGCCTTTCGAAAGCGCATGCAGTTTCTCCGTGCCACCCCCGATGAACGGGCGCTCTGGGCGATGAAAAGCCTGCATTACGAAAAGCTCAAGGGAAACCGTTCGCACGAACGATCACTTCGGCTCAACGATCAATGGCGGCTCATCGTCCAGATCGAGGCGGCCGCCGAGCGCATCGTAGTGGTCATGGCGATTGAAGATTATCACTGAAAAAGGATGCTTTATGAAGAAAACCTTTGTCCCCGCCGAAGTGTTCCCACCCGGTGAATTCATCAAGGAGGAATTGGAAGCGCGCGGCTGGACCCAGCGCGATTTGGCCGACATCCTCCGTCGCCCCCTGCAAACCGTCAATCAGATCATCAACGGGAAAAAGGCCATCACCGCCCACACCGCCAAAGAACTCGACCTGGCCTTCGGCACCGGCCCCGAAGTATGGATGAACCTCGAAGTCCAGTGGCAGCTCCACAACACCCCGGAACCCGATTGCGCCATCCAAGCCAGAGCCGCGGCGGTCCGGGCCGCCTGACGACGCGGGCGTCGGCACCACTTTCGGCCCAACACATCGATAATTTAATATTTCTAGAATTGTCTTGATGTTATCGGAGCGGACCGCTAGAATAAATATCTGAATGGAGCGAGCGCCGCCCCGGCACCCGGCTCCATGACGGACGACTCGATAAAGGGCAGGCCCGGCAGGCGCCGGGAGGCCCGTTAGATAGTAAGCCGACGCGGTTGAACACAGTGGTGTTCGACCGCGCCGGCTTTTTTTTGGCCCGGGACGGCCCGCGAACAGGATGCCGCCGGCCCGGCCCCTTGGGATCGCCCCGATCCGGAAAGGAACGCACATGGACACGCGCGAAACAACCCGCATGGCGCAGCAGATCGCCGAGGCGGCCAGCCGCTGTCAGTTGCAGCGGACGGGCCACGCCCCGAAGTCGGTGACGGTGGTGCTGGGCGAGGACACGCTGGTCATCACGCTGCACGGGGCGTTGTCGCCGGCGGAGAAAGTGCTGGCCCGGAGCGCCGCGGGGGCCATGCAGGTGCAGGAGTTCCACCGTCAGCTTTTCGCCAACGCCTCGGACGTGCTACAAGAGGAAATCCGGCAAATCACGGGCCGGCAGGTGCGGGAGGCGGCGGCGGAAATCGAACCGGCCACGGGCACCGTGGTACACGCCTTCACCACGGGCACGATGGTGCAGGTGTTCGATTTCACCAAGCGCCTGCCGGGGGACGCCCGCGTCACCGTGCCGGGAGCGTTGGTCGATCTGGCAGCCGACATGACGGCCGGCGTGCAACACCCCGTCGCAGACGAAGATCCGTTCGCAACCGTCAGGCAAACCTAGGCATTGTATTTTCATTCATCACCCCTCCTGAAAGGAATTTCCATGATCACCACGCCCACCACCACGAAGGCCGCACCGACATATTCACCCGTGCAACCGCCACTTGCCGCGATCCGCGGCAACGGGCAGGCCCGACCGACGCACGGGGAGATCGCGCGGTGCGCGTATGACATTTACATTGAACATGGCCGCACGGACGGCCGCAGCCAGCAGGACTGGCTCCAGGCCGAGGAAGAGCTGGCGCAGACGACGGCGGTCTCGAAGCACCAATTCGGGACGCACAACAAGTTTTGACCGTGCCTCACGGCCGCACAATACACGGCCGATGGGAAGCCCCTGCCGGGCGCCTCAGCCTGGCGGCGGCTTTCTTCGGCCCAACGAACTCTGAAAGGAGTATCCCATGTATACGATTTTGATCATCGTGTTGATATTCATGCTTCTGGGCGCCATACCGGTCTGGCCGCACAGCAAGAGTTGGGGGTATTACCCCACTGGCGGGCTGGGACTGGTCCTGACCATTCTGATCATTCTGTTGTTGCTCGGGCGCATTTGAGCGGCCGCGCGAATTATCACGCCGGCGTTCGGGTGCATACCCGGCTCCGGCATACTCTGAAAGGAAATATCATGAATACCATGAACTATCTCACGGCGGCGTATCTGGCGGCGGGTCTTGCGGGCCTGCTGGCCCTGGCCGCCTGCAACACCGCGCCGAAAACGACGGAAGGCAAAATGGCACTCCGCCGCAACTCGGCCGATGCCCTCAGCCAGGCCCAGGACAATGACGCGAGCCTGCGCGACGTGATCCGCAAATCGGCCGGTTACGCGGTGTTTCCGGAAATCGGCAAGGGCGCCGTCGGCGTCGGCGGGGCTTATGGCAAGGGTGACGTATATCAAGGCGGCGTGGTCGTCGGCTACTGCGACATGACGCAGGTCTCCATCGGGCTGGCGCTGGGCGGACAGGCGTATACGGAAATCCTGGTCTTCGAAACCCCGGCCGCCGTGGAAATCTTTAAGAACGGCAACTTCCGTTTTGACGCCCAGGCCACGGCCGTGGCGCTCAAATCGGGCGCCGGTGCCAACGCCAAATTCGCCAACGGCGTGGTGGTCTTCACTACGGATGAGGCGGGCCTGATGTATGAGGCCGCCATTGGCGGGCAGAAGTTCAGCTACCAGGCCCGGTAAGGCCCGGCGGCATTGATCACTGTAACTTAGCGGCGGCGACATGCCGCCAGAAAGAAGTCCATCATGAAAGCGCAACTGATACTCGGCCTGATGATTCTGGTCGCCGGCGTGGCCCTGCTCATCTTCGGGATGAACGCGTCCCACTCGGTGGCGGACCAGGTCAACAACAGCTTTTACGGGCGGTTCACCCAGGGCACCACCTGGTACATCATTGGCGGGATCGGGACGGGCATCCTGGGCCTGTTCCTGATGCTGACGAATCTGCCCGGCAAGAGGACGTAGGCGACCAAAGTGCTGTGCCGCACGGCAGGGCGGCAAGTCCCACGTGCAGGCATGGGCTGGCGGAGCCATCCGGGAGATGGGTTCTCCGTGATTGCTCCGCCAGCCGGTCTGCAAAACGCCCGATCCCATTGAACGCCCATGGAAGAGAAACCAAAAATGCACACCACCCTCAGCAAACACCATCAGCAGACGTACGATGCCATCTTTCAGCATCCCATCGCCCGGCATCTGCATCGGCGCGACGTGACGGCCATGCTCGGCGAACTGGCCCAAGTCCACGAAGAGCCCAATGGCAATTTGAAGGCCATCCGCAACGGCCAGACGCTGGTCATGCACGCCACGCGGGACAAAAACGTCACGGTCAAGGAGGAACTGATGCTGATCCGGCACTTTTTGGAGCGCTCCGAAGTCCCGGCCGCGGCCGTGCCGGAGGAGGCCGGCCACATCCTGGTGGTGATCGATCATCGCGAGGCCCGCATCTACAAGGCGGAATTGCATGGCGCCGTGCCGCAGCGCATTGCGCCGTTCGACCCGCACGGATTCGGGCGCAACCTGCACTATGTGCAGGATGATTCCAACGGCCAGCGCAAGCCCGAACGCAAGAGCTTCTACGAGGCGATCGCCAAAACCCTGCGGACGGCGACGCACATTCTGCTCTTCGGCAGCGGCACGGGGGCCGCCAGCGCGATGGAGCAGTTGCTGGCCGATTTGCGGAAGTTCCACCCCGAGGTGGCCCGGCATGTGGTCGGTGCGATCGCGTTGGACGCGCCGCATCTGTCGGAGGATCAACTGCTCGCCAAGGCCCGCGAATTTTATGAAACACGCCCGCCGGTCAGCGGCGAGAAAGAAGGTTCCCATGATGGTCAGCCATAAGAACTTAACCGCGCTCACCATGGTCCTGGCGCTGGCGACGGTGGCGCTGCTGCCGCTGTGGCCGTACAGCCGGTGGGGCTATACGCCCGCCGCGCTGCTGGGAGTCATCGTGGTGTTGATGCTGATGTACCAGAAGATGGTCCGCGCATAGGGCTACTGGTTGCGGGGCGTGATGCGGAAGGTGCGCAGCACCGGGGGGGCGCCGCCGACGGTCAGGGTGACGATGACCACCTGGGGGGCACTGACGTTTTTAGTGCGCACGTCGAAGGACTGCACATTGCGGATGAGGATGGACGTGCCATAGCGGCTGTCGGTTTCCTGGAGCTGCCTGGTGCCGTCGGCGACGGTGACCAGGGCGTAGCTGACGTTATAGGTGGCGCTGTTGTTGGCGGCATCCGGCTGGGTGACGAGGGAGAAGGCGGAGCCGCCGCCGGTGCCGGTGGGCACGTTCAGCGTGGTACACAAGCGGGACTGCTGGACCATGCGTGCGATGGCGGCTTGGACTTCCCACTGGTTGGTCATCGAGGATGTGAGGGCGGCGCTAACCTGGGCGCCGCCATGGAGCATGGTGACGACGGCGGTGGAGACCACGGCGAGGATGGAGAGGGACATGAGCATCTCGACGAGCGTCAAGCCCAACACCTTGCGGCCACTGGCCACGGACCACGGACCACGGTGCTTCATGGCTGGGTCACCCGCGTCTTGAGATACTGGCCGGAAATGGTCACCGTGACCTCCAGGCAATCGTTTTTCGGGCCGCTGCCATCGGCATTGAACTGGGCGACGGTGACGGTGCGGGCGAGGGTTCGCCCGTTGACGTTGACGGTGTCGCTCAGGCCGCTGTTGGCGGACACGGTGGCGAAGTCCAGGCTGTTGAGGTCTTCCATTTTTTCGACCAGATAGGTGTGGATGGCCAGGCGGTCATCGACGCCATCGGGGATGTGGGCGCTGGACTGGAGGGCGATGCCGAAACCAAGGGAGACGATGCCCATGACGACCACGAGGATCATGCATTCGATGAGGGTGAGGCCTATTGGATCGCGGGATTTCGAGCGAATTACACGCGGTCGTAACGGCCAGTTACGCGAAAAGGCAAGCCCATTCGAAAACAAGCCCGCGAAGGTGCGATAAAACCGGTGCATTGGAGCGCGGCGGGTCATGGTCCGTTCCCCTTGTGGCTGGCGGTGTAGAGGGGGAGCGTGGGCGGCTGGGGGATGATGCGGTTGTCGAACCAGGGGATGGCGCCGGCGGTGAAGGTACACTGGGCGGTGGCGTTGTTGGTGATGGTTTGATTGGCGACGACCGGCCCGGTGATGGTGCAGGTTTTATGACTCAAGCTGCCGGTGGTGTAGAGCGCCCCGGTGAGGTTGAGATTCGCGCCGGACTGGGTGATGTTTCCCTGCGCGACAATGTAGACGGGGTAACCGGCCGCACCGAGGGTGGTGGCGCTGCTGGAGAAGGTGACGGCGCCATCGACGACGAAGGTGCCCCCGGCGGCAAAGGTGCCGCCGATGGACACGATGGGGTCGGTGAGGTTGCCCTTGATCCAGATGACCTTGTTGCCGCCGAGGTTGTTGAACGAGAAGGTCTGGCCGATGCTGTCGCCATTGACGACCTGGCCCGAGCTGGTGGCCTGGTTCTGGAGGTTGGCATAGTCGATGGTGGGGAAGTTGACGGTATCAATCTGGTGGGAATTGCCCTTGACCGTGAGGTGTGATCCGAGGAGGTAGGTGCCCGTGTAGTTTAGATCGCCGCTGACGGTGGAAGTGCCGGTGGTGCAGGTGACGGGGCCGTTGACGGACAGGTCGCCGTTGACGGTGATGTTGTAGACGATCATCCCCTGGCCGGTGGTGACGGCGGGGATGGTGGGGGGCGCCGGGGAGGGGATGGAACAGGAGAGATCGGTGAAGTTGGCGACCGGGCCGCCGGTGACGCTGGAGTGGATGGCGACGGTGGTGTCATGAAGGGCGAGGGCCTCCTGGGGGGAGAGGACGCGGTTCCAGATGCGGATGTCATCCATGTAGCCGTTGAAGAAATAGAGCGCGGCCCAGGGTTCCTTGCCCATGACGAAATTGCCGGTGGTGGAGCCCAGGGCGTTGACGGGCACGCTGTTGTATCCCGAACCGGTACCGTCACCCAGGAGGGTGCGGTCGAGCGTGCCGTTGACGTAGGTTTTGATGTAGTGTCCGGATTCGCTGTAGACGCCCATGATGTGATACCAGGTGCCCATGACCAGGACGGTGCCGCCGGCGACGTCGCGGTTGAGGTGGGGGTTGTTCTGGGCGTCGCGGACTTCGAACTCGACCTTGGAGTTATAGATGCAGAGCTTGTAGCCGCCGCCGGTGCCGCTCTCGTTGCCGCCGATTTTCTGGTCGTAGTAGCCGGAGTTCATCTTGACCCAGGCGGAGAAGGTCATGTCGCCGGTGAGGTTGGTGGAGGCGTTGTTGCCGCAGTCGATGTAGCCGTCGGTGCCGTTCATGGAAACGCAGGCGCCGGAGCGGCCGGGGTTGAACCAGGAGACGCCGCCGTGGAGGGTGCCGGTGTTGCCGTGGCCGCTGCTGTCGGCGGTGGTGGTGCCGTTGTTTTCGTCGAGCTTCCAGGCCAGGGTGGCGTCGCCGACGGCATCGGTGCAGGTGACGGCATAGGTCCAGGTGGTGCCGCACATGTCGATGGTGCCGGTGAAGGGGGAGGCGGAGGTGGCGTGCCAGGAGTTGTCGTGCTTGAATTTCCAGATGGCGTGCTGGGCGCCGGCCTCGGCGGCGTAGAAGGAGGCGTCCATTTTGGGGATTTGCCCGGCCATGTTGGCGTGAACCGTGCCCAGCCAGGAGAGGGTGACAGCCAGGCCGGTGAGGACGATGCTCAGCACGATGGTTAAGGCCATGGCCGAGCCGCGCCGGGCGGAACCGTGAGGAAATATTTGGCGTCCAAACATGCGCACCTTGACTGCTGAATAAAAGCCGAAGCCGCCATATCCTGAATCGGTGTGAAAGCACGCGTTCTTAAGAACCAAAGGGACGGGGCTTAGCGCATTTTTCACGCGTCCCTCGCCTAGCGGGAGGCCGCACGCACCCACAAGGAAATCCACGCGCCCTAACAGTCGCGTCTCCGATTACCACGCCCGTTCGCACTCGCCGGCGAAGGGCTTATAATGCGCGGCACCAGGCCGGTCATCCGCAACCTGTACTTTATCGGGCCGTTGGAACCCCTATGACCTCTCCCGCCGCGACTCCCTCCCCAGACTCCTTACCGCTACCGGGTGAGCCGGCGCCCATTTCCCCCAAACCCGCCACCACGCCCATACCCCTGCCGCGTCTCGCCCAGAAGAGCCCCTTCCCCTCCACGGGCATCCTCTGGCTGGGCCTGCTGGCGCTGACCATCGTGGGCGGCTATCTGCGTTTCTGGCGGCTGGGCTACCAGGCCTATTGGCAGGACGAAGCGTACACGATCAACCGCATCCGCGGCTCCTATGCCTACATGCTCGAACAGCTCTCCGACCAGGGTTTTCCGCCGGGCTGGTACTCGATCCTGCGGTTCTGGCGCATCTTTCTGGAACGCTTCATGCCCCCGGGCGACACCTATCAGCCGGTGTGCCTGCGCGCGGTGCCGGCCTTGTTCGGAACGCTGACCGTGCCGGCGATGTACTTTCTGGCGCGGCAGTTCACCGACCGCCGGGGGGCGCTGCTGGTGATGCTGCTGGCGGCGGTCAATCCGTTCCTGATCTACTATTCGCGCGACATCAAGATGTACGCGGGGTTCTGGTTCTTCGTCGTGCTGAACATGGCGCTGTTTTTCCACTGGCAGACCACCCGCCGGCATGCCGTGTGGTTTCCGCTGTTCCTGCTGTCGGGGGTGGTGATGACCACCCTGCACTCGATGGCCTGGGCGCTGGTGGCGCTGCAGTTGATCTTCCTGCTGACGCGGCCGCGGCCCAAGGCCTGGGATGCGCCTTTGTGGCTGCTGGCGGCCGGGGTGATGGCGGTGATTCCGGTCTACTGGTATCTGGAATACTTGCAGCCGGCGCGCTGGTCCGGCCGCCTGACCAACGATGTTGACAAGGGCATGGATTGGATCACCATGTACACCGACATGTCCTGGCGGACGCTCGCGGGCCTGCCGACCTCGCACGTGCTGGGCTACCTGTGGCCGGTGTATCCGCCTACCGAGCGGATCAATGACTGGTTCCTGCTGGGGGGCGAGGATTTCAGCGCCCACCTGGCGCAGCGGTCGTGGCCGTGGATGGCCCAGGCGCAGTTTTACGCGGCGGTCGGGCTGTTTGCCATCATGCTGGCGGGGCTGATCCCGTGGCGCGGCATCCGGCGGAGCGCGGAGCGCGACGCGTCGTGTACGCGCGGGCGCTGGTGGTGGGTGCTACTCTGGATCGCGCTGCCGAGCGCGGCGCTGGCGCTGACGTGGCTGCCGACGACGGCGAGCCTGCAGCAAGAACTGACCGAGCGGCGCATGGAACTGCGGCACACGACGCAAGACCGCGACCAGGCGCGCCGCCAGTTGGCGGCCCTGCCCGAGGGGGCCGCGGGAAGGCCCGGCGCCGCCGCGGAACTCGCCGCCCAGGAAAGCGCCGTCCAGCAGCGCGAGCGGGAGATTGCCGCGCTGCAAGCCCAGGTGCAGGCCGACTGGTTCCACCGCGTCTGGCACGGGCTGAACCCCAAGCCGCTGTGGGAGCCGCGGTATCTGGGGATCATTGTGCCGGCGTGGCTGCTGTGGCTGGGGGTGGCTTTGCGCCGGTTGCCGACGCTGCCGGTGCGGGTGGGGACGCTGGCGCTGGTGGCGGGCGCCTGCACGTATTCGGCGCTGTCGAATCATCTGATGTATCGCAATGTGCCGTTCCATCGTGAGGCCGCCATCCTGGAACAATTCATCGATCCCCAGGACCGCACTACCACCGCGGTGGCGGTGCCGGAGGTCAAATACCCCGATCCCGCTGAGTACCTTGCCTCCGCGGTGGCGCGCCGGATCGTGCCGTGGAATACCCGGGACGTGGTCAACGTGCCCTACAGCAGCTTTGGCCGCTCGGTGCGCGAGTCCTGGATGTGGCCACCGGGCATGGCGGATGCCGACGATGTGCTCGACTGGCTCAAGAACGACGTGGCCGGCAATCCGCGCCTCAAGACCCTGGTGCTGACCGACCGGTACGGCGATCTGGCCGACCCGAATCCCCTGTCCGACGAGGCGCTGGGCAAACTGCTGGGGCCGCGCTGGCAACTGGTGTACCGTGAAACGTACCAGTGGCACTATGAATGGCGGTTTTATATTTTCCACACGTGGCGCACCCGCGTGTGGAAATTGACCCCTTGATGCGGCCCGGGGAGGGCTTCAACGAACGGAGCGGGTTTTGAATGCGAGGCGTTTATTTCGCTCCATGTTGTGCCGGGCGTTGCCACGCCGGGCTAGTGTTGTACACTACTTGTATTGTCCGCCCAGGCGCCTTTGAGGATTCAATCATGGCCGAACCCGATGACATCATCCCCCTCGAAGCGCCCGAGCCCCCGCGGCCACCCGCACCTCCCCCACTCACTGCCGCCGAGGCGTTGGCCCAGGTCCGCGCGGCCCGACTGCCGCATACCGCCCCCGAGGCGCCGGCCCAAGTCCGCGCCGCGAGCGTTCCACCACCCCTCGCGCCCGAGGCGCCGGCACAGGTCCGCGCCCCCAACCTTCCCCCGCCCATCGTTTCCGAGGCGCCGGCCCAAGCCGCCCAAGTCCGCGCGGCCAGCCTGCCCCCAACTTCCGCCGCCCAGGCCCTGGCCCAGGTGCGTGCCGCCAGCCATCCGCCGACCCCCGGCACGGCCGTTCCCGGAGGGGTGCCCGGCGGCGACCTCCAGGCGGTCGAGCATCTCAACCGCGCCTACAAGCAGATGACCGAACAACTCGGCAAGATCATCGTCGGCCAGCAGGAAGTGATCGAGCAGGTGCTGACGGCCATGTTCTGCCAGGGGCATATTCTGCTGGTCGGGGTGCCGGGGCTGGCCAAGACGCTGCTCATCAAGACCATCTCCGACGTGCTGAACCTGTCGTTCAAACGCGTGCAGTTCACGCCGGATTTGATGCCCTCGGACATCATGGGCACGGACGTGCTCGAAGAAGACCGCACCACGGGCAAGCGCGCCTTCCGTTTTGTCAAAGGGCCGCTGTTCGCCAACATGCTGCTGGCGGATGAAATCAACCGCACGCCGCCGAAAACGCAGGCGGCGCTGCTGGAGGCGATGCAGGAACACCGCGTGACCGCCGGCGACCACACGTACGACCTGCCCGAGCCGTTCTTCGTGCTGGCGACGCAGAACCCCATCGAGCAGGAGGGTACGTACCCGCTGCCCGAGGCGCAGTTGGACCGCTTTATGTTCATGACCATCGTGCAATATCCCAGTGCCGAGGAGGAGACGCGGATCATGAAGCAGGCGACGACGGGGTATCGGGCGCAGATTGCGCGGCTGCTGGACGGGCCGGCGATTCAGCGGCTGCAGGAGATCGTGCGGCGGGTGCCGGTGGCCGAGCATGTGTACAGCTATGCGCGCGACCTGGTGCGTGCGACGCGGCCCAACGAGCCGGGCGTGCCGAAGTTCATTTCGGAGATGGTGCAATGGGGCGCCGGGCCGCGCGCCAGCATCTACCTGATTCTGGCGGGCAAGGCGCGGGCGATCCTCAACGGGCGGGTCCACGTGACCACCGAAGACATACAACGAACGGCCCACCCGATCCTGCGGCATCGCATTCTGCCGACGTTTTCGGCGGAAGCGGCGGGGATGACCAGCGACAAGATCATTGACAAGCTGCTGGCGGAGATACCGAAGGCCAAGGGGTGATGCGGATTATGGGGGGGAGAGCCACTGCAAGCCCAGGTTGTCGCCGGTGGGGATGGAGACGGCCTGGCTCTTGTTGAACTTGCGCCATTCGACGTGGCTGTCGCAGCAGAGGACGTTGCCGCCGGCGGGGGTTTTGCCGAAGAGATGGCTGGTGGTGTTTTCGTTGGTGATCGGATGGACGAAGGTATTGCCCGCGGGATCGGAGAGGATGACGTCAAAGGCCAGTTCCGCCTGGGAGGCGCGCTGGACGTTGGTCATGTGCGTCTGCCAGAGGACCGTGGGGGTGCGGACGGGGGTGGAGGTGGGGCCGATCTGGTCGTAGCCGGGGGGCGTTTGGCCCTTGCCGCGCTTGGTGAGGTAGTTGTAGCCGAGGCTGCGGCGATGTTCGGAGGCGGCCCACTGGAGCCACATGAAGTCGGCATTCTGGTCGGGATTGCTGGGGCAGTAGAAGATGCGGCGCTGGGAATGGGGGTCGTTCATGTTGGAGGTGTTGGTGCTCAGGAGCTGGTCGGCGAATTCGACGGGGATGTCGGTGAGCCACTTGCCGCCGCCGCCGGTGGCGGTGTCGAAGATGGGGAGCGTGTCGTTGTATTGGCCGGCATAGATGGCCATCATGGAACCCTGGGCCTTGAGATTGGCGGCACAGGTGGTGCGGCGGGAGGTCTCCTTGACCTTGCCCAGGGCCGGCAGGAGGATGGCGATGAGCAGTGCGATGATGGCGACGACGACGAGGAGTTCAATGAGGGTAAAGGCGCGTTTCATGCGGGACTCCCAGTCAGGGTGAAACCACGAGAAGTGAATGCGTCACGATTGGAGCCGACCGGGATCGAACCGGCAACCCCTAGCTTGCAAAGCTAGTGCTCTCCCAATTGAGCTACGGCCCCGAGTGTCATCTTCTCCCCCTGTATCCATCGGCAAAACCCGCATGGACACTGGTGAATCACAGTATAGCGAATCGTCCGCGCCGTTGTCTACCTCTGTTTCATTTCGGGACTGTTTTTGACCCAGCGCGCCCCTGATTGCGCCCCTACATGCAGGATCGTCGATATGAGCGCCCAGCGCCGAACCGCCTACAAGCCGATTTGCGGCGCCCGCGCCGCCGGTGGACCGATCCCCCATCCCCGCGCCCAGCGTGGCAATGGGCCTTGACGGTGCAAGCCCCGCCCCCGTTGCCGCCGGTGCGTCATCGGTGCCGGTACGAAGAGCGCCAGCGGCCTCTGGCATGCCGTAATCGGGCAATTGAGCGATACCTGCCGCCTCATCGCCCAGGCGCAGGTGCGTGTATTTGTCCATCGTCAAGGCAATCGTGGAATGCCGGGCCAGCGCCTGCATCGTTTTCGGATTTACCCCCGCCGCCCCCAGTGACGAAATGAACGTGTGCCGCAAGGCGTGAATGTCCGCTACCTTGTCGCCGGCATCCTTGTACGGCACGCCCGCCGCCGCCAAGTCGGCCTTGTAGGCGTCCAGCATCCGCCAGCGGTCGGGGACGTTGAATAGCCGCGCAGCCGGGGCCTTGTGTGCGCCATGCTCCGCCAGTGCCGCCGCCAACTCCCACGTCCCAGCGGATCGGCTCTCCGCTCTCATGCACCGATCCGGGAAACACTGTCTGCGCCCCGTCGGCGCGATACTCCACGATCACAGACTTCTCAGCGGCTTCATGCCGGGTTGTCGGCTGCGGATTCCGCACCTTGTACAGCCAATGGCTTCGGGGCTTTCCGCCACCCTGTCCCGGCGGCTTCAATCCTCGCTCCCACCGTCACAAGTGGGTTCACCCCTGTCCGGTCCCATTAGTTCAAGCACCACCACGCCCGCCGCTTTCCCGCAATACCGGCAGCGCAGGCCGTCATCGGTAAGCCCAAGGCGCCCAAGGTCATTGGGTTTAATCCGCCGGTGGCGCCAAGTGGGTCTTGAGGCGGGTTGCTGATATCGGGGGCGGGGGTACAATGCCCCCGGTTCGCCCAAGGGCGGTCCTTGGGCAGCAGTTCAACCCCGGAGCGGCGTTTGCCAGCGGGCAAAAGCAGTCCAGGAAGCTGGAGGCTGTCGTGAGTGGCCGGTCAGAACTTCTCCAAACCTCCCCCGCCCCCCAAACCCTCCACCCTGAGCATGGCGCGCTCATCCGCAATAATCAAATTTCCTATCACTGAGGCGGCACCGGCGGTCGCTTCCTTGCGGAACTGATCGACCTGGGTGCGGTCTTCCATATTGGGCAGGAGGAACTGGCGGTCGAGAATGGTGATGGCGTCGGAGGTGTTGGCCATCGTGGTGACGTTGAAGTAGGACTTGGCGCAGGCCAGTGCCGCCGGGTAGTCCTTCATGGCGTTGAACGTGGTGATGCGCTGCTTGAGCAGCGAGTCGGTGATGGCCGGCGTGGCCGGGCAGGCGGCGACGGCCAAGGCAAAGAGTTGGGCGATTTCCTTATGCTTCTTGACCGGCGCGAGTGCCGGCACCAGCGAAATGCGAAACTCGTCGGCCGTGGCTTCCGTGTCGCGCTCCAGGCCCTCCTGGGCGGCGGCCAGGGCTTCCTGAGGCTTGTCAAGCTGCATCAGCGACATGGCCTCCAGGGCGAAGGCATAGCCGTACTTGGCGCTGTTGGCCTCCAGCTTGTACTTCTTCGAGAGCTCGATCAATTCCAGCGTCTCGGTGGCGTGGTCGGCCAGCGGCATGATCAGCGGGCGGCTGTTCCAAAAGGCGGTCTCGGCGGCCTTGGCGTCCTCGGCGAACCACGCCTTATAAGCGGCGAGCGCCTGGGTGATCTGGGCCTTGGTGCCGGACTTGAGCTGCGTTTCCAGGACCGTGCGCCGCGCGGTGGCGGCGGCTTGGGCGGTGGTGGGCGCGGCGGCGGGTTTGGCGGGGGTGGCCGGCGGTTTGGCGGGGGTGGCGGGGCGTGCGGCGGCTTGGGCGAAGGCGGCGGCGTCAAGGACCAGCAGGCACGCGGCGGCGAGAAGGGGTAGGAGGCGGGTTTTCATGGGACTCCTTTGGGTTCTGGATGAAGTGATATGGAAATATCGTCGGGCCTCATCATGACAACAATCTCTACACATCCGCGGCGGATGGCGCACTGTGTTCTTCCGGCATGGGCATGATCAGGGTGCGGCTGGTCCAAAAGGCAGTCTCGGCAGCAATAGTGTACAGCATCTTTTTACAGCATCATGGATGACTATTTTTGTGTTGCCGGGCTTTTGGCGGCAGCTGTTCTGAGTTTCGCGACAAACTCGCTCAATTTCTGATCCTGCTCAATGGTGAGGGACACTTTCGCGGGAACGGTGCGCAGTTTCTCGAGAAGGTCAGCGAATTTGCTGGCATCGGCGGGGGATGGGTCAATGGGATTGGGCAGTGTGATTTCATATTCGCCCCCACGATTGTGGATCTTATAGCGGCTGGTCAGGAGGCCATTGATTAGATTAGGGGCTTCCTTTTCGTCTGTGACCGATGCATAGCGTTCGATGAAGTATTGGAGCGTCAGATACCGGTTGCGATAGGTTAGGAGGTCCACAATGGTGCCGTACACTTTATATTTCTTGTACAAGTCTATGCTCTCCGGCGTGGCATGGGCGGCCAAGGCTTGGAGAATATATCCCTTGGTCGTTTCTATCAGATCCGTTTGCGACAGAGTCTTACTGTAAACATCCATTACCGCGGCATCGGGCGCCCGCAGATACTGTGCGGCATCGTACAGCAGATACGGCCATCGTCCCCCCTCCCGCCGATTGTAGGGCGTCTGTCCCGCCAGCCACACAAAGGTGGAATTGGCCCGGCTGGGCTGGGCCTCACACACCGCCACTAGTGCCGCGCCGTACCAAGGGAGCGCATAGGAAATCGTAACGTTGCCCATATCTAATCCCGGCGGGCCGATTTCCAGCACTTTGATTCGCCCTGGATCCACGAGCACTTCGCGCAGTGCTTTCCATGCCTCATCGTTGGATGACTGCGCCACCACCCGAATCGCCTCCACAAGTTGTTTCGGGTCCGCCGTCGTCCGAAGTAGCGCGACAGCCGCAGCCACGGCCGCTTCCGATGGAACGCTCGCCGCCGGGCGCGAGGACGACGCCGATTGGGCATGCAACATACAACTCATCCCGACGAACACGCCCATTGCCAACAACCTACAAATGTTCCTAAACATCATTAGTCTCCATTTTAACCCAAGTGGCGAACAAGTCCGATTATACCACGATCACAGTCCAACTTGACGGGCAATCTCCGCCTGCAGGCGATCAATGTCAATTCCTGCGCCAACGGCAGGGTTCATCTCGTTCTGCGTCTGGCTGTTGGGGGCACCCACAGAAACATCGATCGGCAAAA